>NZ_JBILYB010000042.1:0-43333 GCF_044378005.1 Prosthecobacter sp.
GCTATTTACCAGCGAGCAGGGATCGCAGTTCCCCGGCAACAAATGGACCTGCTGGGACACTGGCCTGCACACCACGCTCATCGCCCGCTGGCCCGGAAAAGTCACCGCAGGCAAACGCACGAGCGCGCTCGTGCAATACGCCGATGTCACCCCGACGCTGCTCGACATCGCTGGAGCGAAGACCGCGCACAGCTTTGACGGCACCAGCTTTGCCGCTGTCCTACGCGGAGAAAAAGACACGCATCGCGACTACGCCTACGCCGCGCACAACAACATCCCCGAAGGCCCCGCGTATCCCATCCGCAGCATCACCGACGGCGAGTGGCGCTACATCCGTAACCTCACGCCCGACGAAATCTTCATCGAGAAGCATCTCATGGGCCTGCTCGGCGGCAGTGCTGCGCATAATCCCTATTGGTCGAGCTGGATGGCCACCGCGCTCGACAACCCGCACACCTACGAGCTCGTGAAGCGCTACATTCACCGCCCCGCCGAACAGCTCTACCACACTGCGGATGATCCCGCCGAGATGACGAACCTCGCCAGCAAACCCGAGCACGCCGCCATCAAGGCCAAGCTCAGCGCCGCCCTCGATCAATGGCTCACCGCCCAAGGCGATCCAGGCATCCCGCAAGACACGCACGAAGCCCACAAGGCCGGCAAACAAGGCAAGCATCTGCATTTCCCCAAGCCCTGAAGCACCTGATCAATCAGGAATGGCAGCCGATGTTTTGAGATCGTTGATCTGCCTGCCTTTCATTCGGCGGTTCCCATTCTTCTGACCTTGGTTGTCAGTTTTCAGGCTTCGTTTCTTCCGAGGGTGGCGAAGACTGCGGCTCTGAAGATGGGGTGGATTTGATGGCGTCGATGAGGGCTTCGAGTTCTTTTTTGCGGGCGAGCAGGACGGGGGCTTTGACGGCAGCATCATCCATATCCAGGCCGGCCTGGACGCAGATGCGATGATTGTTGGAGCCCTGTTGCACGGGGACACGCCATTTGTTGGTGAGCTTGCTGATGATCTCGTTGTTGTCCTTCCAGCGCTTTTGCTCGAAGACGATCTTTGCCTCGACACTGGCGAGCTCTGTCTGGGCTTCGATGAGGCGCTCGCGGTCACCGGCGCTGAGGCTGACGGGCTTGCTGGAGGTGGAGGGTGATAGCACGGCGGGGCGGGCGGGCATCGGCACGGCAGGGATCTGCATGGGCGCGATGACGACGCCTGCTGCGGGTGTGGCACCGGGCAGGAAGTAGAAGGGGCTGTCCACCTTCACATACTCGGCGGGCTCCTGCTCATGCTGGTAGGCTTCTTTGGCGATGCGGGAGACTTCCTTGCGCCTGGCGATGAAGATGTCCTCTAGGCGAAGGCCGGGGGTCTTCATGATGTGAAAAAGCACGCTGCCGTACAGGCCGATCTCGCCCTGGCGAGGCATCTCGTGACTCCAGGCTTTCGTTCCGGGGAGATGGAACGGCGCTTTGGCCTGCCATGCTCGCAGAGACATCGCTGCGCTGAGACCGGAAAACCATCGCCCACATTTCTTGAGAGCAGGACGCCGCGCATCCCGCGCGGTGTGGCGACTCACCCTCACTTCTGCTGCCTCTCCCATGAATACGTCTTCCAGCTTCGTTCCGAATCCCTGCGATGTGAATCAAGTGCTCATGGTCCTGCCCGGGCAATTCTATTTCTACTTCATCCCCAAGTCCCGGCTGCACCTGCCCGGCCAGATGAATTGGGATAAAACGATGATGGTGCTCGGCGATCAGGCATTCACCCTGCTGGGTGACTATCGTTCCGGCTTCCAGCATGCCTTGGAGCTGGGGGGCATCGTCGGCTGCATCCGCCTCTACCAGCATCTGCAAGAGCACGCCGCCTGCCCCTGGACCTCCCGCAGTGACCCTTGGGCGATCTTCGTCCGGCTTGCGGAGGTGCCGGTCGAGCCAGCCGTCGATCTCGAAGATGCGACGGCTGTCCGCTGTGATCATGCGGCTTTGGCGGCCTGATGCGTTTTGGAATGGGCTCGTGAGACGGGAGCTTCGGGAAACTCCACGACGCTGTGCTGCTTTGCACGCTACTTCCGCGTTCTTCCGCCAGCGGTGATTTCATCCATCTTCGTGATCATCTCCTTCAGCCGCTGCGGCTGCTCCGCACTCACATCCTTCTGTTCCGCAGGATCATCAGGCAGATGGTAAAGGCGATGAACGCCGCCAGAATCATCACGTTGTTTCTTCGTCACCACAGCTTTGGATGCGCCCTTGTTCTTCATGCGCACGAGCTTCCACCCGCCCATGCGCAGGCCGAGGTTGTTACCGTTGTTGTCCTGCTGGAGCAGGTGATCGCGGCCCTTCGCGCCGGGCTCGCCGAGGAGAGCGGGAAGGATGTTTTGGCTGTCGAGGCAGGCGTTTTCAGCCAGCGGCGTGCTGGTGAGCGCGGCGAAACTCGCGGCGAGATCGACGGTGCAGACGACTTCATCGGAAACGCCCGGTTTGATGCGTCCGGCCCATCGCGCGATGAAGGGCGTGCGGGTGCCACCTTCGAAGACGCTGTATTTGCCGCCGCTGAAAGGCCCCGCAGGTTCGTGAGTGCCGAGTTTCTCCACCGCGCCATCTTCATAGCCGTCATCGAGCACGGGACCGTTGTCGGAGCAGAGCACGATCAGCGTGTTTTCGGCCAGCTTGAGCCGGTCGAGTGTCTTCAGGATCTCCCCCACGCTCCAGTCGAACTCCACGATGGCATCGCCGCGAAATCCGAGCGGCGTCTGGCCCTGGAAGCGCTCATGCGGCATGCGTGGCACATGGATGTCGTGGCTGGCGAAGTAGAGGAAGAAGGGCTTCTCCTTGTGCGCCTCGATCCATTGGTTGGTCTCGTTGATCCACGCATCGCCGAGGTCTTCATCGCGGAAGCGGGCCGCTTTGCCGCCGGTGTAGAAGCCGATGCGGCCGATGCCGTTGTGGATCGTCTGATTGTGACCATGTGTCCAGTTCATGCGCAGCGTGTCGCGATGCGTGATGCCGGTGGGATGGTTTTCATCCGGTGCCTTGTCACCGACCCACAGCGGGTCTTTCGGGTCGAGATTCTTCACGCGATGATCTTCCACATACACCTGCGGCACGCGGTCGTTGGTCGTGGGCAGCAGCAGGCAGTGATCAAAGCCAATTTCCAGCGGTCCGGGCTTCAAGTCACCATTCCAGTCCGGTTTTGGATCGCCCAGGCCGAGATGCCATTTACCGATCACCGCCGTGGCATAGCCCGCCGTTTTCAAAATCGACGCCATCGTCGCCGTGCCCGGCTGGATCAGTGCCGGGCCGTTCGGCGGAGCCACCCCGGTGCCTTTTTGGCGAAAGGCATACGTCCCCGTCAGTAGCGAAAAACGCGTCGGTGTGCAGGTGGAGGCGCTGCAGTAGCCGCTGGTGAAGCGCAGGCCCTCGGCAGCCAGCCGGTCGATGTTCGGCGTCTTCACCGCCTTCGCGCCGTAGCAGCCCACATCGCCGTAACCGAGGTCATCGGCCATGATGACGATGATGTTGGGCTTCTCCGCTGAGAATAGAGGGCTCAGGCCGGAGAAAAGGAGGAGTGAGGCAAGGGAACGGATCATGGCGGGTGCAAACGAGATAGCTGCGTGTGGCATTGCGAGGAAAGTTCAATCTTCCGCCTTCGTCTCCATTCGAGCATCCATCCATGAAGTCTCTCCTCTTCCTCCTTGCGTCATTCGTTCTCCTGAACTCCTCCGTCGCGGCTCCACCGAACATCCTCTACATCCTCTGCGATGACATGGGCTTCTCCGACATCGGCTGCTATGGCGGCGAGATCGAGACACCCAATCTCGATGCATTGGCGAAGGGCGGCATTCGCTTCACGCAGTTCTACAACACCGCCCGCTGCTGCCCAACTCGAGCGGCGCTGCTCACGGGGCTGTATCCGCATCAGGCGGGCATCGGGCACATGATGGAGGATCGCAAACTGGAAGGCTACACCGGCAATTTGAACAAGAACTGCGTCACCATCGCCGAGGCGCTGAAACCGGCGGGCTACAAATCGTATGCGGTCGGCAAGTGGCACGTCACCAACGTGACGAAGCCGAAGAGCGAGGCCGAAAAGTTCAACTGGCCGCTCCAGCGCGGCTTTGATCGCTTATACGGCACCATCCACGGCGCAGGAAGCTTCTTTGATCCGAACACACTCACCCGCGACAACCAATACATCTCACCCTTCGCCGATCCTGAGTATCCGGCGGACGATTACTACTACACCGACGCCATCAGCGACCACGCCTCGCGCTTCATTCGCGAACATGACAAAGCGAAGCCGTTCTTCCTCTACGTGGCCTACACGGCCGCGCACTGGCCCATGCACGCGAAGACCCAGGACATCGCGAAATACAAAGGCCGCTACGCCGCTGGTTATGAGGCCGTGCGGAAGGCACGCTACGAAAAGATGCTCAAAGAAGGCGTCATCACCGCCGCCAGCACGACGAACTGGCCGTTGCCGCCCGATCTGGGCGAAAAGGAATTCGGCGAGTGGGAGCAGCGGCGCATGGAGGTCTTTGCCGCGATGGTGGACAGCATGGACCAGGGCATCGGCCGCATCGTGCAGACGCTGAAGGACGCCGGGCAGTTTGAAAACACGCTCATCTGCTTCCTTCAGGACAATGGCGGCTGCGCTGAGGTCGTCGGCAGCGTCGGCATCGGCCACCCGCGTGCCGCGACGCCTTCGCTGCCGCCTTTGAGCAAGGATTACCTCCAGCCCGACATGGTGCCGAAACAAACCCGCGACGGCTTTCCCGTGCGTCAGGGCAAAGGCGTCATGGCAGGCCCAGCGGACACCTACCTCGGCTACGGTGCCGCGTGGGCCACCGTTTCGAACACACCCTTCCGCAAGCACAAGCACTGGACCCACGAAGGCGGCATCAGCACGCCGCTCATCGCGCATTGGCCAGCGGGGATTAATGTGAATTACACCGGCAATCGAACGGGCTTCTTTACTCGAAAAGCACCCGGCGGTCCGCTTTGCCATACTGCATGTCACCTCATCGACCTCATGGCCACCGCCGTGGATCTCTCGAAAACAACCTATCCCGCCAACGTCAAGCCGATGGAAGGCCGCAGCCTCGCGCCGCTCTTTAAAGGCGGCCAAATCGAGCGCGAAGCCATCTACTGGGAACACGAAGGCAATCGCGCCGTGCGCATGGGTGACTGGAAACTCGTCGCCGAGCACGCCAAGCCCTGGGAACTCTACAACATCGCCCAAGACCGCTCCGAGCAGCATGACATCAGCAAGCAAGCGCCCGAGCGCGTGAAGCAGATGAGCGCCATGTATGACGCCTATGCCAAGCGAGCCAACGTCGAACCTTGGGAGAAAGTGATCCCAAAACAGCAGCCCAAAGCGGGTAAGAAGGGCAAGGGGAAGAAGAAAGCCTGACCCATCACACTCGCTGACCCATCGCGGCCAGTTTCGCGGCTCCTTCGCTCCACTCGACCTCATGGGGCAGGCGACCTGACTTGGCCGCGAGTGCGGCGATGACGCCTGCGGCCTCGCCCATGGCCACTGAGTTGCCCGTGACACGGTAGCTGGCGTGAGAGATGAAATCGCCGCTGATGCAGCGCCCGGCCATCATGAGGCCGTCCACGTCTTTGGCGATCAACGCACGCAGCGGGATGTCATAAGGCTTCATTTTGAAGTCGCCGTTGTTGATCGGCTTCTTCGCGTTTGTCTCCTTCGAGTCCGCGTGAATGTCCACTCCGAAGGTCACACGAGCCACGGCATCTTTTTGCCGCGCACCTTCGATCAAATCCTGCCGCGTCATCGTGTAGCGGCCATGGATGCGCCGACCATCGCGAACGCCGATCTGCTCCGCCGTGGCAGCGATTTGAAGGCCCTCCCACACGCCGCCGAGCTTCCTGAGCGCCCGCATCACGCGGAAAACTTCCGCCCTGGAGCGCACCGTGGCCTCGCTGATCGCGGCGGCGTCCCACGGCTTGATGCCGTATTCGTGATTCAGCATCAGCATGACCAGATCATCACGCACGGGAAAGATCGTCGGATGACCATACGAGGTCTCGATGCCTGCACGCTTCAGTTCCGCTTTGAAAGCCTCTACACAGGTCAAATGCCCGCCGGGACCGTTGAACTCATCCGTGCCATTGAAGGAAGTGAAGGCAGCGAGGGCTTTCGCATCCTTCACCACCGCCAGCGCATTCATCGTCATCGGCTGGCAGGGGCACTCCTTGTCCTGACCCACATCCCAGCCGCATCCGGCCTGCGCCCCCACATCGCCATCGCCCGTCGTGTCGATGAAAACAGGCGCACGCCAGGCCTGACGGCCCGCCTTCGACTCCGTCACGAGAGTGCGCAGCCTGCCGCCCTCGCGAAACGCCGCAGCGACACGCGTGTGCAGTTGAAACTTCACGCCCGCCTCCACGCACATCTCCTCCAGCAGCACCTTCATCTCCTCCGGCTCATAGACAAAGCGGCTCGGATTCTTGCTGCGGCGTGCATCGCGTTCATCCAGCCGCTTCGTGAGTTCACGAGTCAGGCCCGGCTTGTCGAAATCAAAGATGTAAGTCAGCAGGCCCGCCGTCCACACCCCGCCGAGGCAGCCGTGAACCTCAAACAGCCGCGTCCTGGCCCCCGCCCGTGCCGCCGTGATCGCCGCCGCGATCCCCGCAGGTCCCGCACCGCAGACGATCACATCCGCATCATCCTGGAGCGCCAGCTTCTGCGCTGGCTCGTCAAAATGGGCCGCATCGCCGACCGGAGCCGCATTCAGCCCAGAGGCCGCAGAACCCGCGAGAGCAGAATGAAGGAACGAGCGACGGTTGAATCGAGGAGTGGCCATGCGGAAATCAAAGCACGCTTCCCCCGTTTGTCAGCGCCGGGATATTCGCCGCAATCTCAGCCGCCTACCTTCGTTTCATCGCCACCATGAAGTGCCTTCTCATCTTCCTTTCGTCATTCGTCCTTCTGATTTCGTCATTCGCTGCGGAGCAGCGCCCGAACATCTTGTTCCTCCTCAGCGACGACCACAGCTACCCCTTCCTCAGCACCTACGGCAGCCCGAACGTCAAAACGCCCACGCTTGATCAGCTCGCGGCCGAGGGCATGAAGTTCCATCGCTTCTTCACCGGCGCACCGCAGTGCGTGCCCTCGCGTGCCACGCTCATGACCGGTCGCTCGCCCGTGGCCGCCCGCATGACGCGCTTCTCCGCGCCGCTGCCTCGGGATGAAATCACGCTGCCGGAACTGCTCCGCGACAAAGGCGGCTACTTCACTGGCGTGTGCGGACGCAGCTTCCATCTCGATGGTTCGGCCAAAGTCGGCGCGGCGGCCTCGAAAGTCTTCCAAGAGCATCAATTGAAGACCTTCATCGACCGCGTGGACTCGCTAAACACCTGCTCGGACAACGAAGTGGCCGGACAAGTCGCCGCCTTTCTCGACAAGAAGCCGAATGATAAACCCTTCTTCATGTGGGCGAACTTCAGCGACCCGCATCACGCCTGGAATGCCCCCGCCGAGTTCCGCCCTGATCCCGCCTCGCTGAAAGTGCCCGCGCATTGGCCGGATCTGCCTGGCGTGCGTGAGCAGCTCGCCGACTACTGCGCCGAGGTGAATCGCGTGGACCGCACCGTCGCGGGCGTGCTCGAGGTGCTCAAAAAACGCGACCTCATGGACAGCACGCTCATCGTCTTCTGCGGCGACAACGGCATGGCCATGCCCCACGGCAAAGGCTCCCTTTACGATCCCGGCTCGAACGTGCCTTTCCTCGTCCGCTGGCCCGGCGTCGTGAAGCCCGGCGGCGATTCCCGTGCCCTCATCAGCGCCGAAGATCTCGCGCCCACGCTGCTAGCTGCCGCTGGACTCGAAGCAGGTTCCAAAATGAGCGGTGTGAGTTTCCTCCCTCTGCTCAAAGGCGAAGCCCACACGCCGAGAAAGCACCTCTTCGTCGAGCGCGGCCCTCACGGCTCCGCCCCCGTGCAAGCCGACATGACGAACGCTGGCTACGACCTCGCCCGCGCCGTGCGCAGTGATCGCTTCAAGTTCATCTACAACTGCACGCCTTGGATTCCGTATTCGCCCGTCGATTCCGCCGGTGGAGCAGCATGGAAGCAAATGCAGGAGGCCAACGCCGCTGGCAAACTCCCGCCCGGCATGGTGAAAACCTACTTCACCACGCCGCGCCCCGCTTATGAACTCTACGACCTCGAAGCCGATCCCGCCGAGCTAAACAACCTCAGTGGCCAACCCGAACTCGCCGCCACCGAACGCGAACTCCGCGCCGCGCTCGCCGAAAAGATGATCCTAGACTGGGACTACCTCCCGCTCCCCGATCTCATGGAAGCAAACGCTGGCAATGCGAAGAAGGGCAAAGGCAAGGGGAAGAAGTAGTGTGGTCCGCACAGTCCTCTGTGCGGCATAAGCGTTTCCACGTCACCAAACCGCACAGAGGACTGTGCGGACCACTTTGGAACTGCCGTTTGCCGCGCCCGGCAGAAGCCGCCACTATCCCCGCTCATGCCGGACATCGTCCTCGCCTCGCTCAACGCCAAATACATCCACGCCTCCTTCGGCCTTCGCTACCTCATGGCGAACCTCGGTGAGCTGCGGGATCGCGCCTGCATGGCCGAGTTTGTGATCAATCAGCAGCCGCTGGAGATCGTGGAGGCCATTCTTGCTAAAGAGCCACTCATCGTCGGCTTTGGGGTCTATATTTGGAATGTGGAGCAGACGACGGAGGTGGTGGCTTTGCTGAAACGAATCAGGCCAGAGCTGGCCGTGATCCTCGGCGGGCCGGAGGTGTCGTATGAGACCGAGGGGCAGGAGATCGTCGCGCTGGCGGATCACGTGATCACCGGCGAGGCGGATGTGAAGTTCGCGGAGGTGTGCCGTGGGTTGTTGAATGACGAAGCTCGAATGACGAATGACGAAACTGGAGCGGAGGAGGTCAGTGCTTCGTCATTCGTCATTCGGAATTCGTCATTTCCAAAGGTCATCGCCGCCGAGTTGCCGGTGCTGAACCAGATCGCCTCGCCCTACGATCTCTACACGGACGAAGACCTCAAAAACCGTGTCATCTACGTCGAGGCCTCGCGTGGCTGCCCGTTCACCTGCGAGTTCTGTTTGTCGTCGCTCGACATTCCCGTCCGCGCCTTTGCCACGGAGGCGTTTTTGGCGTCGATGCAGCGGCTGTTGGATCGCGGAGCCACGCAGTTCAAGTTTGTGGACCGCACCTTCAATCTGCATCTGCCCACGAGCACGGCCATTTTGCAGTTCTTCCTCGACCGCTGGCGTGAGGGGCTGTTTTTGCACTTTGAGATGGTGCCGGACCGCCTGCCCGAGCAGTTGCGTGGCCTCATCCGGCAGTTCCCAGCCGGTGCGGTGCAGTTTGAGGTCGGTATCCAGACCTTTGATGATGCCACCTCGAAAAACATCAGCCGCCGGCAGAACCTCGACCGCCTCGCGGACAACTTTCGCTTCCTCCGAGAAGAAACCGGCGTCCACATCCACGCCGATCTCATCGTCGGTTTGCCCGGCGAAGGCATCGAGAGCTTCGGGCGCGGCTTTGACCGCCTCGTGCACCTCGGGCCGCAGGAAATCCAAATCGGCATCCTCAAGCGTCTGCGCGGCACGCCCATCGTTCGGCACGATGATGAGTATCGCATGATCTATGCGCCACATCCGCCCTACGAGATCCTTTCCACGCGAGACATCCCCTTTGCCGACATGCAGCGCATGAGACGCTTCGCGCGCTATTGGGACATCGTGGCGAACAGTGGCCACTTCACGACCACTCTGAAGCTGCTGTGGCGCGATGAGGCTTCGCCCTTTGCCGAGTTTCTCCGCTTCAGCGACTGGCTGCATGCCACGCTTCGGCGCACGCATCAAATCGCGCTCGGTGTGGTGGCGCAGGCGTTGTTCGACTTCCTCGTTCAAGAATCCGGTGTGGATGCGGAGCTGGCAGCGAGCACGCTGGAGGCTGACTGGCATCGCACGCCAAGCCGTGAAGCGCTGAACCTGCGTGGGCGTTCGCTTTCAGCGAAAACGAGCGTGCGCGGCGCGAAGCGTCAGTCTCGTCATGTGCAGGCAGGCTGAGTGATCAGGTTATTTTTGAAGAAGCCGATTGAGAAACAAACGACTGCCAGATGAACCTCGCCCCATACTCCCTTTTGGCTGTTCTCCTGAGTTCTGCGAGCCTGCTCATAGCTGGAGAGTGGCCGAGTGAGCTCTCTGCCCCACAGGGTTCGTCGCCGAAGCTTGATGGCATCATTGGCAAAGACGAATGGGCCGATGCGACTTCCTTTGAGGGAACGAAAGGCTGGACACCGCAATTCACGCCGACCACGAGCCCGGCGGATCTCTCGCTCCGCGGCTGGGTCAAGTATGACGACTCGCGGCTGTGGTTTGCCTTCGATGTCACGGACGATGTGCTCTACGGCATCGACACGGACCGCTGGCTGCCGGAGAAAAATCCACAGGCTCACGAACTCACGCCGCTCGGCTGGCCGTGGTTCGGCGATGAGATGGAGATCCTCATCAATGCGGCGAACACGTGGGAAGGTGACGAGAACGCAAGTGGCAGCGGTCATAGTTGGCAGATGGTGTGCAACCTCACCAAATCCCGCCTCGGGGGCATCGGCACGGGTGGTTTGCTGGAAGGGGAGCCGAGAGTAAAGCCTGAAGCCTGGAGCACTTACCGGAAGTGGATCGAGAGCGGTGCCATGCAGGCCGTAGCCAAACCAAAAACGGATGGCAAAGGCTACATCATCGAGTGGAGCATCGCCTTTGATCCTTGTCTAGAACTGAAGCCCGGGACGTTCTTTGCTCCCAGTGATCAGGAAGTCGTGATGGGGCTGAACATCGCTATCGGGGATCTCGATGAGAAGGCGAAAGGGCAGGGGAACTTCGGCAACTTCCTCCATGAGGACTGGCTGGCCGGAGAGAAGAACCAGCGCACGAATTTGCGGCAGTTCGGACGGCTCCGCATGATGCCGAAGAAGTGACGGCGCCCTGTTTTCGGCGAAATGCGGTGCGCCGAGCGTCGTTACACTGCGCCTCATGAATAAGCTCCTGGTCCTACTCGCTGCCTGCTGCCTTCCCGTCTTTGGTGCAACGCCTCCGAACATCCTCTTCATCATCGCCGATGATGCCTCGCGCCATTTTGGCGAAGCCTACGGCTGCACCTGGGTGAAGACGCCGAACATCGACAAGCTGGCGAAGAGCGGCCTCGTCTTTGACAATGCCTACACGCCCACCTCGAAATGCGCGCCCTCACGCGCCGCCATTCTCACCGGGCGCAATCCCTGGCAGCTCGAAGAGGCGGCGAATCACCAGCCCTACTTTCCCTCCAAGTTCATGGCCTTCAGCGAGGTGCTCGTGAAAGCGGGCATCAATGTGGGCTGCGAGGGCAAGACCTGGGGCCCTGGCGATGCGAAGCTCGCCGATGGCAGCCCTCGCGACTTCGGCTTCCCTGGCAGTGGCAAAAAGGGTGTCACCCGGGCTGGCGGTGCATTGACGGAATTTCTGAAGACGCGCACACCAGGGAAACCCTTCTTTTATTGGTTCGGCAGTGCCAATCCGCATCGCGCCTACAAGCTCGACTCCGGCATTGCCGCAGGCAAGAAGCCCTCGGATATCCAGCATGTGCCCGCCTACTGGCCCGACAATGAAACCGTGCGCAAAGACATGCTGGACTACGCCGTGGAGGTGGAGACCTACGATGCTGAAGTCGGATCGCTCATCGCCGCTCTTGAGGCCAGTGGCGAGGCCAAGAACACACTCATCATCGTGACTTCGGATCACGGCATGCCTTTCCCCCGCGTGAAAGGCCACACCTATGATGATGCGCATCACATTCCCTTCATCGCGACATGGGCAGATGGCATTGCCAAGCCCGGACGTCGTGTGGCGGACTTCATCAGTTTCATCGACCTCGCGCCCACTTTCCTGGAGTTGCTCGGGATCGATGGAATCGCTGCCGGCATGTCGCCCATCACCGGTCGTAGCTTCACGGATCTGCTGAAAAATGAGCCCAAGCAGCCGCGCGACTTCCTCATCATCGGGCGCGAGCGCAACGACGTGCTGACCCGCCCAGGATCACCTGCCGGGCTTGGCTATCCTGCGCGTGCGATCCGTGAAGGCTCACTTCTCTACGTCCACAACTTCGCCGCAGATCGCTGGCCCTGTGGCGATCCCGGCACAGGTTTTAAAGACACCGACGCCAGCCCCACGAAGGCCTGGGCCGAAGCCGCTGGCGAAAGCGATCCCTTCTGGCAGCACGCCTTCGGCAAACGCCCGACGGAGCAGCTCTTCGACATCTCCAGCGACCCTGATTGCGTGAAGAACCTCGCCGCCGATCCAACCTTCGCCCCGAAGCGCCAAGCTCTGCATGACAAACTTATGGCCGAGCTGAAACGTCAAAACGATCCTCGCGCGCTAGGGCAGGGGGATGTCTTTGATCAGTATCTCTCCCCACGCACAAAAACGGCGGACAAGCCCAAAAAGGCAAAGAAACCCAAGCCCCTGCCGTGAGCCTCGGTGGCGGCTGTTCTTATGGATTGATGTATCACGATGCGTTGATACGATACCGGTGCATTGACCTCTCTTCTCAAATCCCTCAGCCTGATCGCCGACCCCACGCGGGTGCGTCTGTTGTTGCTGCTGAAGCGTGAGGAACTCAGCGTGGCCGAGCTTCAGGAGATCCTGTCTCTACCACAGTCGAACATCTCTGCCCAGCTCAGCAAGCTCAAGGCTGCCGGGCTGGTGAGTGATCGCCGCTCGGGTAAAAACCGCCTCTATCGCCTCGAAGAACCGGATCGGAAACAGGCCGAGTTCTGGCAGCACTTCCTCGCCCTGCTGGAGTCCGCAGGCGATGAAATCCGTGAGGTGAAAAAGGACTCCCATGCGCTGAAAGTCGTGCTGCAAAAGCGCGAACGAACAGCGCAGGCTTACTTCGATGCGCTCGCGGGCAAATTTGGCCGCCACTACATCCCTGGCCGCTCGTGGAAAGGCATGGGCGAGATGTTGCTGAAGCTCATGCCCCCCCTCGTCATTGCTGATCTCGGCGCGGGTGAGGGAACGCTTTCCCAGCTACTGGCCCAGCGCGCGAAGAAGGTCATCGCCGTGGACAACAGCGAGGCAATGGTCACCTACGGAGCCGATCTCGCGAGACAGCACGGCTTCACGAATCTTGAGTTCCGTCTTGGTGACATCGAGAACCCACCCATCGAGCCCGGCAGTGTCGATCTTGTTTTTCTCAGCCAGGCGCTGCATCACGCCCAACGCCCCGCCCAGGCCCTGCGCGCCGCCTTTGCTCTGCTGAAGCCCGGCGGACGCATCATCATCCTCGATCTCCTCAAGCATCAGTTTGAAAAGGCACGCGAGCTGTATGCCGATGTCTGGCTTGGCTTCTCCGAGGCCGAACTCCACGAGATGCTCTCCGACGCTGGCTTCCAAAAAGTGGAGACCAGCATCGTGCATCGCGAGACCCGCAGCCCTCACTTCCAGACAGTGCTCGCGATCGCGGATCGCGCGTGACTGATCACGCCGGATACTCGATTAGCGCCTTGATGACGCCGCGTCGGGCCACTTCATCAAAGGCCTCGCGGATGTCGGCGAGCGGGAACCGATGCGTGATAAAGTCCGCCGATGTCAGCTTTCCTTCACGGATCCACTGACAAAGCTGCGGCTGGCTTTCGCGCTCGTATTTCCGTGTCGGCCATTGATGCACCAGCACGTTGAAATTGAAGTCGCCCTTCGATTTGTCGAGGTGCAGCACTGGCTGCGTCAGCACGCCATAGATGCAGTGTGATCCACCACGACGCAGCAACGGCAGGCCTTGCTGAAGAATGTCCGTACTCCCAACCGCATCGATCACCGCATCCAGCTTGCCTGGTGTCTCGATCTGTCCCGGCTCAAACGCGGCATCCGCGCCGAACGAGATCGCCTTCGCGCGCTTGTCCGCATGGCGATCCACGATGCCAATCCAGCGCAGTCCGAAAAGTCGCCCGAGCTTCACAAAACTCAGCCCCACCGGGCCCGCGCCGAAGATCAGCACATCATCGCCGGGCTGGAGATGAAAATCACGAAACGCACCCAGCACCTCGCGCCAGGTACATAGCAGCACAGCTTCTTGTGGTGGGATATCCGCATCCACCTTCGTCTGGATCTCATACACCTCGACCCAGCCATTCGCCCCATCCGCCACACCGTCCTCGACCATCGCCGCATGATCATTCGCCAGTGTGTATTCACCAAAGCCGCCCCAACCCGAGTCCACGCCTTCCATTTGCAGGTCAAAGCTCAGTCCACCGACAGCTCGATCACCCACCGCAAAGTTCCGCACCTTCTCACCGACCGTCGTGACGATCCCCACGGTCTCGTGTCCGAGCGCGAAAGGAAACTTGTCCTCCATGCCGGGGAACCGCCCGTGTAGCAGTTCACTGTCCGTGCGGTTGCAAAGGCAGGCGCACTCCGTCTTCACCAGCGCCTGATACGGCCCCGGCTTCGGCACAGGCGTGTCGAGAATTTCCAAATGACCAGGGTGAACAGCGATGACGGATTTCATAGTAGCACAGCCTTTCTAGGCTGTGTCTCACATGGAAGCAAGAATTCCAAATCCAGAAACGTTTCTAAATTTAGAATGATCAAAGAAGCAGTCATCTCCCCATCTGAAGACACCCTCGCACCCGGCACCGAACGCACGCTCGCCATTCTCGAACTTCTCGGCCAGCACCGTGCGGGCTTGAGCCTCACCGAGATCGCCCGCGAGCTGGATTTGCCGGTGAACTCCGTCTTCCGCATCACTGGCACACTACACAACCGCGGCTACCTCCAGCGCCGCGAGGACGACAAACGCTTCGTTCTCACCAACAAGCTCTTCGACCTCTCCCGCCCTCAAGTGCGCGAGAAAAGCCTCGTTGTGTGCGCCTTGGAATCCCTCAAATGGCTGCGCGATGAGTCTGGCGAGACCACGCAGCTCCTCACCAGCGTGAATCACAAAATGACCGTGCTGGAGCAATGCATCTCCTCGCAGCCGATCAAAGTCAGCAGTACCGTTGGCCTGCAAGTGCCAATGTATTCGTGTGCGCCAGGCAAAGCCGTCCTCGCGCATCTCCCGCCTGCCGAACTCGAGAAATTCTTCGCCGCCACGAAGCTCAAACAATACACACCAACCACACTTGCCACGCGCAGTGCCTTGGAGGTCGATCTCGCCAAAACTCGCAAACGATGCTTCTCCACCGACATCGCCGAAGGGCTGGAAGGCATCCACTGCGTCGCCGCCGCCATCCTTGACGAATACCATTACCCCGTCGCCGCCATCACCGTCATGTCCCCATCCTTCCGCCTGAAGCGCGACCAATTCGAAAAAGCAGGTCGTCTGTGCATCGAAGCCGCTGAAAACATCACCCGGAGGCTCCTGGCATGAAACAGTTTTCTTTTTTGTTCCTTTTGACGGCTTTTTGCGGTCAATCCACTGCCGCCACGCCAGCGCAGATCGAGTTCTTCGAGTCGAAGATCCGCCCGATTCTCGCGCAGGAGTGCTACGAGTGCCACAGCGCGGCTACGAAACAGAAAGGCGGCCTCGTGCTCGACTCCCGCGCAGGCTGGCAATCCGGCGGTGAAACGGGTGATGTCATCAAACCCGGCGATCCCGCGGCTTCGTTGCTGATTCAAACGATCAAGCACGAGCACGAAGATCTCAAGATGCCCAAAGCTGGCGCCAAGCTCGACGACAAGGTCATCGCCGACTTTGAACGCTGGATTCGCGACGGCGCAGCTGATCCACGCGATTTGCCACCTTCGAAGGAGCAAGTCGCCAAAGAAACCGACTGGAAGACCATTCTTGAACGTCGCAAGCAATGGTGGGCCTTCCAACCGATCTCGAAGCAGCCCGCGAACAAGACCATCGACGACTACATCGACGCCGATCTCGTCAAACAAGGCATTCCCGCCGCGCCACAGGCCGATGGGCAGACGCTGCGTCGTCGCACGAGTTACGTCCTCACCGGCCTTCCACCGAGCGGTGATCAAACTGTCGATCAATTGCTCGCTAGTCCCGCCTTCGGCGAAAAATGGGCCCGTCACTTCATGGACTGGGTGCGCTACGCCGAGAGCTACGGCTCCGAAGGCGATCCCCCCATCCCCTACGCGTGGCGTTACCGCGACTACCTCATCCGCGCCTTCAACGACGACGTTCCGTATCCTCAACTCGTCAAAGAAGCCATCGCCGGCGATCTGCTGCCGAAGCCGCGCCTCAAGAATGGCATCAATGAAAGCGCCATCGGCATCGCGCAGCTTCGCATGGTGCTGCACGGTTTCTCGCCGGTCGATTCGCTCGATGAAATGGTCACGTTCACCGACAACCAGATCGATACCGTCACCAAGGCCTTCCAAGCGCTCACGGTGAGTTGCGCGCGCTGCCATAATCACAAGTTCGATGCCATCTCGCAGGCCGACTTCTACGCTCTCTACGGCATCTTCACGAGCACGCATCCGGCCGTGATCGATGTGAACGCTCCCGGCACTGGCAAGGCCGAGCATGAGCAGTTGGCGAAACTCAAGCAGCAGATCAAAGACGCGGTGGCCGCGCATTGGCTGAAGACTGCGAAGGGCAATTCAGCAGATCGTTTTGATCCGAAGCGCCCTGGTCTCTCGGCTTATCAATGGAATGCCAGCGGCGTTTCACTCACCAAGGCTGGCGAATTCTCCGTGGCCTTGGATGGCGACCGACTGCTGTCACGGATTCATCCTTCCGGCTACTTCAGCGATGTGCTCAGCACGAAGGAACGCGCCGTGCTTTTCTCCAACCGCTTCAAGTGCGAGGGCGGCACGCTGTGGTTTCGTCTGGCGGGCAATGGCGGCGTGAAGTTCAAATACGTCGTGCAAAATTACCCGCGCACTGGCACCATTCACAAGGCGGTGGAACTCAAGGAAGCCAAAGAAGAAAAGCTCGGCTGGCGCTCGCTCGATCTCGAATTCTGGAAAGGCGATGAAATCTTCATCCAGGTGACGACCTCCGCCGACATGCCAGCGGAGTATGGCAAGGACTCGCGCTCGTGGTTTGGCCTCACGGATGTGGCCATCACCAAGGACAAAAATCCCCCGCCATCCACCGAGGAGCGTCTGGTCTTCTCCGTGCCGGAAACGATCCGCGCGTGGCAAAGCGGCACGCTCAGCGACGAGCACGCGGAAGCGCTCGACCAGCTCCTGCAAACCGGAAAACTGGCGAACAACCTCGCCGACATGCCCGAGGCCGCCGCGCTCGTGAAACGCTATCGCGATCTCGAATCCAAGCTCCCCATGCCCACGCGTGTCCCAGGCATCATCGAGGCCGATGCCAAAGACGCGCCGCTCTTTGTCCGTGGCGAGCACAAACAGCCCGCTGAACTCGTTCCACGCCGTTTCCTCGACGCGCTCGATCCCACGCCCTTCAACACGAAGTCCAGCGGTCGCCTCGAACTCGCCGAGCACATGGCCGACATGCAGCGCAACCCGCTCACCGCCCGCGTCATCGTCAATCGCGTGTGGCATCACGTCTTCGGACGTGGCATCGTCGCCAGCGTCGATAACTTCGGCAAACTCGGTGATCTGCCGACGCATCCAGATCTGCTCGATTTCCTCGCGCAGCGCTTCATCGCCTCCGGCGGCAGCATCAAGAGTCTGCTGCGTGACATCTTGCTCTCCAAGACCTTCCAACGCGCCGCAGGCAGCAACGCCAAAGACCCGGAGAACAAACTCCTCAGCCATTGGAGCATCCGCCGCCTGGAAGCTGAGGCCATCCGCGACTCCATCGTCACACTTTCCGGCAAATTCGCCCCCACTCCCTTCGGCGAGTCCGCCGACGCGGGTGATCCACGACGCAGCATCTACATCAAAGTCATCCGCAATTCCCTGAACCCCTTCCTCACCACCTTCGACGCTCCCGTGCCCTTCAGCACGCGTGGCAAGCGCGATGTCACCAACGTCCCCGCGCAGTCTCTAGCGCTGCTCAATGACACGCGTGTCATCGACTGGTCACGCGGTTGGGCAATGCGCACGATCAACGATGCCAAGAACCGTCCCGACGACCTCCTCATTCGTCAGATGTTCCGTGAGGCATTCTCGCGTGATGCCACCGATGACGAGGTGAAACAAAGCCTCGCCTATCTGACCGCGCTTCAGACCGAAAGCACCGACCAGGCGCAAAAGCTCGCCGAACAAGAAAAGCAGATCTCAGCATTAAATGGTCAAATCGCCGCGATTCTCGATCCTGCGCGCAACAAACTCCTCGCTGGCCAGCCTTTGACTCCGCCGGTCCTATCCGCTCCATCTCCCCTCGCCGAATGGACCTTCGACAAGGATTCCAGTGACACGAAGGGCAAGCTCTCGCTCACCTTCACCGGTTCCGCCCGCATCGAAAACGGCGCGTTGGTTCTCGATGGCAAATCCATGGCCGAAAGCGGTGCCTTGCCGAAAAAGCTCACCACCAAGACCCTCGAAGCCTGGGTCATGCTCGACAACCTCACCCAGCGCGGCGGTGGAGTGATCACCGTGCAGGAGCGCGATGGTGGCGTGTTTGATTCGCTCGTCTTCGCCGAAAAAACACCCGCGCACTGGGTCGCTGGCAGCGATCATTTCAATCGCAGTGAACTCTTCGAAGGCCCGCCTGAGACCGAAGCAGCTACGCGCCCCGTGCATGTCGCCGTCGTGTATCAAGCCGATGGCACCATCACCGGCTATCGCGATGGCAAGCCGTATGGCCGCACTTACCGCAAGGCTCCCGGTGCGTTCTTCGAGCCCGGAAAGAGCCAGGTGCTTCTTGGCTGCCGCCATGGCAACCCGGCTGGCAACAAAGGCCTCAGCGGTCGCATCTACCGCGCCCGCCTCTACGACCGCTCGCTCACCGCCGATGAAATCGCCCAAACCTCCCGCGTCGAATTCAGCACCCTCAGCGAGACTGACATCCTCGCCACGCTCACCGATGCACAGCGCCAGCAACTCGCTATTCTCCAGGGGCAAAGAGACCAGCTCACCCAATCCATCGAATCGGCTCGCAACAGCACCAATGACGATGATCCGAAAGTCCAGGCTTGGACTAGCCTCGCGCAGAGCCTCATCAACCTCAAAGAGTTCATCTACCTGCAATGAATGCCATGAATCGTCGCCATCTTCTCTCCCGTGCCTCCACCGGCTTCGGCATGGCCGCTCTCGCCGGATTGATGCAGGAAGAATCACAAGCTGCGCTCGTGCATCGCGCCAAGCGCTTCGCTCCGAAGGCACGCTCGGTTATCTTCCTCTACATGAGCGGCGGCGTGTCGCATGTCGATTCGTTCGATCACAAGCCGATGCTCAAGAAGTTCGCGGGCAAACCGATGCCGGGGGATGTGAAGAAGACGCAGTTCAACAACAACGGCACCGTCCAGCCTTCGCACTGGGACTTCAAACGCTATGGGCAGTCGGGCCTTGAGGTGAGCGACCTGTTTCCGCAGATCGGCGGCGTGGCGGATGATCTTTGCATGATCCGCAGCATGACCGCGAAGTTCAGCGAGCATGCGCAGGGGAACTTCTTCATGCACACCGGCTTTCCCTTCCTCGGCTTCCCCAGTGCGGGCGCGTGGACGAGCTACGGCCTCGGCACCGAGTCGCGCGATCTGCCGGGCTACGTCGTGCTGCAAAGCGGCGGCGCGGCCACTCCGCATGGCGGCGTGGGACTTTTTAGCAATGGCTTCCTGCCCGCGCAGCATCAGGCCAGCATCGTGAAGGCCGATGAAGCCGAAGCTGTCGCCAACATCCGCCCGCGCCAGCCGCACGACATGCAGCGCAGGCAGCTCGACTTCATCGGCGCGATGGACCGCCGCTTTGTCAGCACCACGCAGCACGACATGCATGTGGAGGCCGCGATTTCTAACTACGAGATGGCCTGGCGCATGCAATCCGCCGTGCCGGAGCTGTGCGAGATCTCGGGCGAATCCGAAGCAACTCGCAAACTCTACGGCCTCGACGATCCCGAGCCGAAAAAAGCCGCCTACGCCCGCCAGTGCCTGCTCGCACGTCGTCTCGTCGAGCGCGGCGTGCGCTTCATCGAACTCAGCACGCTCGCCTACAACCTCGGCGGCGGCAATGGAGCCAATCCATGGGATCATCACAGCTCGCTCAATGAAGGCCACGGCAAGATGGCGAACCAAATCGACCAGCCCATCGCCGCACTCATCAAAGATCTGCGTTCACGCGGCCTGCTCGACAGCACGCTGCTCGTCTGGGCCGGCGAATTCGGCCGCACGCCCTTCGCACAAGGCAGCAACGGCCGCGATCACAACCCCTACGGCTTCACCGTCTGGATGGCTGGCGGCGGCGTCAAAGGCGGCCACGTCTATGGCTCCACCGACGAATTCGGCTACAACGCCACCGAGAACGTCTGCACCGTCTATGATCTGTGGGCCACGGTGCTGCATCTCATGGGCGTGGATCATGAACAACTGACGTATCGCTTCAGCGGCCGCGATCTGCGGCTCACGGATGTGCATGGAAACGTGCTACGCGACATCTTCGCCTGATGGACTCACACCTCTCACGTCGCCACATTCTCTCCAGCGCCTCCACGGGCTTTGGAATGGCGGCGTTGGCGGGATTGATGCAGGCGGAGACGCCGAGGGTGCATCGGGCGAAGCGTTTCGCACCAAAGGCACGCAGCGTGATCTTTTGCTACATGAGCGGCGGCGTGTCGCACCTCGACTCCTTCGATCCGAAACCGTTGCTCGAAAAATACGCGGGCCAGCCGATGCCCGGTGAGGTGAAGAAGACGCAGTTCAACAACAACGGTACTGTGCAGCCCGCGCATTGGGCATTTCATCGATACGGCCAATCCGGCATGCCGGTGAGCGAGTTGTTTCCGCACATGGCGACTGTGACGGACGAACTCTGCGTGATTCGCAGCATGACGGCGAAATTCAGCGAGCATGCGCAGGGCAATTTCTTCATGCACACGGGCTTTCCGTTTCTCGGTTATCCGAGCGCGGGCGCGTGGACGAGCTACGGCCTCGGCACTGAGTCGCGCGATCTGCCCGGCTATGTCGTGCTGCAAAGCGGCGGTGCCAGCGTGCCGCATGGTGGTGTCGGTTTGTTCAGCAATGGATTCCTCCCCGCACAGCATCAGGCCAGCATCATCAAAGCCGATGAAGCCGAAGCCGTGGAGAACATCCGCCCGCAGCAGCCTCACGACAGCCAGCGCCGTCAACTCGACTTCATCGGCGCGATGGACCGCCGCTTCGCCAGCACCACACAGCACGACATCCATGTCGAAGCCGCGATCTCGAACTACGAACTGGCCTGGCGCATGCAATCCGCCGTGCCGGAGCTTTGCGACCTCTCCGGCGAGACCGAAGCGACGAAGAAGCTCTACGGCATGGACGGTCCCGACACCACGCGCACCGCGTATGCTCGGCAGTGCCTGCTCGCACGGCGATTGGTGGAGCGAGGCGTGCGTTTCATCGAGCTGAGTTGCCTGCCGCAGAAGATCGGAGCCGGCCAAGGCCCCAATCCCTGGGATCAGCACGGCGAGATCAAAAAAGGCCACGGCAACATGGCCCGCCAGGTCGATCAGCCCATCGCCGCGCTCGTCAAAGACCTCAAATCACGCGGTCTGCTTGATAGCACGCTCGTCGTGTGGGCGGGCGAGTTCGGACGCACGCCCTTCGCCCAAGGCACCGATGGTCGCGATCATAACCCCTACGGCTTCACCATCTGGATGGCCGGTGGTGGCATCAAACCCGGCCACATCTACGGAGCCACCGACGACTTCGGCTACCACGCCATCGAAAACGCCTGCACCGTCTATGACATGTGGGCCACCGTGCTGCATCTCATGGGCATCGATCACGAACAACTGTCTTATCGTTTCAGTGGCCGCGACCTGCGGCTCACCGATGTGCATGGGAATGTGCTGCGTGACATTATTGCCTGAGAAATAGCGGCAAACTTGGCACGAGTTGTGGCTGCATGAAGGGACATGCCTGTTGAGTCACTTTTCCCACCCCTTCCTGCACAACGCAGCCTTGCGAAAGCTATTCCCACGAGCGAACGGCTGGCACCTACCGCCGCCATGAGTATCGCCAATCCGCACCAACGTCCTGGAACCCTGGAGAAAGCCCTGCGCACCAATCTGGCGCAGCGTGTTTATGGCACCTTTGCCGAGATCGGGGCAGGGCAGGAGATCGCTAACTGGTTCTTCCGCGCCGGAGGTGCTTCAGGAACGGTGGCAAAGACCATGTCGGCCTATGACATGACTTTCAGCGATGAGATCTACGGCAAGGCCCAGCGCTATGTCTCACGGCAGCGCATGGTCGCTATGCTGGATCATGAATACCAGATCGTTCACGAGCGGCTGGCGGCACAGCGAGGCGAGACGACGACCTTCTTTGCCCTGGCAAACACGGTTCGCGCGAAAGGCTTCCGCGATACCAAAGAGGAATGCCATGGCTGGATGGGGCTGCGTTTTCAAACTGATCCCAAGGGGCCTAGCAGCGACATCCAACTGCATGTGCGACTGCTTGATGCCACGAATCCGCTTCAAGCCGAGGCTCTCGGTATTCTCGGGGTGAACCTGCTCTTCGCGGCCTTCCATCTGCGCTCCAGCCTGCCCGTCTTTTTGGAGAGCCTGATGGATGATCTCAACCGCTGGCGTGTGGAGATCGACATGATCGATTTCAGTGGTCCTGCCTTCCCGTCGGCGAGCTTTGAGGATCGCATCGTGGCGCTTCAGCTTGTGCGCAGCGGCTTGTCCGATGCTGCACTCTTCGGGCCTGATGGTGAGATTTTGCAGGTGGCGGATGTGCTATATAAAAAGCCCGTGTTCATCAGTCGCGGCACCTTTGATCCGATCACACGGGTGAATCTGGATATGCTGGAGAAAGGCATCTCCTCCTTCAAAGCAGACTTCGGTGCTGACGCTGACGGGCATCTGGAAATCTGCGAGATCACGATGCACAACCTTCTTTGCATGGACGACTGCGAGGTGGAGTATCAGAACTTCCTGGCTCGTGCCGACATCCTCCAGGCGCTGGGGAAGAACGTGCTCGTTTCGAAATATGCCGAGTTTCATCGCCTGAGTTCGCACCTCGCGCGATACACACAGAGACCGGTCGGCATCGTGCTCGGACTGCCTTTGTTTGAGGAGCTTTTCAATGAGCGCTGGTATGCGGATCTCGGTGGCGGTCTGCTGGAGGCCTTCGGGCGTCTCTTCAAAAATCAGGTCCGCCTTTATGTCTATCCTGTCGGTGATCCCATCACCGGGAAGCTGCGCACCGGAGCTCAGGCAAAGGTATCCCCACATCAGATGCATCTGCTGCGTTACCTGCTGGATACTGGCAGCGTGCGCATCATTGATGAGTGCTTGGATGACTGCGTCTTCATCTCCAGCGCCAACGTCCGTCAGATGCTACGGGATGGGAATCCCGACTGGAAATCCTACGTGCCTGAGATCGTGCTCAAGCACGGGCCGTGGGCGGCGTAACGGATAGAGAGGAAAGAGTCCCGTCTGGACATTCGGGGCGTATGGAGTAGCTCGAAAACAGCTTTCCACACTCCCCGCACTCAGATCCATGCGCATCGAACTCGTAAACACTGGCGACGAACTCCTCCTCGGCGACACCATCAATACCAATGCCGCCTGGCTCGGCCAGCAGATCGCTGCGCTCGGGCTCATGGTCTCGCGGCATCTTGTGGTGTCGGATGGCGCGGTGATCAAAGAAGCCATGGCCGAAGCGGCGTCGCGCTCGGATGTGGTGCTCGTCTCCGGTGGGCTCGGTCCGACGAATGATGACCTCACGCGCGAGTCCGTGGCGGAACTGCTCGGACTGCCGATGGAGCTGAATGAGGGCATCAAATCGCATCTCGAAGCTTTCTTTGCCAAACGAAACCGCGTGATGTCGGCGTCGAATCTCAAGCAGGCCATGGTGCCTCGTGGAGCCATCGTTTTAGACAATCCTTTCGGCACGGCACCGGGGCTTTATTTTCCGGCTGAGCTGAGTCACTCCCGTGGATGGAATACGCACTTCTTTCTCATGCCCGGGCCTCCGCGCGAATTGAAGCCGATGATGGAAACGCTGGTGGAACCTCGACTCCGCACGCTGTTGCCGGACGGCGCCAGCCGCAGCATCCGCTACTTTAAAGTCACCGGCCTCGGCGAATCCGACATCGTGGAGCGCGTGGAGAAGAAGCTCGAAGCCATCCCCGATCTTATCCTCGGCTACTGCATCCGTCAGGGCGATGTGGATGTGCGCCTTTCCGGCCAGTCCGAGCCTGTGGCCATCGGCGAAGCCATCGTGCGCGAGCATCTCGGCGACTATATCGTGTCCACGGATCGGCGGCTCATCGAGGAGGTCATCGTCCAAACCCTCGCCGAGCGTGGGCAATGGCTCTCCACGGCGGAGTCATGCACGGGAGGCTTCCTTTCCAATCGCATCACCGATGTCAGTGGAGCCTCGCGAGTCTTCGGGCATGGCTTCATCACCTATGCCAATGAGGCGAAGCAAAAGCATCTGGGCGTGCCTGCTGACCTGCTGGAGCAGCACGGCGCGGTGAGCGAGTCCGTGGCTCGTGCTATGGCTGAGGGAGCTTTGAAGACATCAGGATCGGATCATGCTCTAGCGCTCACGGGCATCGCCGGTCCGACGGGCGGCTCGGAGGATAAACCCGTCGGCACAGTTTTTGTCGGTCTGGCTTCGAAAGACGGCGGGACCGTGGTGAAGAAGTTTTTCTATCCCGGCACGCGGGATCGCTTCAAGCTGCTCTCCAGTCAGGCTGCGCTCGACATGCTGCGTCGGCGTCTTTTGGGATTGAGGCTCGACTGATGGTTCCGTGCGGAAACATGGAACCTGAAACTTGAATCCCGGTTCGGCGCATCGAACATCCGCGACCTTGCCTCCCAACCGCGCCAGACTCGCTCTCTTATTCTTTTTCACCGCGATGCCCATGGGCATCTGGAATGTGCCGCTGGCGAATGTCTTCGCAGCGTATGGAAAAGGGCATCTCGTGCCCTGGGTGCTGGCGACGACGGCGGTGGCTGCCTTCATCTCGCCGCTGTTCGTCGGAGCCTTGGCAGATCAGCGTATGGCTCCGATCCGGCTGCTACGCTGGCTGGCAGGGCTTACCGGATTCACGCTGACGATGACCTGCCTGTCTCTGCACTGGCGACTGGGTGATCCAGTCGTGCTCATGTGCGCGCAGGTTCAGGCACTGGTGTCCATGCCGGTGTGGAGCATCGCCAGCAGCTTCGTTTTTTCCCAGCTTCAGGATGCAAAGCGTCAGTTCGGGCCACTGCGTGCCTGCGCCACGTTTGGCTGGATGGTGGGCTGCTGGCTCATCAGCTTCGTGCTGCATTCGGATGCTTCGATCATGGCGGGGTTTACGGCGGCCTGCCTTTGGTTCGTGGTCGTTGGGATGACTTTCATGCTGCCTGCTGTCGCGCCTGTGGATGCGCAGGAACACCGGAGCTGGCGGCAGATCCTCGGGCTGGATGCACTCGACCTGCTGAAGCATCGGGATCACCGAATCGTCTTCATCACGGCGGCGCTTTACTGCATTCCGCTGGCGGCATTTTATCCCTACACGGCGCTGCAATTGAAGGAACTGGAGGTGAAAAATATCTCAGCGGTGATGTCGCTCGCGCAGACGACGGAGATACTCGTCATGCTGGTGCTCTCGGGAGTGATGACGCGCTTCCGGCTGAAGTGGATCTTCTTCTCCGGCATCTTCATCTGCGTGATCCGCTACGGCATGAACGCCATGAACACCGAAGGCTGGATCATGCTCGGCACCACGCTGCATGGACTGGCTTTCACGCTCTACTTCATCACCACGCAGATCTATCTGGAGGAGCGCATCGACCCGAAGTGGCGCGTGCGTGCGCAGGCATTGCTGGCGCTGCTGATGAGTGGTGTGGGCAATCTCGCAGGTTACCTCGGCGGCGGCTGGTGGCATCACGCCTGTCAGGTGGATGGCAGGACGGACTGGTCCCGCTTCTGGTGGGGTGAAACAGCGCTCACGGCGGTGGTGTGTCTGTTCTTTGTCCTCGCGTATCGCGGGCGACGCGCGGTGGCGTGATCACACGAGCTGACGCCAGGGCAGCCGCTCCAGCACATCGCCGAAACCGAGTCCGCCGCCGCTGAGGTCTGGCTGCAACAGGCCTCCGGGAGAACTCATGCGCTCAAAGAAACTATCCTCCTCAAACAAGTGCTGCGTGCAGAGTCCGCACAGTCCGACGCGATCTCCGATCTGCTCGCGAGCGATGGCAGCCTCGTAAGCCGCGAACATCTGCCCGAGCGCGTGATCCATCGCCGAGGTGAGCATCAGCGGATGTTGCGGATGTCTCTCCGCCACGATGCGCCAGTCACGACGCGCGGGTTTCACGACGACAGCGGAGAAGCCGGTGCTGCCATCGCGCCATCCTTTGTCGAGAGCCAGCTTCACGCCCCATCTTTGCTGCGCTTGTTGCCAGGCGGCGGCATCGTAAGGGAAGGGGTCCTCGATCAGATCAAGCTGCTGATAAGTCCGCAGCGGCATGAACTCGATGAACTGGCTGAAGCCATACGCATCGAGACAGCCATTGAAGTCCACGCGCAGCTTCAGCCCGCTCTTTTCGCCCACGCGTGCGCACTGTTCCAGAAAGCGACGCGTCTCGCCGTAGTTCGCGTAGCCCTTCGCTTTGATGGCGTGCCAGCCTTCATTCACTACGCGCTGGATCTGCGGCTCCGTGGCCTGCGCAAAGCTCCACGAATAGTGACTGCGCGGGATCTCCAGCCCTTCAAACAAACTCACACCAGCCTCACGCGCAGCACCATCGACCTCGGCACAGCGCAGGGCCATCTCAGTCACGGGCGTGGTGATGCCTTCGCTTAAAAGACGAAGCTGCTCCTCCACCGGCACGTCTCCAAATTCCGGCCATGGATGCACACAACCGAAGCCTGCGCCGACGCGGATCAGCGCGCCTGGGAACACGCGGCGATGTGAGGCCGAGTTCAGTGCCACGCCACTGCGCAGCAGGTAATCATAAACATAGATGGGAGACATGCGTCAGTGGGATGCGTGCCTCAGCCATCGATGGCCGCACAAAAGAGCGCTGCAAAGGCGAGGAGTTGCGCGCCGCTCATGGCGAGGAGCTTGTTGTAGGCCGGGCCGGGCGGAGTCGTCCAGATTCGGAAGATCAGGAAGACGCCGAGTGGCAGCACCGCCAGCGGCAGCGTGCAGGCGCGTGTGTAGCCGGCATCCCACCAGTAAAGCCCCACGGCATAAGCCACAGCGATGAGCAGGGTGATTTCCATCCGGGCAAAGGTGGCCCCAAAGCGTACGGCGAGCGTGCGTTTGCCCGTGCTGCGATCTTCGTCGATGTCGCGCAGGTTATTGATGGCGATGAGCACCGTGGAAAGGCAGCCGATCTGCACACCGCCTACGACTCCGCCGGTGAGCCACTCGCCGCTTTGCACAAAGGCGGAGCCCATCACCGCCACGAGGCCGAAGAAGAGGATGACAAACAATTCCCCAAGTCCGCGATACGCCAGAGGTGCGACTCCGCCGGTGTAGCCATAGCAAAAATAGAGTGATGGAATACCGATGCACACGATGGGCAGGCCGCGTGCCGCGATCAGTGGGATCGAGAGTGCCGTCGCCATGCCCAGCATGAGAAAGCCAGCCATCATCACGCTCGCCGGACTGACCACGCCCGCAGCGGTGATGCGGCGCGGACCCACGCGCGCTTCGGTGTCTTTGCCCTGCTGGAAGTCGAGCGCGTCGTTGAACCAGTTCGTGGCGATTTGCAGCGCGATGGTGCTGCCGAGCGTGCAGAGCAGGAGGGCGATGTTGATCGGTTGCCCACCGAGCCGTGAGCCGATGAAGAAGCCGACAAACACGGGAGCAATGGCCGCGCCCAATGTCTTGGGACGCGCAGCCTGGAGCCAGTCAGAGAAAGAAGCCATGAAGCCGAGAGGAGATAGAAAATCGCCCGGAAGTCGAGGCGGACTTCCGGGCGATTTGCAGAAATGAACTGGATGATGAGCGGGCTTACTTCAGCTCGCTCACGGCCTGATCGAAGGCTTCGTGGAGTACGGCGATGCCTTCCTCCAGGGCATCTTGTTTCATCGTGAGCGGTGGGCAGATCTTCACGGTCTGACCCCAGGCACCGACAGGGGCAAACATGAGCAAGCCCTTCTGATAGCCGAGTTCGATGACTCGATGAGCGAGATCGTGATCGGGCTGCTTCGTGCCGCGTTTCACGGTCTGGATGCCGGCCACGTAGCCCGCGCAGGTGACATTGCCGACGAGGTCAGGATACTTGCGCTGAACGGCGAGACAGCCTTCATGAAGCACAGGGCCGAGACGCGCGGCATTGCCGGTGAGATCTTCGTTGAGGATCTTCCGAATGTTCGCGAGAGCGGCGGCACAGCAGACGGGGTTGCCCGAGTGTGTGCTGGTCATGGAGCCGGGCGGGAATTGATCCATGATCGCAGCGCTGCCGATGACGGCGCTCAGTGGCATGGAGGACGAGATGCCTTTGCCACAGCAAATGAGATCGGGGACGACGCCGTAGTGCTCGAAGGCCCAGAACTTGCCCGTGCGTCCAAAGCCGGACTGCACTTCATCAAAGGTCAGGACGACATCGTTCTCTGTACACCAGGCGCGCAGCTTTTGAATGTATTCCACGGGGGCGAAGTCAGGGCCGACACCTTGGTAGCTTTCCATGATCACGCCTGCGATCTGACTGGGCTTCATGCCGCTCTTTTCGATGGCTGCGAGGAAGCCGTCGAAGCTGCTGTCGCCTTCCCAATAACCGTCAGGGAAGGGGGCCTGGATGATGGCAGGGTCGAGATTCACGATCCAAGTCTTTTGCCCTGCCATGCCGCCCGCCTGCTGGCTGGCAAGCGTGCGTCCATGGTAGCCACGATCAAAGCCAATGATGCCGATCTTTTCACGTCCACCCACGCTGATGCCGTGCGCACGACTGAGCTTGATGGCGCATTCCGTGGCCTCACTGCCGGAGCTGAGCAGGAAAACCTTCTTCAAAGGATCGGGCGAAACGCTGGCGATGAGTTCAGCCAGGGCAGGGCGCTCTTCGCTGGGGAAGACGTAGTTGTGAATGAGGCCGGAATTGATCTGGTCGATCATCGCCTGCCGGACTTCGGGAGCGCCGTGGCCGCAGTTGGTCACGAGCACACCGCTGCTCCAGTCGAGCCAGCGGTTGCCGTACTTGTCGAAGACAAAGATGTCCTCAGCACGGTCCCAAACGATGGGCGGCATGCCGCGCATGGAGAGAGGCTCAAACTGGCGGCTGCGCTCGATGTGCTGGATCGAGTCAGGGTGTGGCACGGGAGTACAGATCGTGCGAAACTGGGTGGCGACGTGCGGGACGTCTTGCGGGGTTGTATCGAATTCTTTGCCCATGGGAGTGGTCGCGACGATGGACGCTGCCTCTCAAAACGCTACGAGCAAAACCGTCGGCTCTGTGTCCTTTTGTGATGGATGCGTCACGAAAAGACTGACGTGGGTGGTGGGAGGATGGGCAGTCATCTCCGACGATTTGGTTTTTTACCCTGAAGCGATTGGTGACGTCGGCTCTGTGGCAGGCCCGGTGAAGAAACAGGCGTTTTTGATCTGCGGGAAAGGGTTGCTCCGTGGGCGGGTCGGTTTAGAGCTTCGCTCTGCAACCCCATGACACGAATTCTTTTCCTCACGATGCTTCTCTGCCTCGGTCCGTTTTTCGCGGAGGCGCGGGAGGTGGGAGTGCCGGTGTTTGGGACGAGGCAGTACTGCGAGTATCTGCCGGGCGAGCTGCCGCTGGTGATATCGGCTCCGCATGGTGGGAAGCTGAAGCCCGAGGGGGTGGCTAGCCGGACTTCTGGAGTGCGCACTGAGGACTCGAACACGCAGGATCTGGCGCGACGCATCGCGGCGGAGGTGAAGAAGGCGACGGGGAAGCAGATGCCGCTGGTGGTCAGTCACCTGCACCGAAGCAAGCTGGACCCGAACCGCGAGATCAAGGAAGCGGCGCAGGGAGACCTGATGGCGGAGAAGGTCTGGGGTGAGTATCACGCATTTATTGATGAAGCGCTGAAGGCGTCGATTGAGCGGCATGGGCTGGCATTCTTCATTGACCTGCATGGGCAAAGTCACCCGGATGTGCGGGTGGAGCTGGGTTACCTGCATTCCGTGCCGGATTATGAAAAGCCTGCCACGGTGCTGAACTCGCCTGAGTTTATCAAGGAGGGCAGTCTGGCTCTGATCATGAGGCTGAATCCTGGTCTGGACTACACGGCGCTGTTGCATGGGCCGGAGAGTCTCGGGGAGTTGCTGGAGAAGCGTGGCTTCCATTCCACGCCGAGTCCCCGGATGCCGGTGCCGAGCCTGCCCTACTATCGTGGTGGCTACACGACCTTCCGCCACATCCCGGAGAATCCGATGGTGGCCGGGCTTCAGATCGAGGCGAACCGCGTGCGTCTGCGCGACACACCGGAAGGTCGTCAGCGCTTCGCGGAGGCGCTGGTGAGTGCGCTGGAGGTGTATCTGCCGAGGTTCCTGAAGATGAAGCTGAATGGAGAGCCAGTGAAACCATGATGTCTCTGCACGATCTCAGTCGTGATGAACTGATGGCACTGGTCGTGCAGGATGGCCTGCGCCCTGCGCATGGGACGATGCTGTGGAATGCACTCCAGCATCGTGCGGTCACGGACCTGGGCCAGTGCACGCACTTTCTGCCGCCGCTGAGACGCTGGGTGGATGCGCATGTCGGTACGCCAGAGGGGCACAGGCTGGATGTGCTGCCGGTGGCCTCTCATGTGCCGAGTGCGGATGGGCTGACGCAGAAGTTTCTGCTGAGATTGCAGGACGGGCAGGAGATCGAGACCGTGATCATGGGCTACAAAGGACGCCACACGGCCTGCATCAGCACGCAGGCGGGCTGTGCCATGGGCTGCGTTTTTTGTGCGACAGGGCAGATGGGATTCGTTCGCCATCTGCGGCCGGGGGAAATCGTCGCCCAGGTGCAGCATGCGAGGCGCATTTTAAACGAAAACGGGGAACGGCTGCGCAATCTGGTCCTGATGGGCATGGGTGAGCCGCTGCACAACTACGATTCCGTGATGAAGGCGATGGACATCATCAGCGACACAAGCGGGGCAAACATCGGCCCGAGCAAGATCAGCATCAGCACGGTGGGTGTGGTGCCGGGCATCCTGCGGCTGGCGGAGGAGGGGCGGCCCTACAATCTGGCGGTGAGTCTGCACGGCAGCACGGAGGCCGAGCGTGCGGCGCTGATCCCGGCGAACCAGCGCTGGCCGCTCGCGGAGCTGATCGAAGCCTGCCGGACCTACAATGAGAAGACGGGGCGGCGCATCTTCTTCGCCTGGACGCTGATCGCCGGAGTGAATGACACGCCTGATCACGCGCGCCGAGTCGCTGCTTTGCTCCAGGGTCTGGACGCGCATGTGAATCTCATTCCGCTGAACGAAACAGCCGGCTACGAAGGCCGCGAAGGCACGGAAAGCGCGGCGGAGGTGTTCAGTGCCATCGTGCAGGAATGCGGCATCCCTTGCACGATCCGCCAGCGGCGGGGGATCGATGTCGCCGCAGGCTGCGGGCAGCTTCGTGCGGAGAAAAAGCGCCGCGTCAGTGCTGCGGCAGCATGACCACATCCGCAGCAGCGGCCATGACGCGGATTTCATCCGCTGCGGGTGGGCGGATTTGGCGCGGGTTGATCTCGCAGACTTTGAGCTGCGGGCCGCCGATGATCTGGAGCTGATACTGCACGGTGGCACCGAGATAGACGGTGTCCACGATGTGGCAGGGCAGGCGGTTCGTGGAGTCGAGCATGTGCCCGAAGGTGAGTGCCTCTGGGCGGATGGAAAGGGTGACGCTGGTGCCCGGCATGGGCTTCCAGTCGGGATCATTGGTGCGGGCGCGAAGGGGGCCGAAGTCGGTGTCCACCTCGTAAAGGCCCGACTCGCTGCTGGGCATGCGGACGCGGGCTTCGATGAAGTTGGTCTCGCCGATGAACTCGGCGACCATGCGTGAGGCGGGATCACGATAGACTTCCTCCGGCGTGCCGACTTGGGCAAGCCTGCCAACGTCCATCACGGCGAGCCGATCCGCCATGCTGAGGGCTTCATCGCGGTCATGCGTCACATAGATGCCGGTGAGGCCGAACTCCTTGCAGATGCGGCGGATCTCCGAGCGCATCTCATGGCGGAGCTTGGCATCCAGATTTGAAAGAGGCTCATCCAGCAGCAGACAACGCGGACGGATGACCAGCGCCCGTGCCAGCGCCACCCGCTGCTGCTGACCGCCGGAAAGCTGGGAGATGCGGCGTGAGCCGAGACCGCCGAGCTGCACGAGCTCCAGCGCTTGGGCCACCCGCTTCTCGATCTCGTCTTTTGGCCTGGCCCGCTCTTCGAGTCCGAAGGCCACGTTTTGAGCGACGTTCAGATGCGGCCAGAGTGCATAGCTTTGAAACATCATCCCCGTGCCGCGTTTGTGGGCGGGCAGATGGGTGACATTGTCCTCATCAAAGAAGATGTTGCCCGCCTCTGGCTGGTAAAAGCCGGCGATGTGGCGGAGCAGGGTCGTCTTCCCGCAGCCGCTCGGCCCGAGCAGGAAAAAGAGCTCCCCCTGGCCGATCTCGAGGTTCACGTCATTGAGGACGGTTTGCGCGCCGAAACGCTTCGTGAGGCCTTGAATGGAGATGTGAACCATGCGTGCCGCATTGGAGGGCGGGGGATGAATGTGTCAACCCGGATGGCGAAGCGTATCAGTCCTGATCCTGGCCCCACCACTCGCGGAGCTGGCGCATCTGCTGTTTGTTCGGCTTGGCCACGGTTTCGTGGGCGTGGGGCGTTTCGAGCTGGCGCTGGCGGCGGAGTTCGGAGGCTTTGATGATCCACTCCTCGGGGGTCTGGTTGTCACAGAACTCGGGGACTCGCGGGGCACTGAGCCGCTGGGCGGGGAAGGCGATGACGCCGAGGCGGAGCTTCAGGTCGCCACGGACGACTTCGAGGACATCTCCGGGCTTGAGATCACGGCTGGGTTTGATGATCTGGGCACCAAGGGTGACGTTGCCTTTGGTGCAGGCCTGGGTGGCGAGGCTGCGGCTTTTGAAGACGCGGATGTGGTGGAGCCATTTGTCGGCTCGTTGCGTTTCGGGGGCGGGGGGCATGTCTTCGGCGGCGGATGGGCGCGGCGCGAGGGGTAGGATGATTCAGGCGGGATGTCCAGCGTCATGCATGCAGAACAGCCGTGATGGCATCTGCCTCCCAGTTTGGGAGCTGGGCTATCTGAGTTTCAAAATCATCTCAAAAGACATTGCCAGCCTTGCGCGAGTTTCATAAAGCAGAGAAATGCCTGATCTCCGCTTTGCGATTTGCCTTCTCATCCCCTCGTTCCTGAGCGCCCAGACGAACACAGGCATGCCCAGCCCTTGCGCCATTCCCATCCCTGTGGCGCGTGAGGTGCGAGAGCTGGAGGTGATGAAGCCTGCCACGCCCAAGCTCGAACGGGATCTGCTCAACCTGCCTCTTAGTGCCACGGTCAGTGATGCTGCCTTTCTCGACTCCGCCGCAGTGCGCTCGGTGAAAGACGCGGCCATTCATGCGCCGGGCGTTTTCTTCAATGAATACAGTGCTCGTCGTGCCAGCCAGCCCGTGTTTCGCGGCATCGGCGGCTCGCCCATGAACCCTGGCGTCACGACCTTCATTGACGGAGTGCCGCAGTTCAGTGCCAACTCCAGCAGCCTCGAGCTTCTCGACGTGGAGCAGATCGACCTCGTGCGCGGCCCCATGGGCGCCCTCTTTGGACGAAACACCGCTGGCGGACTCATCGGCATCACCAGCCGCCGCCCATCGCTGACGACCTGGGGCGGCAGTGCCGAGTCCACCTTTGGAAACTACAACCTCTACGACTTCCGGGGCAGTGTCACCGGGCCGCTCATCCAGGATCAGCTCGGCTTCAGCTTCGCTGGAGGGCATCGCGAGCGCGATGGCTTCTCCGAAGATGCCGCGACCGGACGCGACATCGACAATCGCAGCTCCTGGTTCGGCAAAGCGCAGCTCCTCTGGCAGCCCGACGAGGCGCTGGAGATCCGCTTCATCCTCGCCGCCGAATCCGCAGATGATGGTGACTATGCGCTGCAAGACGTCACCCGCCTGCATCGCCGCGAGCGCCAACTGACGAGCAATTTCTACGGCTACACGAAGCGTGATGTCATTCAGCCAACACTCCAGATCACTTATCATTCGGATGCCTTCGACCTCATCTCCACCACGGGCCTCGTTTGGTGGCGGACGGAAGATCTGACCGACTTCGATTACAGCGACCTGCCGCTGCTCATCCATCGCCATGAAGAAGAAATGGTCACCCTCACGCAGGAGTTCCGCTTCAAGAATCCGGAGGGGAAACCCATCGTCTTTTGCAAGCAAGCCAGCCTTCAGTGGCAGGCCGGAGCATTCTTCTTTTACAGCAAACACGAGCAGGACATCGCCAATACCAGCGACCTTGGTTTCCTGCCAGTGCCAGAATCCTTCACTCGGGGTGAGTTTCAGGACCTCGGCCTCGGCCTTTATGGGCAGGGCATCCTCACCTTGTGGGATAAGCTCGACCTGCTGGCCGGGCTTCGTCTGGATCTCGAAAACAAAGATGCCAGTGGAAGCCTGACCGTCGTCCCGGGCGGCACGAGCCGCGTGGATGCCAGCCGCAGCTACTCAGCGCTCTCTCCGCAGATAGCGGTGTCGTATCGCTTCAAACCCGATCTCATGGGCTACTTCAGCTTCTCTGGCGGCTACAAGGCCGGTGGCTTCAATGTCGAAGGCCCCTCCGAGTATGAGGAAGCGCGCACTTGGAATTACGAACTCGGCATCAAAGGCCAGGCATTCAAAAATCGTCTCGGCTACACCCTCGCAGCTTTTTGCACCCAATGGAATGACATGCAGCTCGTCCAGCCCAGCGCGACGGGCGGCTCTTTTCTCGACAATGCAGGCGATGCCTCATCCCATGGTGTCGAATTCGCGCTGAACTACCGCTGCTGTGATCGCCTCAGCCTCTTCAGCACCGCCAGTTGGCAGGACACCGAGTTCGATGATGGCGCACGTGACAGTGGCGAAGGCATCGGCGGACATTCCCTGCCTTATGCGCCTGATTACAACGTCACCTTCGGAGCCGTCGCGAACCTGCCGCTGAATCATCGCCTCAGCCTGTATGCGCGGGTGGATGTGCAGTTCATTGGCGCCTTTGAATACACGCCGCAGAACCGCTCCGGACAGGATGCCTACACGCTCGCGAACTTCCGACTCGGCATTCGTGGCGGCGACTGGTTCACCGAGTTCTTCGTGAACAACGCCTTCAACACCGACTACGTCCCCGTCGCCATGAACTACCCGATTTTCGGCACGCCACGAGTCATCGGAGAAGCTGGCGCGCCATGCACGTTCGGCATCCGCACAGGCATCAAATTCTGATCTGCGGCAACAGCCGTGTCGGCGCGGCGTTTGGTCATTCTCCATGAAGACTCAACGAATCGCCACCTTCATCGCGGTGCTGGGTGCCACCGCTATCTCGCAAGCCGCTGTGAAGCTGCCGCCTGTTATCTCAGATCACATGGTGCTCCAGCGTGATGTCGCCGCGCCCATCTGGGGCACGGCATCACCCGGCGAGGAAGTTTCAGTTTCCATCGCCGGACAGACGAAGACGGCGACAGCAGGCGCTGATGGGAAGTGGCAGGTGCGTCTTGATCCGCTTCAGGTCGCAGAAGGACTCACGCTCACGGTGAAGGGCGCAAACACCATCGAGGTGAAGGATGTGCTCGTGGGTGAAGTGTGGCTCGGCTCGGGCCAATCCAACATGGCGGGATCAGTTCGTGGCTACAAAGTGAACGACGAAGGCCTCCAGAAAACACTCGCCGCCGCGCCGTATCCACGCATCCGCCTGATCCGCCAAGGCGGCGCAGGCTGGTTGGAGGCCTCCGCCGCGAATGTCGATGGCTTCTCCGCGATCCTTTTCGCCTTTGGCTCGCGCTTGCAGACAGATCTCGATGTCCCCATCGGAATGATGCTCGGCGCAGTCGGTGGCACGCCCTCCGGCTACTGGCTCACGGAGGACATGTATCGTAGCGACGCAGCATGTCAGACGCAGGTGAAGGAGTTTGCCAAAACATACGACTTTGCCGCCGCGATGAAGGCCCACGAGCGCTACATGACCGCCTGGAAGGCCAGTGCCGAAAAAGCGAAGCAGAGCGGTGGTCGAGTCGGTCGTGAGCCCGCAATGCCGAGACAGCCCGGTGAGTGCATGGGCGTCATCGGCCATCTCTACACGGCGCATGTTCAGCCCTACGTGCCGTATGCCATTCGTGGCGTGCTGTGGGATCAGGGCGAAGGCGGCACCGGCATCACTGGCGTGGATCAATACCACCTCATGGGCGCGCTCATCCGAGGCTGGCGCAAGGCTTGGAACCAGGACTTCTCTTTCCTTTATGTGCAGAAACCCAGCGGCGGCGGCACCGCCTGGGATCTCGCGAATCCGACCACCAAGAACGCCAGCCCATTCACCGCGCCACCCGCCAAATTGCCCGCCAACAACGAAGGCATCGCCCGCGAAGTCCACATCAAAATCCAGCAGCACCCAAACACCGCCATGCTCACCAGCACCGACCTCGGCGGCATGACACATCCCACGAACAAATCCGGCTACGGCGAGCGCGCCAAGCAAGTCGCACTCGGCTTTGTCTATGGCCGCAAAGTCGAGTTCAGTGGTCCGCTTTACGCCTCGCATGAGATCGTAGGTGACAAGGTGCACCTCAAGTTCACGCATATCGGTCAAGGCCTCGCCACGCGACACAGTGACAAGCTGCAAGGCTTTCTCATTGCCGGTGCCGACAAGAAATTCGTCTGGGCAGATGCCGTGATTGATGGCGACTCCGTTCGTGTCTCCAGCGCCGCTGTTCCCCAGCCAGCCGCCGTGCGCTACGCTTGGTCCGGCAATGCTCCGTGGGCGAATCTCTTCAACAAGGACGGTCTCCCCGCCCAGACCTTCCGCACGGATGACTGGGGGACAGATCCCCGCGTAGCGGCGAGAAAATAGTTTTGACCAAATCTTAATTACTACTCGATGAGTATACATTAATAGTGGATGTGTTGGGCATGAAGCTCACCAAACGCGGCGAATACGCCCGCACCCTCATCCGTCTCGGCATCGCCGACCGGCAGGTCGCGGGCGTGATCTCCGTGTCCACACTGACCCCGCCGACGGCTTCCTCGCCGCGCTCCTCTCATCCGCCACCTGATGCGCCATGAGCCAGACACTCTCCCCATCTTCCATCGAGCCCTGGCTCGAAGTCGTCCGCCAGAAAGTCGCTGCCATGCGCTTCGGCTCCGTGCAGATCGTCGTCCATGAGGGACGCGTGACGCAGGTCGAAAGCACAGAGAAGACCCGCTTCGCCACGGACGAAGCTCCGCCAGTCCGCCGCACCTCGCGGCCTTGATACCCCTTTGCCTACTGCACCCGCAGGGGCCTCCAAAAACACTCTTGCTGACGCCGACCGGACCACCGGACGCAGACGCCCGCAAGAACCATGAAAACACCCGACAAGCATCCCAGACAACGCCCCGCCCACATCCTCGCAGCCTTCCTCTTCATCGCCACATCGGCAGTCGCAGAGGACTCGGAAGCCGACAAGCTCACACGAGGCACCTATTATCAAAACCCGCTCAGCTACAGCACCACGCGTGATCCTGATCCGCCGAAGTATGCACGCAATGTGAGCGAACTCGGTATCGACTCGCTGCTGAAGGTGAACTGGCTCGACCTCGGGCTCGATTACCGCTTCCGCTACGAATACCGCGACGACGACATCCGCCGACCGCAGGCGGGTCGTGATGAGCCCTGGCTCCACCGCACCCGCTTTTATCTTGGTATCAAAGAAGCGCTCGATCCCTTCCGCCTCGCCTTCGAGGTGCAGGACTCACGCCGCTACAACAGCAACTATGACCGCGATACCCGCGATGTGAATGAGTTCGAGTTCATCCGTCTCTACGGTGAACTCTACTTCAAAGACCTGCTCGGCCATGATGCCATCGGCAACTCACGCCCTGTGAGTCTGCGCTACGGCATTCATAACTTCGAGTTCCTCGACCGCCGCCTGCTGGGCAACAATCAATGGCGCAACACCGCGAACACCTTCCAGGGTTTCCACGGCACGCTCGGCCAGGAGAGCAATGACTGGCAGATCGATCTCATCGCGGTGCAGCCATTGGAGCGGCTCAAGTATGAATGGGACGAGCCAGCGGAGCAAAAGTGGCTCTATGGCGTCATTGGTCATTGGCGGAGTTGGTCAGACATCATCACGCTGGAGCCCTACTATCTGGCGCTGAATCAGTCGGCTTATGGTGCTGTGGCAGAAAGGATCGTCCACTCGCCTGGCCTGCGTGCTTATGGAATCATTGGCAGCAGCGGCTTCGATTACGACGCCAGCTTCACCTATCAGTTCGGGCGGAATGGCAACCGCTCCATCCGTGCCTATGGCGGCAATATCGAGGTCGGCTACACGCTCGCCTCGCACCCCTGGAAGCCACGTTTTAGCGCCTTTTACGGCTACGCCAGCGGTGATCGCGACCCGAATGACGACGAGGACAACCGCTTCGAGCGCTTCTACGGCTTTGGTCGCCCGTGGTCGGCGAACGACTACATCGTCTATGAAAATATCAGCACGCCGAAGCTGCGCGTGGAGGCCAAGCCAAGACACAATCTGCGCATCGACTTTGGCTACAGTTGGTACTGGCTCGCCAGTGACAAAGACCGCTTCACCAACGCGAACAACGTCCGTGATCGCACGGGCAACAGCGGCGGCTTCGTCGGCCACGAGTTCGACATCCGCGCCCGCTACACCCTCAGCCCGAAGACAGAGATCACTCTCGGCTACGCACATTTCATCCCAGGGAATTTCATCCAAAACCGAGTGCGCGGGAACGACACCGACTTCGCCTATCTCGAGATCAGCCACCGCTTCTTCTGACCCATCCACATCCTCAAACTCCACTCATTCAAACTTTATGAAAACATCCCTCTCCATTTTCACCGCCCTCCTTCTCAGCCTCACCGCCCACGCCGCCGACTTCGAATTGCTGAACGTCTCCTACGACCCGACCCGCGAACTCTACGCCGAATTCAACAAAGCCTTCGCGAAGCACTACAAGGAGACCGCAGGCAAGAAAGTCAGCATCGACCAATCCCACGGCGGCTCTGGCAAACAGGCCCGCGCCGTCATCGACGGACTCGAAGCCGATGTCGTCACGCTGGCGCTCGCCGGTGACATCGACGTCATCGGTCAGCAGGCTGGCTTGATCGCGCCGGACTGGCAGAAGCGTCTGCCAAACAGCAGCGCGCCTTACACGAGCACCATCGTCTTTGTCGTCCGCAAAGAGAACCCCAAGGGCATTCAGGACTGGGATGACCTCGTGAAGCCAGGCGTGAATGTCATCACACCGAATCCGAAAACCTCCGGCGGTGCGCGCTGGAACTACCTCGCCGCATGGGCCTACGCGCTGAAGCAACACGGCAGCGAGGCAAAGGCAAAGGAGTTCATCACCGCGCTCTACAAGAACGTGCCTGTGCTCGATACCGGCGCTCGTGCCTCCACCACCACCTTCGCGCAGCGTGGCATCGGCGATGTGTTCCTCTCTTGGGAAAACGAAGCCTGGCTCATCCAGCGCGAGTTCCCCGGCCAGACAAAAATCATCACGCCATCGCTGAGCATTCTCGCTGAGCCAACCGTGGCCGTGGTGGATAAGAACGCTGAGAAGAATGGAACCACCGAAGTCGCGAAGGCCTATCTCGAATACCTCTACACGCCCGAGGCGCAGGACATCATCGGCAAGCACTACTATCGTCCTCGTGATCCTGCCGCTGCGGCGAAATACAGCGCCCTCTTTCCGAAGCTCACCCTCGTCACCATCGACGGAGACTTCGGCGGCTGGGCCAAGGCGCAGAAGAAGCACTTCGATGAGGGCGGCCTCTTTGACCAGATCTACCAGCCGAAGTGATCGGCCATCACTCGCCACCAAGTCCACACTTGAAACCATGACTCTCCTACCTCATTTCCAGTTCACCGGCAGGCACGCGTATCAGCGTGGCACCATCCCGCTGCCGTCCTCACGTCTGATGCTCCAAAGCCTCCCGCCAGATCAAGGCATCTTCATCCCGAAGATCGTCAGCAAGCCGCTCAAACCAGGGTACGGCATCAAGATCGGCATCTTCGCGGGCATTCACGGTGATGAAGAAGCGGGCACCCTCGCCGTGCAGGATCTCATCCGTTGGGCGGCCGAGAAGCCGGAGGAACTGCACGACTACGAACTGCATTTCTTCCCCATCTGCAATCCCACGGGCCGTGCGCTCGGCACTCGACACAGTCACAGCGGCCTCGACTTGAATCGCGAGTTTTGGTACGGCTCCATCGAGCCTGAGGTCATCTATCTCGAGAGCGAGCTGCGCCGTGAAAAATACGACGGCATCATCTCACTGCACTCCGACGACACCTCCGACGGCTGCTACGGATTCGTCAGCGGCGCGCTGCTCAGCGAGCACCTGCTGGAGCCTGCGCTGAAGGCATCGAGTGAGTTTTTGCCACGTAATGAGCAGCACATCATCGATGGCTTCCTCTCCTCACGCGGCATCATCAAAGAAGGCTATCTCGGCATCCTCAGTGCTCCACCGGAGCAGAGACCTCATGCTTTGGAGATTGTCTTCGAGACGCCCGCGCTCGCGCCAATGCCGCAACAGGTCAGAGCAACTGTAGCAGCAGTGAAAAGCATCCTCGCCGAATACCGCGAACTCCAGGCCTACGCCGCGAACTTGTAAAACGAGTTTTCCAACTCGTTCCACCGCGTCGCCCACTCCCAAACCCAACGAGTTAGAAAACTCGTTTTACGATACGATGTCCCGTCCACGTCACGTCCTGCCTGGCTTCAGGCTCTCCCTCGGTTTCACCGTCACCTATTTGAGCCTCCTCGTGCTCTTTCCGCTCTCCATGCTCGCGTGGAAAGCGGCCAGCGGCGGCTGGGAGCATGTCATCGAGACACTCACGCATGCCCGCGTGATCTCCTCGCTCAAACTCAGCTTCGGCACCGCCTTCGTCGCCGCGTTGGTGAATGGCGTCTTCGGCCTGATCACGGCCTGGGCTTTGGAACGCTACTCGTTTCCAGGTCGTCGCCTGCTCGATGCGATGGTGGACCTGCCATTCGCGCTGCCCACTGCCGTCGCAGGCATCGCGCTCGTCACGCTGTATGCACCGAATGGCTGGATCGGCTCGTTCTTGGCCCAGCACGACATCAAGGCCGCGTATGCGCCGCTCGGCATCACCATCGCGCTGACCTTCGTCGGCTTTCCCTTCGTCGTGCGCACCTTGCAGCCGGTGATCGCTGATCTCTCAATGGATGTCGAAGAAGCCGCCGCCTGCCTCGGCGCGAATCGTTGGCAAACCCTCACCCGCGTCGTCTTTCCCGCGCTGCTGCCCTCCACGCTCGCGGGCATGACGCTCGCCTTCGGCCGTGCTGTCGGCGAATACGGCAGCGTCGTCTTCATCTCCGGCAATCTCCCTTTTAAAACCGAGATCGCCCCGCTGCTCATCACCATGCGCCTCGAAGAATACGACTACGCCGGAGCCGCGACCATCGGCATCGTCATGCTGGCCGCGTCGTTTGCCATTTTGCTCGTTTCCAACCTTCTCACCAACTGGAGCCGGAGCCGCACAGGGCGGCAATGACGAATTCCTAAATCCGAATGACGAAAGAAGCCCCAATGCCGAATCCGGAACTCCAAACCTCCACGCGCTCACCTTCGACATTCGTCCTTCGTCATTAGTTCGTCATTCGGGCTTACTCATTCGTCATTTTAAACTGTCATGGCCGCCATCATCCTCCATCAAACTCACACCCGGCCTCGCAAAGCCACTTCCGAGTCTCCTTTCTCCCGCTGGCTCATCATCGGCATCGCCGTCGCGTTCATGGCGCTGATGTTCGTGCTTCCGCTCGTCGTCATTTTTCAGGAAGCCTTCCGCAAAGGCTGGGAAGGCTATGTCGAGGCCTTTGACGACCGCGCCACGTCGCATGCCATCTGGCTCACGTTGCAGGTCGCTGCCATCACGGTGCCGTTGAATACACTTTTCGGCCTCGCGGCGGCCTGGCGCGTGTCGCGCTTCCAGTTTCGGGGGAAGCGCTTCCTCACCGCGCTCATCGAGCTGCCGCTGTGGGTCTCGCCAGTCATCGCGGGCATGGTTTATGTGCTGCTGTTTGGGGCACAAGGTCTCTTCGGGCCGTCGTTGAAGGAGCACGGCATCAAAATCATCTTCGCGCTGCCCGGCATCGTGCTCAGCACCATCTTCGTCACCTTCACCTTCGTCGCGCGAGTGCTCGCGCCGCAGATGGAGGCGCAGGGCCAGGCCGAGGAAGAGGCCGCCATGACGCTCGGTGCCAATGGCTGGCAGATGTTTTGGCGCGTCACACTGCCGAAGATCAAATGGGGCCTGCTCTACGGCATCATCTTGTGCAATGCCCGCAGCATGGGCGAGTTCGGCGCGGTGTCCGTCGTCAGCGGCCACATCCGCAACAAGACCAACACCGTCCCGCTGCACATCGAGGTCCTTTACAACGAATACCAGTTCGTCCCCGCCTTTGCCGTCGCGTCTGTGCTCGCACTGCTCGCGCTCGTCACACTGATTTTGAAAACTCTCACGACCACCCAACGAGGAGCAGCATGAGCATCCACATCCACAACATCTCCAAATCCTTCGGCAGCTTCAACGCACTGAAGAACGTCGATCTCGAAGTCAAAACCGGCGAACTCGTCGCCCTGCTCGGCCCCAGTGGCAGCGGCAAGACCACGCTGCTGCGCATCATCGCCGGACTCGAATTCGCCGATGAAGGCGCGGGCAGCATCGAATTTCACGGGAGCGATGTCACCAACCGCACCGCCTACGAGCGCAAAGCTGGCTTCGTGTTTCAAAACTACGCGCTCTTCAATCACATGACCGTCGCCGAAAACATCGCCTTCGGCCTCCGCGTCATGAAACGGCCTGATCGGCCCTCACGCGAAGACATCGACCGCAGCGTCACCGAGCTGCTGCGCCGCATCGCCCTCGAAGGCTACGGTGACCGCTACCCCACGCAGCTCAGCGGCGGCCAGCGGCAACGCGTCGCCCTGGCCCGCGCCCTCGCCGTCGGCCCGCAGGTGTTGCTCCTTGATGAGCCCTTCGGCGCTCTCGACGCCAAAGTGCGCAAAACGCTGCGCAAATGGCTCCGCCAGTTCCACGACGAGACCCGCGTCACCACGCTCTTCGTCACGCACGATCAAGACGAA
>NZ_JBILYB010000043.1:0-43277 GCF_044378005.1 Prosthecobacter sp.
CGCGGGCCATGCCATCTCGGTCGATGAGCACATTTTCCGGCTTCATGTCACGGTGGATCACCCCGGAGGCATGGGCGGCCTCCAATCCGGCGGCGATTTGCCGCAGAATGCGCAGCGCCTCCGCCAGCGGCAGGCCTTGCGGATGCAGGCGCAGCTTTTCGCGCAGCGTGCCACCCTCGACAAACTCCATCACGATGGCCGCGCCATCGTCGGTGCGCTGGAAGTCATGCACGGCCACGATGTTCGGATGCCGCAGCCGCGCCATCACACGCGCCTCGCGTTCGAGGCGTTCGAGAAACAGCGGATCATCCGCCAGCTCGCCGGCGAGCACCTTCACCGCCACCTCGCGGTCCAGACTGATCTGCCGCCCCAGATACACCGTGCCCATGCCGCCACGTCCGAGCGATGTCTCGATTTCGATGCCATTCAACTCCACCGTCAGGGCGTCGGCAGCCAGCCCATGTGCCATCAGCGCCTCCGGTTTCAGCCCGGAGAGTCGGCGATGCGGTTTGAGGGGATCGGCCATGCTCGGAGGGGCTTTGATGGGCAGTCGAAGCCTGTCATCCATCGGGCCCGATTGCCAATCCAATCTACACCGGACGCAGCACGCTCTTCACGACTTCACCCTTGTGCATCTTCTCGAAGGCTTCGTGCCATTCGGTCACGGGCCAGACGCCGCCGATGATGGGCTTTACATCAAACTGACCGCTGCTCATGAGGGCGATCACGCGCTCCCAGATCGGCCAGTTGTGGCTGAAGCTGCCTTGCAGGGTGATGTTTTTCTGCACGAGCGGGTCCATGTTGAAACCGAGCGGCTGTGGCCCCCAGCCGACTTTAGAAATCCATCCAGCAGGGCGCACGATATCGAGCGCGATCTTGAGCGTGATGCTGGCACCAGCGGCATCAATGACACCATCACAGCCGAGCCCGTCACGCTCCATCGCCCAGGGCTTCGCATCGCCGATGATGACTTCGCAGCCGTAGTGCTTGCGGGCCAGTTCCAGACGATGCGCGTCCTGTTGAAGACCGACGATGGCGACTTGCGCACCGCATTGTTTCGCCATCGCGGCACAGAGAATGCCGATGGTGCCAGGACCAAGAACGACGACGCGATCACCCGGCTCGATGCGGGCATTCTTCACAACTGCGTTGTAAGCGACGCAGCAGGGCTCCGTGAGGCAGGCTTGCTCGAAAGGAAGATGATCCGGCACATGGTGCAAGATGCGGCTCGGCACGCGCACATACTTCGTCATCGCGCCGTTCACGCCATAGCCGAAGCCCTTGCGCGTGCTGTCCAGATTGTAGAGCCCGCGACGGGTCATCGGATTGTCCTTGGAAATGATCGCTGCCGTCTCCGACACGACACGGTCGCCCTCCTTCCAGCCTTCCACGTCTTTGCCGACCTCGATGATGTGTCCACCAAACTCATGCCCGAGCACGACCGGATAGTTCACGGGCCAGGAGTGATCCGCAGTCCACTGATGCAGGTCCGAGCCGCAAACGCCGACGTTGGCGACTTCGAGGAGCACATCCTCGGCACCGATGGTCGGTTTCTCGATTTCACGGATTTCGACAGAGCCTTTTTCAGGCGCGAAGTTGACGACGGCGGCGGATTTCATGGGGTTGGGAAGGTGGGGAATTTTTTAACGCGAATAGTCGCTAATGTCCGCGAATTAGCACGAATTCTGGAGGCCGGAATTCGTGGGGATTCGCGGGCATTCGTGCTCATCCGCGTTGGAGGAATTCAGAGGGATTGTGATTTCACTTTTCGAACCCATTCGAGTTTGGGATTCTTGAAGTTGATAATAAGACCGATCTCCAGACAGGAGATCCGCAGGTAGTTCAACATTTGCGCGATTTCGTTTTCGCCGATGGCGTCGATCGATTTGGCATCCACCAGCACATTTCCGTTCACGGTGATGTCAGGGATGCAATCGCCCACGATCTGGTTCAGATAACGGATCGGGTAAGCCTTCTGCGCTTCGGCCAGAAGTTGCTTCTCCCGCAAAGCAATGACCAGGGCATTCTCATAGGGCTTCTCTCGCAGGCCCGGGCCCAGTGCGTTATGAACATGCATGGCGCAGCCGATGATGTCGTAGGTGCAGTCGTTGAAGTTCATGGTTCAGAGTTGTCAATTCAACGCGAATGGTCGCGAATATCCGCGAATGACAAGAATGAATTTCAATCAGGTGAAAACGGGAACATCCTGTGCATGCACCGCCTCGCAGATCAAACGCAGTGAGGCTTCGAGATTTCCGTCCGCCGTTTTGAAGGCGTCGGCATCAATGGTCAGCGGCGCGCCGAGGACGACAAGCGGTGCACCATACTGCGGGCACTGGATGGCTTGTTCGAGGCTGAGGCCGCCGACGGCCTGCACGGGGATTTTGACGGCGTTCACGACTTCGCGGAGCTGATCAAGTGGGCTGGGCATCCGCCTTCCCGCAGCGGCGATGCCACGGCGCTCGTCGTAGCCGATGTGGTGGATGACGTAGTCGCAGCCGAGGTCTTCGAGGAACTTTGCGCCATCGATCATGCTTTCGCAGATCATGTTATCGCCCATGACCTTGCAACCGAAGTCCTTGCCCGCTTTGACGACGCATTTGATCGTCTCCGCATGCGCGCGGGCCATGACGACGACGTGGGTGGCACCAGCCTTCGCCATCATCTCGGCTTCGAGGTAGCCGCCATCCATCGTCTTCAAATCAGCGACGATGGGCGTGTTGGGGAAGGCTTTCCGCAAGGCTCGCACGCCATGCAGACCTTCGGCGAGGATGAGCGGTGTGCCTGCCTCCAGCCAATCGACTCCAGCGCGCATGGCGAGCGCGGCGGTTTCGAGCGCTTCGTCGATGTTGGTGAGGTCGAGGGAGATTTGGACGATGGGTTTCATGGCGGTGGTTGGACGCTTGCAGTTTAAAGCCGGACCACCCATGCTCGTCACGACAAAGATGATGCGAAATGCGACACCCCTGAAACCCCGCGAGCGCCCCCGAAGATCGGCGGCGGAGATCGCGCGCTGGAAAAAGGAGCGTGCCCGCTGGATGGCGAGCCTGGAGCCGACGCTGCTTTTCCAAAAGCTCTTCGATCATATTCCGGGCGTGTATTTCTTTGCCAAGAACCAGTCCGGTCACCTCATGTTTGCCAGTGCTGGGCTGCTCCAGCGCTATCAGATGAGCGACGATTCCGACTTCATCGGGCGCACGGACTACGATCTGAATCCCGACACGATGGCGCAGGCCTATGTGGAGGATGACCGCCACCTGCTGGCGGGCAAAGTGAAGATCGTGGAGCGCATCGAACTCTGGTGGGATCGGCAGGGCATCCCGGACTGGTTTCTGGTGACGAAGCTGCCGCTGCTGGACACACGTCGTCGAGTTCAAGGCGTGATGGGTGTGCTGCGTCGGCCTGATGAATCCGAGCGCCAGCTGCCTGTCTTCCAAACCGTGGCGCAGGCCGTGGAGATGATCCGTCGTGACTTTGCGAAGCCATTGAAGATCGAAGAGGTGGCACGAGCTTGTGGGCAGTCGCTGCGCCAGCTCCAGCGGAGATTTCAGAGCGCGTTCGGCATCACCCCGCAGGAGTTTTTGCTGAAGACGCGTGTGCTCGCCGCGACTCGGATGCTGGAGGAGACGGCGCTCGCTGTGGGTGAGATCGCGGTGCGCTGTGGCTTTGTGGATGCGAGCAGCTTCACCCAGCATTTCCGTCGTCGTCTCGGGCAATCACCGGCGGCGTATCGGAAGAGGATGGCTGGTGGGTGATGCGGCGGAAGGAATGGCGCACGGCGGACGTTTGTTCCGCCCTTCCAAATCCTATGCGCAAGCATCTCCTCATCACCACCCTCGCGGCCCTCGCTTTTTCAGCGCAGGCAGAAACCAAACTCCCCGCCATCATCGGCGATCACATGGTGCTCCAGCAGAAGCTGGCGAACCCCATCTGGGGCTGGGATGCACCCGGCACCGCCGTGACCGTGACCTTCGCTGGCCAGACCAAAAGCGCCAAGGCTGGCGCTGACGGCAAATGGACCGTGACGCTCGACCCCGTGCCCGCCAATGCCAAGCCTGCCGCGATGACCATCAAAGGCAGCAGCACACGCGAGCTGAAAAACATCCTCGTCGGCGAAGTATGGATCTGCTCCGGCCAGTCCAACATGCAATGGAGTGTGCAGAGCTCCTGGGACGCCGATCTCGAAATCGCCACGGCGAAGTTCCCCAACATCCGCCTCATCACCGTGCCGAATGTGGGCACGCAGGAACCGCAGCAGGATTTTAAGGGCGCTTGGGCTGAGTGCTCACCACAGACGGTCGGCGGCTTCAGCGCCGTCGGTTACTTCTACGGCCGCGTGCTGCATCAGATGCTCGACGTGCCCGTCGGCCTGATCAACAACGCCTGGGGCGGCAGCGCTGCCGAAGCCTGGGTGCGCCGCGATGTGCTGGAGAAAGACGACCGTTTCAAACTGCTCATGGCAAACACCAAAGCGAACGAGGCCAATCTCACCAGCCCTGAGGCCAAGACGAAGTATGAAGCCGCCCTCGCCGCTTGGAAAAAGCAGGCCGACGAAGCCAAGGCCGCAGGCAAGCCCTTCACCACCCGCGCACCCGGCGCACCGGAAGGCTGGCTGCGTGGCAACGCCCGCCCAGGCAACATTTACAACGGAGTCCTGCTCCCCACCATTGGTTACGGCATCAAAGGTGCCATCTGGTATCAGGGCGAAAGCAATGCAGGCCGCGCCTATGAATATGCGAGTCTCTTCCCGCTCATGATCACCCATTGGCGCAGCGAATGGAAGCAGGGTGACTTCCCCTTCTACTGGGTGCAACTCGCCGACTTCATGGCCGAGAAACCCGAGCCCGGCGACAGCTCATGGGCCGAGCTCCGTGAGAGCCAGACGAAGACCCAAAGCGCCATCAAGAACGGCGGTCAGGCCGTCATCATCGACCTCGGCGAAGCCAACGACATCCATCCGAAGAACAAGCGGGACGTGGCCGAGCGTCTCGCCCGTCTCGCGCTCGTGAATGACTACGGCATGAAGCTGCCCTCCCGCAGCCCCGAGTTCAAAAGCGCTGAGTTTGCCAATGGCAAAGCCACCGTCACGCTCGACACCTTCGGCTCCAGCCTCCGCACCGTCGATGTCAGCGACGTCAAAGGCTTCGCCATCTGTGGCGAAGACAAGAAGTGGGTCTGGGCCACCGCCAAGATCACTGGCAACAACAAAGTCGAAGTCAGCGCAGCAGGCGTCGCCAAGCCCATCGCCGTCCGCTATGCCTGGTCTGACAACCCTGTCTGCAATCTCTTCAGCAAAGACGGCCTGCCAGTCACTCCTTTCCGCAGTGACAACTATGAGATGACCACGAAGCCGAAGATGTAATCTCGTCTCCCGCAAGGTTTCTAAACCGGTCCTGCCAGCATGGTGGGACCGGTTTTTTGTTGGCTTGCAGCTCTTCCTCGGCTCGAATGCGGGCATGGATGACCTCGCCGCGCGGATGCAGCACGATCTCGATGAGATTGGGCGAACCTACATGCCCTTTGGCAAATTTGGCCCGCAGTTCTGCCCGCCGAATGGAGTGCCGATCTATGATCTGCCCGCCGAATATCTCGGCTGGTTTGCCAACAAGGCAGGCTTTCCCAAAGGCCGGCTCGGCGTGCTGCTCCAGATGGTGCATCAGATGAAGGCCGATGGTTCTGACATGGCGTTCGACATCTTCCGCCGCCGCCGTGGAGGCCGAACTCCGCTGCGTGAAGAGCGGCAAAGGCACTACGAAGTCGGCGATGGCGCGGGGAAATGAACGCTCGCACTTTGGCTGATCGCGTCCATTCTCGCGAATGTCATTTCAAGCACTCGGCCTCGACGTCAACATCCTCCAGGCCATCAAAGAAGCCGGTTACACCGAACCCACGCCGATCCAGGCAGCCGCCATTCCGCCCATCATCGCCGGGCATGATCTCATCGGCATCGCCCAGACGGGCACGGGCAAAACCGCCGCCTTCACGCTTCCCATTCTGACTCGTCTGGCCACCGGCCCGAAAGTGCCGGGCACGAAGGTTCTCATCCTCGCCCCCACGCGCGAACTCGTCGTGCAGATCGAGGAAAACGTGATGGCCTATGCCAAGCATCTGCCACTCACCATCGCCAAGGTCTTCGGTGGCGTCGGCGAACGTCCGCAGATCAATGCACTCCGTAGCGGCTGCGACATCGTCATCGCCACGCCTGGGCGCCTGATCGATCTCATGGGCCAGCGCCATGGCAACTTCAGCGGTCTCCAGCATCTCGTGCTCGATGAAGCGGACCGGATGCTCGACATGGGCTTCCTGCCCAGCATCAAGAAGATCGTCCATGCCATGCCGAAGAAGCGCCAGACGCTCATGTTCTCCGCCACGCTTTCCAAGGAGATCGAGGCCCTCACGCATGAATTCCAACGCCAGCCGAAGATCGTGCAGATCGGCCGACGCTCGAACCCTGCCGAGACTGTCACCCAGCTCGTTTATGAAGTGCCCGCGCATCTGAAGCTCACGCTTCTCAGCCATCTGCTGCAGGACTCCGCCATGGACATGGTGCTCGTCTTCACCCGCACGAAACACGGTGCGGACAAAGTGGCCCGCAAGCTGGAGCAGACCGGCTTGAAGTGCGCCACCCTGCACGCGAACCGCTCGCAGAATCAGCGTCTCAAAGCACTCGCCGATTTCAAATCAGGTGCTGTGCGGGTGCTCGTCGCCACGGACATCGCCGCGCGAGGCATCGATGTGGATGGCATCTCCCACGTCGTGAACTACGACTTCCCCATGCACGCCGAAGACTACGTCCACCGCATTGGCCGCACAGGCCGTGCGCAGGCCATCGGCGATGCCATCAGCTTCATCTCGCCCGAGGATCTTTCTTCCCTCAGAGCGCTGGAAAAATTCATCGGCCGCGGCCTCGTGCGGAAACGTGCAGAGGGCTTCAACTACGCAGCCTCTGCGCCTCCGCGCAGCGAAGAGCCGCCACGTCATCGCGATCCACGCGCCGCGCAGTTTGGTCACGTCGGTCGCCCACAGCCAGGGCGCGGCGGGCAACAACGCGGCGGCCGCGCTCAGGGCGGTGGTGGTGGTGCGGGTGGACGCGAACGTGAAGACACACGCGGACAAGGCCAAGCCAGACCGCAGCGGGCAGCCCCTCAAGATCCTCGCCAGTCCCAGGCTGCGGACACGGCGAAGAAGAGCTTGTGGCGTCGTTTGTCAGGCAAATAGCCACCTTCAATTCATCATCACCCGCAGCCGATAGAATGTCGGCAAGGAGGATGTTGGCACGGTGACGCTGACAGGTCGCACCATGCCAGCACCCTCACTGATGGATGCTGTTCCCACCGGAGTTGTTCCATTCACCGAAGTGGCCAGCGGCAGCCAGGTTATGAAGTCGGTCGTGCATTCAACGATGAGCGTCATGCCTCGGGCCAGGCTGTTGCGAGTGAGCGTGAGTTGGGCATTGCCGCCGATGATCTGTAAAGTCAGCGGACTCATCGCATCTGAGCCGAGCGCAAACTCAATCGCGTTGGCGATGCCATTGCCATTCGCGTCGGCATCGGGGGTATTGAGCGCGGGATTGGCAAGCTGTGCCGGGGTCAGATTTGCGTTCCTCCAGTCATCAAAGCTCTCCACATCTGGCGCTGCGTGCATCGCGGCAATTTCGGTTTGGCTCAAGGCGCGGCGATAGACGCGGAAGTCGTCGATCTGGCCGAACCAGCCGTTCCATCCGGCGCTGAGGCCGCCGATGCGGAGCAGCTCGCTCACGGTGCCGCCGTTGCCGGTGTTGAACTGCGTGCTCTGCGTGCCGTTGTCATAATAGACTCGCGTGCGCCAGGTGCCGGCGTCGTTGAAGTTCACCATCGTGACGAGGTGCCACTGGCCGTCATTGAGCGCGGGCGCGGTGGCGATTTGGCCACCGTATTGGTTGCCGTTGATGCCTTGGAGCTGCGTGGTCGGATTGGCGCTCCAGAGGCGGTATTGGATGCGGTAAGGATCGCCACCATCCTTACTGAAAAGCGTGGTGTAGCCGTTCGTGGTCGTGGTGCGGCACCAAAGCGAGATTGTGAAGGCATCGCCGCGCGGGTTGAAGTTGAGGTCGGCTTGATTGGCAGGCGTGAAGTTTTGCATGCCCGCGTTTGTCACGCCGGGACCATAGGCACCGCCAAAGCGACCGTCGCTGATCCATTGTGAGCCAGTGACGGTGGTGGCGTGGTTGTTCCCCGTCGGGGCGCTGTCCCAGACGCGGGTGCCGCTGCCTTCATCAAAAGTGTAGTGCAGAATGAGATCAGGATCGTTCACGAAGCCGCCGACAGGCGCGACATCAAGCGCGAGCGTTTGCGTGTCGATGCCGGAGGAATCGGTCACCCGCACGACGAGGCTCGCCCGTGCGGCGGTGGTGGGCATGCCGCTGAGCACGCCGCTGGATGAAAGCGTGATGCCAGGCGGCAGCACGCCGCCGTCGAGGCTCCAGGTGCGTGTGGAAACACCGCCGGTGGCCGCGAGCGAGGCGTTGTAGGCCACGCCGATGGTTCCAGAGGCTAGTGCGCTCGTCGTGATGGTGAGCGGGCCGTTCACCGTGAGCACGGCGGGCGTGGTGACGATGCTGCCTTGTGCGTTCGTGATGGTGCAGGTGTAGCTGCCGGCATCGGCGAGGCTCACGGCGACGATTTGCAGCTCGGGGCTGTTCGTGCCGATGATGGTGGTGCCGCGACGCCATTCATAGGTGAAGGGTCCGGTGCCGCTGACGGCGACGACGAAGTTCAAGGCATTGCCTTCAGCCAAAGCGAGGCTCTGAGGTTCGCTGACGATGCCGGGAGCCTGCGGTGAAGGTGTGCTAGGTGCGGCGAGCGGCACGCCATTGGCATCGCGACCGTCGAGTTGGGTCAAATAGGCCAGCAGGTCGCTGCGATCTCCGCTGCTGAGGCTTTGCACGAGGCGGTGCGGCTGCGCGGTGGTGAGCTGTGTGGCATTCGCGACGAGCAAGCCGTTGAGGAAGAAGTCTCCATTGCCACGCAGCAGCTCGATGGTGTTCGTCGCGCCTGCATTGAGCGGCACATCGAGCGTGAGCCAGCGCCAGCCAGCGGTGTTCCAGGCCATGTCAGGCTCCTGGCGCAGCGTGGTGAGGGTTTGCGAGACGCCATTGATGCGCAGGTAGGAGGTGCCGCCGCCGTATTGCCGCACATAGCGCAGCGAGAGCCGCGCCGTGCCGCCGCTGCCGCCATCGACATTCGTGAAGCGCACGCCGGAGACATTCTCCGTGCCGCCGATGAAGGCGGCGGAGCCATTGAAGTAACCGCGATTGAAGCCGCCGCCGCCCTCCGCGGGCGTGTCCGTCAATGCTCCTGTGCCGCCGCCGAAAAACTCGCCCGTGGCGCCTGAGATCCAGGTGCCGCCCGCATAGCTGAAGACCTCGCCGAGTGTCGCGGCCTGGCCGTGATGCAGATAGACACGCGTGGCATGCAGGCCGTGCAGCGTCGGTGTGTCGATGCCTGGCAGCGTCACGCCGAGCCGCGAGCCGCTGAGCGTGGACTGCGTGCCGACATTGATGAGCGTGCTGTTCGTGAACGCAGCTCCGCTGTGGCATGAGGCGCATTTTTGCACCGTGAAGACGGCCTGACCACGCGCGGCGGCATCAGTGAAGGTGCCGTTCGCGTTACGCGAGGGACTGCGCGGCGTGTGATCGGGCGTGAGCGATGAGACGTAGGCCGCGAGGGCATCGAGATCGCTGCTGAGGCCCGTTTTTCCGCTCGCGGGCGAGGGATGCTGAGCGGCGAATTGCTGCGGCGAGAGATTCATGAAGCCCGTGCCGCCGAAGGGGCCGCGGATGTCGTGCTCGAAGTCCTGAATCTCGTCGAAGTTCCCGCTCCAATGCACCGCGCCGTGGCCGAGACCGCTGCGTCCTCGCAGATCGGTGGTGCGGCGCAGACCTTCGCCGCGTCCGGTGAAGTCCCACACGCGTCCGTCGTGGCTGCCATCGATGTGGCAGGTGGCGCAGGAGATGTAGCTGTCGGCGCTCATGCGCGGATCGGCGGCATTGTAAAAGAGGCGTTTGCCTTGCAACACGCTTGCCGGGAGCAGCTCGGTGGTGACGGCAGCGGTCGTGGCGATGAGCGGGAGAGACGTTTCATTGCTCACCAGCAGCGGCGCGGCATCGCGCACGGTGACACTGCGGCCCATGAAGTCCTGGGTGAAGAGGCGGTTCGATGTCGCGTCGATGAGCAGGCCCTGCGGCGCGAGTCCGGTGCCGACATCGAGCGAGAGCACGGCGGGCTGCGTGGTCGTGGAGCCGGTGATGATCTGATCGGACAGCGGCGCGAGATTCAACGCGTCGATGCCGACGACGCGGTTGTTCCCTTGATGCGTGACGAGCAGCATGTCGCCCATCGGCGTGTAGGTGACGGCGCTGGGGCTGTCGCTGTTGTCGAAGTCGCGGCGTGAGTTCGGGACCTCGGCGTTGTTTGCCAGATCGAGGAAGGACACCACGCTGCGCACCGTGGTCTCATGCGTGAGATTGCCCACGCCGAAAAAGGTGCCGCGCTGGGTGTTGTCCTGTTTGGACACGACCGCCGCCCGCGTGCCATCCGGCGAGATGGCGATGCCTGCGAGGTAGTTTGGCACGCCCGCCGCCCGATCACCGCCATCAATCGTGCGTGCGGCGGCGAGCCTGAAGGTGCGCGTGAGACCCAGCGTGGCCGTGAACTCACCCACTTGGGCTTCCAAATCCGGCGAGATGAAGCGCGTGACGAACACCCGCGCTCCATCCGTGCTGATGGCGATGGCTCGCGGCGTGCTCACGCCGCTGACGGTGAGCGGCGCATTGCCCGGAGCTGCCGCCGAGTAGCGATGCACCTGCCCGGAGCCAAACATCGTGGCATAAAGCAACGTGCCATCCGGCGATGGGCAGATGCCAAACGGCGCGGAACCATACGCGAGCGGGATCGTGGCATGCGCGGTGCCATCGGCATTCAAGACGCGAATTTCATCGCTGCCGTGGCAGGTGACCCAGTAACGGCCATTCGCATCGCGGGCGATGCCGCGCGGGCTCACGCCCACCGCGTGCTCGGCGACTTTCGCGCCGGTGACTGCATTGACCACGGTGACGGTGTTGGCGTCTGGATTCACGCTCCATACGCGGCGGGTGCCGGAGTCGTCGCCGATGGCCAGCGTGCTGCTTTGCGTGGGCCGTGGACCGACTGGCGCGGTGATGACGAGCAGGCGCAGCGAGTTCGTGACGATGTTCCCCGCCGCATCCCGCACCTGCACGAGCACACGCGGGCGGCCTGTGGTGAGGTAGGTGTGATTGCCCGTCGTCGAGGTGCTCCAAGCTCCCCAGGTGCCGTCGAAGTTGAAACGGTAGTCGAGCGTGCCCATGCCAGTCGCGGCGGCGCTGACGGTGATTGGTTGATTCGGAGTTGGTTGATAGCTGCTGGAGGTCAAACTGGTGAAAACCGGCGGCGCGGTGGCATTCACGCCGCCACCGGTCGAGAAGCGGAAGCTGTAAGGCTCGATGTAATTGCCCGCCGCATCGACGAAGCCGATTTGAAGGGCCGGATTGCTCAAAAAATCGACTTGGAAAGTCGTGTCCGCCGCGAGCGGTGCATCGGGCGTGAAGGTCATGTTGCCGGAGAAGTCGTGGATGAGGAATCCGGGCACGAAAGCGCCCAGCGTGTCGTTCGCGCCGACGGCACGCACGGTGAAGTCGATGCCGTTTCGCGGTCCGCCGTTCCGCGGATGCTCATGCACGAGGAAGCTCAGCGGCGCATGGCGCGGGTAGCTCGTGCGGTTCACCTGCGGGATGTGGTAGCTCACACGCGGCGGCGTGGTATCGGCTGCCTGTTGATGAACCCACACGCCGAGTCCTTGATTGAAGCCAGGAATCGGATAACCGCCCGTGAGCCAGAGATTGCCGAGCGGCAGCGACATCTGCGAGGTGTTCACACCGACCAGTGCTCCATTGGGCAGCGCAGGCGCTCCGGCTTGGCGCGGCGGATTCGTTTCATTCAGCGTGAGCACGATGGGGTTCGCATCGCCCGCGAGGAAGCGGGTCATGTCCACCTTGCGGTTGTGGATGAATCCGAAGTTGTCCTGATACGCGGGATAGGAGGCGTTGGTGAAGTTTGGCACCGTGAGGCTCGCCACGGTTTGCAGGTTCACATTCGCGCCGGGCATCGTCGCGGAAGTGATGTCCGCGCCGATGAGGATGTCCGTCGTCGAACCGATTACATACAGCCCCGTGCCATCGCTGAAAAGATTCGGCCAGTAGCCCTGAAAGCCGCCGCTGAGCGATCCGACATACTGCGGCGTGATGCTGTCGTTGTTGGGATCGCCGTCGTCCATGTTGTGGTAGGCCAGCCGATACACCACCACGCCATCGCGAGCCGCTCCGCCGCTGCGGGCCATGATGAGTAGATCACCAAAAAACATCGGATGCCAGTCCCCGCCGCCGAACTGACCCACATGATCGAAAGTGGCGAGCACACGCCTTTGCGCGAAGCCATTGGCGTTGAGGAAAACCTTCGCCAGCTCGATGTCCGAGTCCGGCGTGTCATACCAGAGCAGCGTTGCGTCCCAAGGCCCCGCTTGCGACGGGCGGCGATACCAGATCGGCAACTGCGCGAGCTGCGGTATGCCATGCGTGCCACCACGCTCCACGAGTCCGCCAAACCCATTCACGCGAATCGGGTCCGGCAACAGCAGGTTGCCGTATTGCGCCGTGCCGTGCGCATTCCAGCCGTAGTTGCCAAAGATCCACGAGTTGTTCGCGTAGTTCAGCCCGAAGTCCGACGGCAGCCGCCGCACCGGATTCGTCGGATCAGCGATGTCATAGACTCGCATCTGCCAGTCCGATCCCTCCCGCGACCCCGGCTGCTCAGCACCGACGATGATCCAGCCATTCAGATAATTGATCGACGTCGTCCGCCCAATCGGTTCCGAGCCATTCGTCACCGGATGGGAAAGCAGCGTGCCGGGATCTTCCGAGCGTGCGGCGTTGCTGAATCCCGTCGTCGTGACCTGCGCGGACGCAGACATGGCGAGCGTGAAATAGAGAAGGGCTTTCGAGAAGATCGGGGGCATGGCTTCTGTTTCTTGGTCAAAGCCGGGAAGCGGTTACAGTCTGCCTGAACTTTTTCTCCTGCCAATGCCCGAAACCGCCCCCGCTGCCTTCCAGCCGACTCGCTGGAGCCTCGTGCTCCAGTCGCAGGGGCAGGATGAGCGGGCGAAGCGGGCGCTTGAGGAGCTGTGCGCGGCGTATTGGTTCCCGCTGTATGCGTGGAGTCGCCGGTTCGGTGCTGCGCCAGAAGATGCGGAGGATTATGTGCAGGGCTTCTTCGTTCAGGTTTTGCAAAAGCAGCTCTTTGCCGCCGCGAACCCGGAGCTGGGCAAGCTGCGCACCTTCATGCTCACGGCGTTTCGTCGGCATGTGAATGATGAGCAGCGCAAAGAGTCACGGCAGAAGCGCGGCGGCGGCCAGATCGTGTCGTTCGATGCGGCGGAGGCCGAGGCATGGTATGAAGTGGAGCAGATCGAGGGAGAGAGCGCGGATCACATGTTCGACCGCCAGTGGGCGCTCACGGTGCTGGATCAGGCAATGGCGAAACTGGAGCATCTGGCCGCTTCGAAGGGCAAATCGGACGAGTTTGCCGTGATGCGGCCGTTTTTGACCGGAGAGGCTGATGTGGACGACTATGAAAGGGCAGGCCACGGACTCGGCATGAGCGCGAACACTTTTAAGGTAGCGGTGCATCGTCTGCGCAGCCGTTTCCGTGCGGCGCTGCGTGCGGAGGTGGCCGAGACGCAGCCGGACGGTGGAAGTGTGGAAGACGAAATGAGCTACCTGACGCAGGTGCTGCGTGGTTCGTAGATTCGGCCGGTATTCGAACCCGTCCCTTGGGCGCAATGTTCTCGAATCTGTGCCGTTTCCATTCACCCATGAAATTCATCCTCTCGCTTGCCATCACAGCCACCGCCGCCTTCGCCGCCGACTACCCGCGCGTCATCTTCTCCGATGACTTCAATGCCGAAGGCTTCGGGAAACGCTGGGGCCACTACAAAAGCTCCAGCATCATCAAGGACGGCGTGCTCGTCGGCATCACCGCACCGACCTCTGACCACAGCGCCGTGGACAACATCCGCATCGACGGCGAGCGCGATCTCGAAGTCTCCGTGAAGTTCCGCTTCACCAGCGACAAGGCGAAGAGCTTCAACGTCTGGTTCGACGACAAGAACTACAAAGGTTCCCACGCCGGCCACATCTGCCAGGCCACCATCAGCCCCACGAGCGTGAACATCGCCGATGCCAAGACGGGCGGCTTTGACTTCACCGGCGGCCTTTACGACCGCAAAAAAGCCAATCAACTCACCGAGGACGAGAAGAAGATGCTCGCCAGCAAGCAGACACGCATCCCGACCAAAGTCAGCCTTCAGGAATGGCACACACTTGTCGTCCAAACGAGCGGTGATGAACTCAGCGTCAGCATCGACGGCAAATCTGTCGGCAGTTTCAAGTCACCTGGCATCACGCATGACACGAAGTCACTCATCAGCCTCACCACGAATGCGGTGGACGTGGAATACGACGACTTCAGCCTCAAAGGCATCGCCAAGCCCTGATCAGAAACTCAGCGCACCGGCCATGTCTCCGGCAGAGGAACGACCTTCCTCTGCCGCTTCTCAAAACGAACTGTCGTCGTGTAACCCACACTGCGGACGAGAGTCAGTGCCTTGTCGAAATCCACCCCCACATCCGTGGGCAGATGCGCGTCGGAGTTGATCACAATGGGCACCCTGGCGGCAAAGGCCATCTCCAGCATCTCGCGCGCCGGGTAAATTTCGCGCACATCTTTGCGCAAACCGGCGGTGCTTACCTCCAACACGCCCTGCGTGTCCACCAGAGCCTGGATCACCGGCTCGTAGTAGCGGCGCAAATCACCTTCGGGCCGCAGACCGAAGCGTTTTGCCAGATCGGGATGGGCATGAAAATCAAACTGCCTCGTGCGGATCATCTGCTCGTAGAGTTTCCAATACATGCCCCACATGTGCTCGATGTCGCTCGCCGACTTCCAGCGCGAGACATGCTTCGGGTCATCCACCGCGATGCCATCATGGATGTAATGCACGCTGCCGATGAGGTAATCCCAGTCCGCCATGCCAGTCGTCTTCTCGATCCAGCCTTCCTTGCCCTCCAAATGATCGCACTCCAGTGCGAGCCGGATCGGGAAATCAGGCAGTGCCTCACGAGCTTCCTGCACCAGCTCAAAATAGCGCGGAAGGTCGGAGATCAGCATTCGCCAGTCGTCATACTTCTCCGGCATCGGATTGTGATCCGAAAGGCCGATCTCAGCCAGCCCGATGGCCTGCGCATGACGTGCGTAATCGATTGGATTCCCCTCAGCATGAAGGCAAAGCGGCGTGTGCGTGTGATAGTCCGTGAGCATGGCGTTCCCTGCGTCACTTTTCCCAAGGCGCAAGCACTTCCATCCATCACTCCCGTCTTGGATTCTCGCCGACATAGGCCGCCAGCGCACGTCCCAGTCCGGCACCCACCTTGCCGTAGCCTTCCACGGACATCAGTGGGCTGTTCCATCCTGTTTCGAGCGTGACTGAGATTGTGGAGTCTCCGGTATTTGCGCGCACCCAGCCGCTGCTCATTCGTCCACGCTCTTCATCAGTCGTCACATAGGTGGCGAAGCGATACTTCGGCTGCACGGGCATGGGCTCGGTGATGTTCGCAGCGGCGAGGTCGATCCAGCGCTGGTAGTTCCGCTGTTGGATGCCCGTCATGCGCTCAAAGGCGAAGGGGCCAAAAAAGAAGATCGGATCATTGGCGCCGGGATTGTGCAGGTCGATGAAGACATCAAGCCCGTGCTTCGCCTGAATGTTACGGATCATCTTCTGCGCCGCCGCCACCTCGGGATAGATCGGCTCGGCGGCCCAGTCGCGGTTGTGATCACGCGGCACGGCTTCTTTGCCACCCGCGCCGAGAGTAGCGTTGTCCACGTCCATGATCGGGATGTAATGCAGGCAGGTCTTCGCGCGCAGCGACTTCGCTTCATCACTGGCATACCAGGTGATGAACCCGCGCCCGACCTGACTGCCGCCCGCCTCCCAGGTGTGCTGACGTGAACCGACCCATACCTGATTTGGCGCATGTTCATCACCGATGCGGATGCCATGCACAGGCCGACCACCCCGCGTCTTCGCCAACTCGAAGCGTTTCGCCTCCGGCAGCTTTGCCGCGATGTCGGTGAGCAGCTTCTCCGCATCACTCGGCACAAACGGCGGCCCCCAGGCGAGTGCCATCGTCGCAGTCTCTGCCTTGATCGTGTAGCTCATCACCTTGTCCGCGCTGAGCGTGCCTCGGGCAGATGGCTTCCATGTCGTGCCATCGACACTGATCCAGGCCTGCTTTGGCTGACACCACACGGCGGCGAGCACGGTCTTGTCGCGAAAAGGCTTCGTCTGGGCCTGCACTTCCAGTGTAAACTCCTCGCCCGGCGTGAGTCCATCGACTTTGAAGAGCCACCAACACGGCCAGCCGTGTCCTTCGCGCAGTTCGGGCATGATGCGCAGCATCTTCGTGGCTTGGTCGAGCTTCACGACTTCGGCGTTGCCGCCTTCAAAGTCAGTCATTACACGCAGTTCGGCGTGTGCGTTGAGTGTGAGCAGGAAGACGAGTGAAAGCAGGCGCATGATGAACCTGAACGTCACTCGTTGGAGCGATTGTTCACCGAGCAGGATCAGCTCAAATCAAACGCCGCAGATGCCACACGCAGACCGTTGATTTGAAGCTCCACCTTGTGGTTGCCGGGGTAGTGCTTCCGCGTGGTGAAGTCGCGGATCACCTGCGTTTTCGAGAGTTCGAGCTTCTCGCCGCCTTTCAGTTCAGTCTCTGTCCATTTGAAGACCTTGGCTGCACTGCCGCCGCTGGCTTTCACATAATGAATCACGTAGTCGATCACGAGGCTCTGCGACTTCCGTGAAGTCGAAGTCACCGTGGCGGCAAGCCCCAGCCGCTGGCCCAAAGACAGGCTTGTGGGTGACAAGGTCAGCATCGCCTCCACGTCCGCACCTTCCGCGAAACCAAACAACTGCAAGGCTCGTGGATGACCACGCTTGATGAGGGTTCGGCAGGCATGTTTGGCGATCCAGGACTGCCGCTCATCGCGAAGATCCCAGCCTTCCAGCCGCTCCACCACCCAGTCGGGATGATCCTTCGTGATATCATTCAGATGGTTCGCGACTGACTTCCGCACATAGAGCGCTTCATCTCCCTTCAAGGCTTCCAAAATCGGCGCCGCAGGGCTCGGATCAGCCACCAATGATGGCAGTCTCATACCCCAGGGCAGCCGAGGCCGCGAACCCTCACTGGCCAGACGCCGCACATGCTCGCAGTCGTCCTCGGCCCAGCGTCGCATGGTCTTCAGCGCTCGCTTTTGATCCGTAATTAGGAAAGGCCGCACGGCAAACTCCGCCGAGCCATGCTTGGTGAACCCACGCAGCGCTTCGAGTGAAAAGTCAAAGTCGTGCAGGCCAAAGCTCGCGACGAAGTCCGAAAGAAAGATCGCCACAAAGCCATGCTCGATCTTCGGAGCCAGGCTGTGCAGCACCTCGACCTTCTCACGGAAAGAACCCGGCAGAGCTGTGTCCACGGCAACCGCACATTGGTGAAGCCTCTGCATCAGAGTGCGCTCCTCCAGACCTTCAAGCACAGTTTGGAGAAACACTTTCTTGCGAAACGGCTTGGAGAGAGTCGCAAGTTCACCGGCCAGTGATTGATAGCGCTTTTCGTCAAACCAGTCTTTGAGCTGGGCGGGGTGAGATTCGGCTGGCATGGCTGTTTGAATGCAATGCCATGTGGCATTTCTGGCGCTCGATCAACTTCAGCAGCGTCATCTTTTTGTCGGCTGGCCTGAAGATCGAGGGAACTTCCAGCGTGAAGTCTTCCGACATGAAGCAACTGACTCTCGCTCTCCTCCTTTCCATCACCTGTCTCGCCGACTCAAACTGGCCGCAGTTCCGCGGTGAAGGTGGACTCGGTGGCGGCACAGGAAAACCACCAGTGGAGTTCAGTACTGAGAAGAACCTGAAGTGGCAGGTCGAAGTGCCGCATGGGCATTCGTCGCCGTGCCTCTGGGGTGACAAGATCGCGCTCACCGGACTCGCCGATGGCAAGCTGGTCACCTTTTGCCTCAACAAGTCCGACGGCCGCGAGTTGTGGCGTGTGGCGGCTCCGGCAGAGAAGATCGAAGGAGCGCACCGCATCGGTAGCCCGGCCACGCCGACTTGCTGCACGGATGGCGAGCGCTTGATCGCCTACTTCGGCAGCTACGGCGTACTGGCGTATGACTGGAACGGCAAGGAGCTGTGGAAGAAGCCGCTGCCGGTGCCGGTGGTGGAGTTTGGCACCAGCGCCTCGCCGATCATTGCCGATGGGAAGGTGATCATCGTCGCGGATCAGGATGTGGGCAGTTACATGATCGCGCTGGACGTGAAAACGGGCGCGGAGGTGTGGCGGGTGGATCGCAGCGAGTTCCGGCGCGGCTTTTCGACGCCGTTGGTGTGGAGGCATGATGGCGTGGAGGAACTCGTCGTGTGTGGATCGCTTTGGACACGCAGTTATGACCTCAACGATGGCAAGCAGCGCTGGTCCGTGCGAGGCATGGCGCGGGTATCGAATGCCAGCCCCGTGGCGTCGGATGGCGTGTTGCTCGTCTCAAGCTGGAACGTCGGCGGTGATGAAGATGATCGCGTGCTCATGGAGCCGCATGAAACCTTCGCGGCCGCGAATGATGCCGACAAAGACGGCCTGCTGACGTTGGAAGAGTTTCCCAAAGGCAAAATCAAAGACCGCTTCTCGCAGATCGATGCCGACAAGGACGGCAAGGTGACGAAGGCCGAGTATGAAACCATGCGCGGCATGTTTGCCGATGCCGTGAACCAGCTTTTCGCCATCAAACCCGGCGGCAGTGGCGACATCACGGACACGCATGTCGTCTGGCAGCAAAACAAGCACCTGCCGTATGTCTCATCCCCCATCGCCACGAATGGCCGCGTGTTCACCATGAAGAGCGGCGGACTCGCCAGTGCCTACGACGCGAAAAGCGGCAGCCCCCTTTACCAAGCCGAACGCGTTGATGCCTCCGGCGACTACTACGCCTCCGCCGTCAGCGCCGATGACCGCATCTACATCACCTCCCAGCGCGGCACCGTCGTCGTGCTGGATGCCGCGAGTGATGCGCTGAAGGTGCTGGCTCGAAACGAACTCAAAGCCTCCGTGTTCGCTTCACCCGCCATCGTTGATGGCGTGATCTATCTGCGCACGGACAAGCAGATGATGGCGTTCGGGCCGTAGCATAGCCTTTCTAGGCTGTGTCGGATGGGGATCACAGGCTTGAAAGGCTATGCTACGCTTTGACCCGCACCCACAGCATCGCAGCTACAATGTAGATCGTTCCAAAGCCGACGAGCACGGCATCCCAGCCGCCGGCGTGGGCGATGAGCCAGGGCACCACGATGGGGAAGGAAGCCGCGCCGAAATTGCCGCACATGTTGGTGATCGCGCTCACGGTGCCCGCGTGAGGTCCGCCGAAGGCCATGAGCGTGGCTGAGTAGCACGGGTTCACCGCACCGGCGCAATACATGCCCGCGCTGATGATGATCACCGCCAGCACTGGCTGCGCCACAAACCACGCGCCAAAGATCAACGCGGCACACAGCATGAGCATCGTCATCGCCATGCCTTGGCGGGCGAGACGCGGGCGGCCCGTCCAGCGCATCAACGCATCGGAAATCAGCCCGCCGGAGAAACCGCCGGCCACATCGGCCAGCAGCGGCAGCGTCGTCAGCCACGCGGACTTCGCCAGCGTCATGCCGCGTGCCTCTTGCAGGTAGGTGGCGAACCAGCTCGCGAAGAAAATGTAGCCAGCCGCCCGGAAAAACTGCTGCGTGCAGAGCAGCCAGAGCGAGGGACTTGTCGTCAGCGCACGCCACGGGATCGCCGGAGTCGTGGTGGGAGCTGTTGAGGCATCTTTTTCTATCCACTCACGCTCCGCCGCATCCACGGACGGATGCTCCGACGGCCGGTTTCGATACCACCACGCAAACCACACTGCCCATAGCACGCCAGGCACCGCGTTGAGCACAAACATCCATCGCCAGCCCGCGTTCATCACGAACCAAGCCGTCAGCGGAGCCGCGACGATGCTGCCCACCGACATGAAACCGCTGAACGCCCCCGCCGCCGAGGCCTGGGCCGTTTTGGGAAACCAGCGCGACATGGCCATCACGCCCACTGGCACCAGCCCCGCCTGCGCCACGCCCATGAAGGCCCGCGAGGCCGTCATCCAGCCCAACTCGCCCATCGCCAGCCCCGCCGTGGCCAGCGACCACATCACCGCATACATCGCCAGCGCCCAGCGTGCCCCGAGCCGCTGCGCCAACATCGCCGCCGGGATCTGGCAGAGCGCATACGGCCAGAAAAACGCGCTCATCATCATGCCCGACTGCTCCTTCGTCAGCCCGAGGTCCGCCCGAATCGTGCTCTCCGCCGGAGCCACGCCATTGCGCACAAAATACGCCAGCGCAGCCGCCGAGCAGAGCCCGGCGAGGACGATGAAGCGAGCGCGGTTGGGTTTCATGAGATCACCAGTCCGTCACCGCGCCATCCGGGCTGAATTCACGCAGGACGATCTCTTGTTGGAACGGATGTTTCTTCACCTCGGCTTCGTTGATGGTGATGCCGAGGCCGGGCTTGGTGTTCGGGCGGACGATGCGGCCCTGCTTTTCGATGGTGAAGCCTTCCTCGACCACGTCCTGACGCCACGGCACGTCGTTGTGAACGGTTTCGCAGATGATGTAGCTCGGTTGGCTGAAGCCGAACTCGAGCGACGCGGCGGTGCTGACGGGGCCTTGCGGATTGTGCGGTGCCAAAGCGATGCGATGTGCCTCCGCGAGCGCGGCGATGCGTTTCGCGGCGCTGAGGCCGCCGCAGTGGGTGATGTCGAGCTGGCAGATCTCGACGGCACGCTTCTCGAACATGTCTTTGAAGGCCTCCAGGTTCGTCACGCGCTCGCCGCTGGCCACGGGTGTGGTGAGCGCGGCGTTGATCTTCGCGAGGCCATCGACGGCCTCCGGCCAGCAGGGCTCCTCGAAGAAGTAGAGACCGAAATCATCGAGCGCCTTGCCAAACTTCAGCCCCATGGCCGGTGAAGGCCGCGCATGGCAATCGACCATGATGTCGATGTCCGGTCCCACAGCCTCGCGCATGGCCGCGACGGCGGCTGCGGCAGCGCGGACGGGTTTCATGCCTTCGATGGGCATCGTGCTGGGCACCGCCATGCTTTTGAAGGCCGTGTAACCATCCGCCACGGCCTGCTGCGCCAGTTCGGCGAAGCGTTTCGCATTGTCGGCGGGCGTTTGATAAAAATCCTCCATCTTCCCGCCGCCGAGATGGCAGTAAGTACGCACCCAGTCACGCACCGGACCACCAAACACCTTCGAGAGCGGCATGTTCGCCACCTTGCCCACGATGTCCCACAGCGCGAGGTCGATGCCCGCAATGGCCGTGGCCCGCACGATGCCATGCCCGTGCCAGAAGTGCTGGCGATACATCATCTGCCACAGGTATTCCACCCGCGTCGGGTCCTCGCCGATGAGCAGGTGCGACATGTCTTCAATCGCCCCCACGATGCTGCGCGTATGCCACTCCAGCGTCGCCTCCCCCCAGCCGATGAGGCCGGGCTGATCCGTGACGACTTTGACAAAGACCCAGTTTCGCATCCGGGCATGGCAGACAAGCGTTTCGATGGCGGTGATTTTCATGGGTGTAGCATAGCCCTTCTAGGCTGTGTGTTGGAAGTTCGTTGGTGTGTTGATTTGAAGAATCACAGGCTGGAAAGCCTATGCTACGAACAAAACCACGTCAGGGCGAAGATTTGCGGGTTGTGCTTCATGGGATACGCACCGTGGCAGATGATGTATCCGTGCGGCGCATTCTTGCCTTGTTCTTGGAGAAAGGTCACCAGGCGCCGTGTCCCCATGAATCTGGACACACAGGCCCTCAGTCGAAGGTCTCGGACGCGACTCAGTTCTGCCCAAACAGACAGCCAAAGGATGTTGTCCTTCATGTATTTTACAGATTTGTGTTCACGCCAACGCCTTCGCGATCACCCGACGCTCCTCCACGCCCGTGAGCCGCTGATTCAGTCCCTGATGAGGGAAACTCAGCCGCGTGTGGTCGATGCCCATGAGATGCAGAATCGTCGCGTGCAGATCGCTGACGTGGACGCGATCCTCCACGGCCTTGAAGCCGAGTTCATCCGTCGAGCCGATGGCTTGGCCGCCTTTCACACCCGCTCCGGCCATCCACATGGAAAAGCCGTGCCAGTCGTGATCGCGGCCCGGCTTGCCCACGCCCTCGCTCGTCGGTGTGCGGCCAAATTCACCGCCCCAGACGATCAGCGTCTCGTCCCACAAGCCGGTGCGCTTCAGATCGGCGATCAGCGCGGCGATAGGCTTGTCCGTCTCGCCCGCGTGCAGCGTGTGATTGGTGATGCAGTCGTTGTGACCGTCCCAGGTGTCCTCGATGTGGCCGCCACCGGAGTAGAGCTGGATGAAGCGCACGCCTTTCTCGATGAGTTTCCGTGTGATGAGACACTTGCGACCAAAATCCGCCGTGCGCGCATCATTGAGGCCATACATCTCGCGCGCCGCCGCATCCTCGCTGTCCACATCCACCACGCTCATCGCCTCCGTCTGCATGCGATACGCCAGCTCATACGACTCGATGCGCGCCATCAGCTCCGTCTCCTCGGGATGCCGTTTGAGATGCTCCTCGTTCAGCGACTTCAGCAAATCCAGACTGCGTCGCTGCGTGCGGTCGCTCGTGCCCTCCGGCGTAGCGAGATCAAGCAAGGGCGACCCACCACTGCGAAACAACGTGCCCTGATACGCCGCCGGCATGTAACCTGCCGTCCAGTTCGACGCGCTGCCAATCGGCCCGCCGCGCGGGTCCGTCATCACCACAAAGCCCGGCAGATTTTGGTTCGTCGTGCCCAGTCCGTAGTTCAGCCAAGAGCCCAGGCACGGCTTGCCGATGAAGATGCTGCCCGTGTTCATCTGCAAACAACCCGAAGCATGAGCCGCCGTGTCCGCGTGCATCGAACGGATCACGCACAAGTCATCCGCATGACGCGCCGTGTGCGGAAACAAACTGCTGATCGGCAGTCCGCTCTGCCCATGCCGCGTGAACTCAAACGGCGACTGCATCAGATGCCCCACCGCGCGTCCGTTCGATCCCACCTTCGCATCCCCCGTGTAAGGCTTGCCATGAAACTTCGTCAGCGCCGGCTTCGGATCAAACGTGTCCACCTGGCTTGGCCCGCCGTTCATGAAGAGAAACACACAATGCTTCGCCTTCGCCGAAAAATGCGGCTGCTTCTCCGCCAGTGGCGATGCGGCGAGCGCATCCGCCGCCAACAAATCCGCCAGCGCCAGCCCCGCAAAGCCGTTGGTGGCACGCATCAAGTATTCACGACGTGTGAGAAAGCGGTTCATGGATATGAAGGATAAAGAAACGCGTACAGATTCAAAATCAATCGGTGCGATCCGCGTGGTGTCCGAGGTGCAGTGAAGTGTCTCCCAAGATCAGAAAGCGCCGTCAGGCACTTGATCTTGGGACCAGTGTCTTCTTACGCTGCATCCTCATTTCTGTGAACCCATGGGAATGCAGCGGGCCTTCAACGACACCCGAAAGGAAAGTTTCCACACTGTTGAAACCTTCGGCTGAAAAGAGCGCATTGCCTGCACATGGCTGACGCCTTTCCATCGCCTTCGATCTTGAGTTCTGCAGCTGATTCTGACAGAAACGGGGTCATGTCTGACACTAGCCGACGTTCATCCACCGCTGGAGCCGCTTTTCCCATCACAGCCTGGACGCAGGTGATGCGGGTGCAACGTGGAGATCAGGAGGCGCGGCAGGCGCTGGAGGTGTTTTGCCAGAACTATTGGCCGGCCATCTACACCTACCTGCGCGCGCTGGGCTGCCAGCGGGAGGAGGCGCTGGACGAGACGCAGGAATTCCTCACGCGGTTCATCAGCGGTGGAGGCATCCAAAGCGTGGCCCCGGAGCGTGGGCGGCTGCGCAGTTACCTGCGGCAATCCTTGAGGAATCACCTCGCCTCGGTGAGACGTGACGCCTCACGGCAAAAGCGCGGCGGTGGGCAGATGCAGATCTCGCTGGACGACGTGGAGACCTTTGACGTGCCGAGCGAGCCGGAGGCGGCGGACCAATGGTTCGACCGGCGCTGGGCCTGGAGCGTGATCCGCACAGCCATCGAGCGCATGGAGTCCCGCTACACGGCGCGTGGGCGCAAGGATCTTTTCGCCGAGCTCAAAGCGGGGCTCATCAGCCCGGATCTGCTGAAGCCCTACGCAGAGATCGCGAAGCTGGTGGGCATGACGGAGAGCCAGGTGAAGCTGGAGGTGCATCGCGCCCGGCGGCGTCTGGCGGATGAACTCCGCGCCGAGGTGGCAGTAACTTTACCACCGGGAGGTGACGTGGAGGAAGAATTGCGCTATCTACTCTCCGTGATGAGCCATGAGTGACGCCGCCTCCAGCATGATCACCTGTCCGCGCTGTGGGAAACCGCAGCCCGAGAAGATGCTCGTGGGGGGGCTCTGCCCTCAATGTGTGGCGCGCAGTGTGCAGGTGGATTTCCTGGCGAGTGCGGATGCGGAACTGGAAGAAAAGGAACCGCTCTCGCTGAACGTGCAGGGCTACGAGGTCATCGAACTGATCGGCGGTGGTGGCATGGGGGAGGTTTACCGCGCAGTGATGGTGGCGCGTGCCCGCGAAGTGGCGATGAAGGTGGTCGCGGGTCGGTTGACGCGTGATCCTGAGACCACGGCGCGCTTTGAGGCCGAGGTGGCGGCGCTTTCTCAGCTTGATCATCCGAACGTGGTGCGCGTGCTGGATCATGGCGAGATGCCGAACGGGCGGCACTTTCTCGTCATGGAGTATGTGGACGGCTGCGATCTGCGCCGACTGCTGCGCGCGCAAAGGCTGGAGCCCGAGCGCGCCATCGACATTTTCCTCAAGGTCTGTGCCGGGGTGCAGCACGCGCATGATCGCGGTCTCGTGCATCGTGACATCAAGCCGGCGAACATCCTCATCGGTCTCGATGGCACGGTGAAGGTGGCGGACTTCGGACTGGCGAAGGCGCTGGTGGAGGAGTCCTTCGCCTATGGGTTCACGCAGACGCGAGATACCTTCGGCACGCCTTACTACGTGGCGCCGGAGGTCACGCAGAAGGCTCAGTCTGCCGATGCACGCACGGATGTGTATGCGCTCGGCGTGCTGCTTTATGAACTGCTGACAGGTGCGGTGCCGATGGGGCAGTTCACGCCACTTTCCAAACGCACAGGCCTGGACAAACGGCTGGATGCCATCGTGACACATGCCTTGGTGGATGATCCCGCAGGCCGCACCGCGAGAGTGGCGGAGATGGCGGAGTCTGTGCAGAAAGTGTGGAGCCATCACGTCAGCATGGCCGAACGAAAAGCCCGCCGATACCGCCTGCAGGCCCTCGCGGCAGTGCTGGCCGTGCTCGGAGTCGGTGCAGCGGCAGGATCATGGCTGACCGCGAAAAATAACGGTCCTGCCGCTCCACCGGTCTATCCTCCCGCGACCACTGCCACCCGCGAGAAGCCCTGGACGAACAGCCTTGGCATGAAATTCGTGCCCGTGCCTGCGACGAAGCTTCTCTGCTCCGTCTGGGAGACGCGTGTGCAGGATTTTGAGGTCTTCTTTGAAGCCGATAATGCGGTCATGCCGAGCTGGCGCACGGGGCGCAATGACCCGCGCACCCAGATCCGCGAAGGATCGCGCCGCCCCAGGGAGTCCGTTCTAAAAGAACTCGGTGTGGAGATGCCTTCGGCTGATGGCCCGACCTGGCGCAATCCAGGCCCCAGCTTCCAACAAACCAAGGACCATCCCGTCTGCGGCGTCGACCTCATCGACGCGCGCCTTTTCTGTGCCTGGCTTACTTGGAAAGACCGTCTTGAGAATCGCATCACGGCCTCCCAGGCCTACCGCATCCCGTCGGATGCTGAATGGAGTCTTGTTGCAGGCTTGGAGTTCGATGCCGACATCCCGCCCACGAGGCTCGAAACCATGCTCGACCTGCCTGATCTGCAAAAGCAGGGCAATTTCGGTGGTGTCGAGGTCACGGACAGCTTCTGGCCGCCGAATGCGGAGACTTTGCCCGAACGTGATTCATTCCCACGCACCGCACCGGTGGGAAGCTTTCCGGCAAATGCACTCGGCATTCACGATCTGGCCGGGAACCTCTCCGAGTGGACCGACACGCTGGCACCGCCGCAGGCCAATGCCATCCGCAAGAGCTACATCATGCGCGGTGGCTCCTGGGCCACGGTGCTGCCCCGTGGGCTGAGGCTGCAATCACGGCAGATCGAGCCCCTGGGCCGTGCCAAACACATGAATGGTTTCCGGGTCGTTCTCGACCTCCAAGTGCCTGAGGCACGTCCGCGTAGTATCGATACCACCGTCTCTGAAGAGGAGACCACGCTCGCGGATCAATCCCGCTCTGACACGACGAAAAATAACTGAAACCCAGGCTCCAAAAGGGAGCTTCTTTGGATTGAAAACCTGCTCAAGATGCACTCACGCCTTTTTTTTATCCTCGCAGCCTGCCTGCTCATGCCGCTGCTCGCCCAAGCTCAGGGCGCGGGCAGCGTGAACAGCCTCGCGCTGCCTTCTTACGCGGCTCCTGGTTATGTCATCAGCGCGGATTCCGTGGACCCTGCGGGCATTGATCGTCATCTGATCGATACCCGTGTGAACTACACCATCAGCGCCGCAGGAACTTATGAGATCCAGTGGAGTCTCCTCAACCCCGCTGGCACCGTCATGGTCTCCAGCACCACGTCTCTCGGATCTGTCACCACGGGTCTGCCTGTCACTACCACGGCCGATGGCACACTGGAGCCGACGGCTGCCGCACCTCTCGTGCCAGGTGTGCTCTATCGTCTCCGTGCCAGACTTGTAGAGGTCTCCGGCGTACCTGCCTTGGTGGATGGTCTGACCGGCTCGCCTGGCAAAACTTACCTGCACTTTCCTGGCACGGATGCGCTGAGCAATGACCGCAACGCGCTCACCGAGATCACCAGCGTCATCATTGATCGTGCCTGGCTGCTGGAGACGGATGCCACTAAGACCACCGTCCCCGTCACAGTCGGCTACAAAGTCCACCGCTATGACCGCTGGACCACGACACCGCAGAATGTCAGCCTCGATGTCACACTCACGCCGACACTCACCAACGACGCTGACAGCACCGTACAGGCCGCGACCGTCACGAACAACGCCTTCACGGTGAGTATTGATGGTCATGACAATAGCGGCTCGCCGCCCGCTCCCACGGGTGTCTCGAGTTTTCAGACGATCTACGTCGATCCCAGCGTCATCCTGAAGCCGCAGATGCACCACATCGACGTGCAGGGCAGCCACATCGAGATCCCTGCCACCAGCACGGTGAAGACGGGTGGCACCTTCGCCTCCGTGACCACCTTCACGCCGCACTTCACCGGCAAGCTGACCTTTGGCGGCAGCATCACCACGTACTTCGGCCACATCGCCTCGGCTCCATCCACCATTCCCACGGTGGCCGTTCCTGGTGTCATCAGTGCCACCCTCCGCATCGCCCCGGACAATAACAGCGGCACCGTGGATGGCATCACGAACTACCACTACGGCGACGGCACGATCATCAATGTCATCCTCGATGAGTTTGGTGATGCCAGCTACACGGGCGACCGGGCACCTGCCTTTACCAGCGGTACGGTGCTGCTGCATCCTGACACGCCTGCTGCGGAGTTCGGCCTGCACAATGGCGTGCCGATCCGTCGCGTGGGCGACATCACGCTGGACACCACGGGTGCGCATGGAGAGATCATCGCCCGTCTGCCTGCCGGCGTCGGCTGGAGTGCCACACGCACGGAGGGACTGCTGACGGATTATGTGAACTATGGCATCACGGACTTCACCCAGACACTCGGGCCGCTGTCTGCCACACTGACGAATTCCTACACCCCGGGGACCTTCTTTCTCTGCGAGGAAACCAAGCCGATCTACATCAACTCGGACGAACTCACCTGGAACACCGTCACGGGTGAGTTCCTCGCCAGCAATGCCAGTCTCGCGCACTCCATTCGCAAGCCGCTGCTCGATTTCATCGCGAACTACACCTACGCGGACCCGACCGTGGCGGTGAAGCGCTCAAACGATCATGTCTATAACCGCGTGGTGTCCGCAGCACAGCCGAAGTTTAAAACAGGCACCAGCGGCGGTGGTGAGATGACCACCATCCTCGCGCTAGCGGCGGCCACCTTTAACACGCATCTGCCCTACGACACGGAAGTGACTTATGGTTCGGCCAGTCAGATCAGCATCGAGAATGATCTCATCGTCACCACACCTGCCACGAGCTATCTCGCCACGGCAAGTCCGGTCGTCATTCCCTACAATCAACATTGCCAGGAGGCCTACGAGCATGACTGCGGAGATCTCGTCGCCTCCAGCGTCACTCTCACGAGTGCCTCCGGTCAGCTCGTCTTCACTGCCGACGGAGGTCTGCACGCCGCAGGCTCGGTCACCATGAGCCAGCTTTCATGGGGTGCCATTCCGAAACCAACCTCGTTCTCCCCGCAGGAGTTTGCCCATCAGGTGACGGATCTCTTCGCGACGGGGAACTTCCTCATGGCCGGCACCTTCCTGCGCGGCGACTTGAATGCATTGACTGATGATGATGGTCCAGCCGTGCTGTTGCTCTCGGGCTTTGATCCGGCGAATCTGAGCACCGCAGAGCGTCCCTCCACCGCGCCCTACATCAACGGGCTCGGCGACTACGCAGGTGTGAACTTCCGCTGCACGGCGGGTGCTTTTGACGGCCTCAGCACTCTCCAGGGCGATCCCTACGCGCCCTACACTCTCACAGCTCGCTCGAAGTACTATGCCCGCACTTCCGGCGTCACCGGCATCCACGAGGCTGAAAACGGCACCTTCCCAGCCACGGCAACCATCGGTGGTTATGCATTCACGCTGGATGCCTTCGGTTTCTCCTTCCTTTCCACCGATCAGGAGGACAGCCGCACCAGTGGGATGCTCGACCTGCCACTGCCCACGGACTTCACGCTCGACTTCTCGGAGCTGTCCATCAGTTGCATCGGGGCATTGGAGAGCTTCGCCATTGATGGTGCTGGCAGCATCACAAAGGAATTCAATTTCTGGGACTGCCTCTTCACGCCCTACACTGCCACCTTTGAGTCGGTGAATGAGTGCCAGCCCGGAGATGGCACCACGCTCGTGCTCGGCTTTGGTGCTTATGCATCGCATTTCGAAGACCCGATCGTCGGTCAGTTGGGCATTCATACGGATGGAAGCTTCGTCACTCCGAATCTCAAAGACACGCTTGGCCTAGCGGACAGTGTGGCCACGCGCATCCGCCTGCCGGCGACACTGAAGATGATGAACACGGACGATGAAATATACGAGTTTTTCCCTTCGCAAGGAGCCTACCTCAGCGATGACTCCACTGGCGAAGGCTTCTGGAGTCTCTTCGGTGGACTGGATGTTCCGTTCTTCCGGGACATGCAGGTTCATCTGCATCTGCGCTGCGGCAGCATCACTGGTCCTGAGCCTGCGACGGAGCTCACCTCACTCATTTACATCATGGGCGGCTGGCCTTCCAATGGCTGGCTGGAGAGCACGCTCGATCCCTTCACCTCCACGGAGTTTGATCAGAACAATGCCGGCTTCACTGGTGCCACGCTGGCGCTGTATCGTACCAGTGGCACGGAGCAATACCTCCCGCGTGCGCAGCAGGAGTGGCTCGGCGGCATCATCGACTTCGACTATCCCGTGCAGTGGTCCAACCTCGCCTACAACTTCACTGGTCTCGGCCCCATCTCGAAAGAGCTCATCGTCGTGCAGACGCAGCATGAGTTGGTGTACATGGACTCGGAGAATGCAGAGATCACTTTCGGCGTGCGCTACGATGGGCTGCCGGAGATCAGTCTGACAAACTTTGTCTTTGATGCGGTGGATGATGTCACCGGCACCTCCTCCGCGATGATTCAGGCGGCGGGCGAGCACGTCTTCGGTGCTTTGGAGAATGGGGTGGATGAGTTTGCCAACACCCTCAGTGACAAGGCGGAAAATCTGCTCGGCACGGCTCTTGATGCCGTGTCCACGCCTGTGCTCACCAGCATGGTCAATGCCCTCAAGGCCAAGATCAATACTGGCGTGTACACGGATGCAGATCTGGAGCAGATCATCGAAGACTACACGACCTCCACCACCTCGTCGATGACCTCGCTCAAAGAGGCGCTGAACACGCTGGATGATGCCACCACCTTCCTCGCCGAGCTCGATGCCAAACTGGCGCGCATCGAGCAGGGCATCGACTCCGTCATTAACACTGTCACCATTGATCCTGAAACCGGAGTAGCACTGCCTGTCGAACAGGTCGCCAACGGCCTGCTGAAAAAAGTGGATGTTGATGGTGAGCTGCGCCGGGCGGTCTTCGAGGCGCTCTCCGGTGCGCTCGTCGATGTGCTGAGTGATCTCGTCGATGCCTCCACGATTGAAGAAGACCTCGCCGAGCTCATTCAGGATCAGGAACCCACGCTCGCAGCCATCACCGAGGCTCTTCAAGAGATCCGAGATCTGGTCTCCGATGTGCGCGAGCAGCTTCAACTGGCCACTGACCTTGGTGAGGAGATCCAGGACATCATTAATTCACCCACTGGCATTGCCGACATCATCAACATTTCGGCGGAGATCGAGCTGGCGGCCAAGGACATCGTGCTCAGCGCCACTGTGCAGGATCTCACAAATCTCGACGAACTCGCCGCCGAATGGCAGGAAGCCATCAAACAAAAAGTGGAAGATGCCTTCTATGCCACGGCCATGGTCGCCGAGGTTCAAGAGGCGGTAAAAGAGCGCCTCTACGACTTGCAGGCAGGATTTAACGAGGCCGTGGACAGCGCCTTTGCCGCGCTCAATGACGCCATCCGCGAGGCTCTCTCCGACGTGCTCGCCGAGCTTGATACGAGCATCAACAACACCCTCGGCAGCTTTGGTGACAAACTCGGTGCTGGCTCGCTCACAGGTTATGCCCGGATCAATGGTGACAGCCTCGACGAACTGCGCATCGACGGCGAATTCGAGCTGAGCGTTCCTGATGAATTGAAACTGAACGCCTACCTGCAAATCAAGGAACTCGACTCCGACGGTCCCGAAGGCTGCTCCAGTGCCCCCGGAGCCGTGGCGGCTGAGGTGACCATCGGCACGACCGACATGAGCCTCGGCTGGACAGGCCTAGGCGCAGATGGAGTGCGTGCGGACATGAGTGTGAAGTTTGGTCTCACGAGCAACGTGCCCAGCAGCATGGGCGGCGCCTTTGAAATGACCTCGGGTGAGATTGGCTTCGAGACCTTTGAGATCTACCGTCTCGCGGCCAGTGTGATGTTTGGCACGGGTGAAAACTACATCGCCGCCGCCATCGGTGTACGCTTCGGCGAGTTCGATGTCGCAGGTGGTGTCTTCTTTGGCAGGTCCTGTGATCTGGAACCGCTGAAGCTCATCGACCCGCTCGTTGACGATGTCATCCCCACCAACACCATCACTGGCATCTACGCGTATGGAGAGGGCACCTTCCCCATCGTCGGCGGCACCTGCTTCTTCAATATCAGCGCCAAGGCGGGTGCGGGCGTCTTTTACTTCCAGGAAGGCCCGACCTACGGCGGCCGCATGACACTCGGTGTCTTCGGCGAAGGCTTGTGTGCGGTGGAGATCGGCGCGGAGGTCTCGCTCGCCGGATCGAAGAGCGGAGACAGCTACAACTTCGCCGGTTACGGCCGCATCTTTGGTCAGGCTGGCAAATGCCCGCTCTGCGTGAAGGCCAGCTTCCAGGTGGACTTCAAATACACCGACTCCGGCGGTTGGGATGTGCAGTTCTAAACCTTTTCATGCTTCAGACCATGTTCCGTTCCTTCATCCTCTCCCTTGTTCTCACGGCCTCAGTGCTCGCGCAGTCCGGGCTCGACAAAAGCCTCATCTTCGCTGGCACGACGGCCACGAGCGGGCCCGACACTCATGCCTGGCTGATCTGGCAGCCCACGGACCCGCTTTTCATCAGCACGCATTCGCTGGCGATCTACCGCAAGAACGGCACCGCTGCTTCGCCCGCATCCTTTGCCCGCATCTCGATCGTCGAGCCCTCCGCAGACACTCGCCTCATCGCGTCACTGCTGCCGGTGGCTCAGAAACTGGGGCAAAACATGGCCGATCTGGATACGCTGCTCACGGACATGCTCGGTGATGCCGCTCCCGCAGCAGGCGTGACCATTTCGGAACGACTCAGTGCACTCGTCGCCGCTGCTCATGGCAATGCCGAGAACACCCAGCGGCTCATTTTGTTGGGACGGCAACATCCGGCCGTCGCCCTGGCGCTCGGCATCGCGATTGCCGACCCCATTCCAGCCGCTTCCGTCCGCACCTACGAGCTGCGCGAGTATGATCGTGCTACAGACACCGATGTCGCCGTTCTCGGGCGTGTGACTTTGGATGCTGGCTCCATCCTCGTGCTGCCACAAACGGGGCGACCCTTTGAAGTCGAAGACACCTCTTCAAAAGGTGATCTCAACGTGGCTCTCCGCTGGGCCACGCCGAACAATCTGCGCGACCTCAGCCCTCTGCACTATGGCTACGACGTTTATCGCGTGCCGCTTGCCCAGGCCACAGCTCACGGCTGGATCGCCTCGCCTCCTGCCACCACCGCGATGCTCGTCGCAGAGCCACTCACAGTGAAGGTGAACAGCCTCGCCATCCTCCCGCCGAAGATTCTCTATGGTCCTGAAGCCACGAACGCTGCCGACACGACCACCGTCTTTGTGCTTGATGACAATGATCGCTTCGATGGCGGCACGAAGTTCACAGATGGAACCGCAGTCGCCTACTTCGTCGTCGCTCGTGACCTGCTCGGGCGTGGAGGTCAGCCCTCCGAAGCCCGCACGGTGACGATCAAAGACCGTATGCCGCCTAACCCGCCGCAGAACGTGCGGGTGCGCAGTGTGGCCAGCTATGACGGCGTGCAGCGTGATCAGCGCTTCCACATCACCTGGGAAGCTCCCGACCTGCCAGCAGGGGAGACCATCAGCGGCTGGTATGTTTATCGCTGGCGCACGCCCAAGGAACTGACCACGAAGGGGCTCAGTATCGACCCCGTGACCCACTTGCCGGACAAAAACCTCATCGCCGTGCTTCCAGCCGCGACGATGACCTTTGTCGATGACGGCAGCAACACACCACCACCTTGGGCCGAGGTGGATGAGCCGCCGCCTGAAGTGCCTGATGACACGAGCAAGACCTACTTTTACACCATCCGTGCCATCGACGGCAGTATGAGCCAGAACTACTCCGGCCACAGTGCGCCCACCTGGGGAGTGTTGCGTGATCGTGAAGGCCCCGCTGGCACCGGAGGCAGCGTGCTTGTCACCGCCTGCAATCCCTCGCTGGTCTTCGACAGCTTTACCCAGGTGCCATTGCCAAAGCTCACGAATGATCAGGGCCACTTCCTTTTCACCTGCTCCGCCACTCCTGCAGATGGCTGGGACTGGGCCGAATTCTCCATGGGGGCCAATGAATCCACTCCGCTCGGTCGTGCAGTCTTCCGCAAGACGATCAATGGTCAGATGGTCGCGATGCTGCGCAAAACGATCCCCACCTACCTCGGTGACACCACGTTTCGCTGCCGGGCAGGCACAAAGAATGGCCGCGTCACCAGTTGGGTGGCATCCACCGGTGGAGGGTCGCCACCACCACAGAACAACAACTATATCCTCGCCCTCTGGAATGCGACGCTGAACAAAATCACGATCCCTGGAGTGCTCGGCGACTGGAAGCATGAAGCCGTGGATCCTGCCACCGGCACCACCACGGATCTCAGCGGCACCTTTATCCCCACCGCAGGTGCGAAGGAATACAAAATCTACCGCCGCGTGAACAACAGCGAGCAGACGCTCATCGTCTCCGGTGAAGTCACCACCTCACCCATTGTCTGGAGTGATCCCAACCCCGTCGCAGGAAATGCCACCGTTTGTTATTACCTCCAGCTTCTCGATGAGCATGGCAATGCCGGACCGCTCGTGCAGCAGGGTGAATGCGTCAGCTATGGCGATGCCAGTTACCTGCCCACGCCGATGCTGGAGCCCATCACTGCATTGCCGATACTGCCACTGCGCATGAAGGTGGGCTTCTTCTCCAACATCGCAGGTGTGGAGCGCTTCGAGATCTGGGTGGGCCGCGCTTCCGGCAGTGCCGCGCTTCCGACTAACAGCGGCCTCTCCAATGATCTCGTCGGCACGCATCCCAACGTGCTTACGGATATCGAAGGCACGGAAGGTCTCGACTTCACCATCTTCGAGACCGGTCTCGCACGCCATCTGAATGCTGATGGTTCCCCTGAGTTCAGCTTCGATCTTCCGGTGGTGCTCACGGATACCTACACCGTGCTCGTCCGTGCCGTCGGGCCTGGCAAGTTTGGAGATCGTATGGTCGGCACCTTCAGCAATGTCGAGAGCTTCAGCTACGCCTTGCGCAAAGTCGGCTTAGGCGTGCAGGTGCCCTGGCCGGACCGTCCGCTGCCACCGAAGGCCGACTTCAACACTGGGATCGCAGCCATACATTTGGGTGGCAATCAGCTCTCACCCTGGAAAGGCAACCTCGTGCGCATCGGCGAATATGAGGACTACGGCCAGGGCACGATCATCGGAAGCCCCGACAACGACAATCCCGCTTTGATTCGGACATACACTCTGGAAACACTCAAGGATCTCGAAGAGCATCTCTATCGCAATGATGCCGCCGCTCTCGCCGAGCCCAAGGAGACCATCCCAGGTCTCATCCTGCCCGTCGCTCTCTATCGTGTGCAGGTGGCAAACACTTACTTCCCCACCGTGCCTGGAGACATCGTGCAGGTCAGTCCGCTGATGGAAAAAATCGCCCAGGTGGAGAGCGGTGGCAGCACCACGGTGACGGACCCTTTCATCGCCATCCTTTCTTCCACAGTCACCGGGTTGCCACGCACCATCACGGACAGTGTGCAGGACATCCTGCTGATGGACAGGCAGCCCGTCATCAAAGGCGCTCGCTACAAATACCTGCTCGTCCGTTTTGGCCCGAACAAAGAGATCGAACGCGTGATCGTCACGAACACCGTTGATGTGCCTTTTTAATTCAAACTCCCACCCTGACACGCCATGAAGCTCTCCCACGCCCTGCTGTGTTCGTCATTCGTGCTTCTGCATACCTCATTTCTCCAGGCAGCCGCCTTTGTGCATGAGACCCAGGTCGAGTTCTCCGCCAGCGGTGACTTCAATGGCGATGCTTTTCCCGATGTCCTCATCGTGGACAAAGCCACTGGTCTCTATCGCCTCGGCTATGGTGCGGGCACAGGTGCTGTCAGCTTTTCTCAGAGTCGTCCCACGGGTGTCTCAAATGTCACCGGCATCGCCGTCGGCAGGCTCAACGGTGTCACGGCAGACTCCTTCGCCGTCACCAGTGTGGATCAAAACCGCACACAGATCCTCTCACCCACGAGCCCGGGCGTGACTGTACCCTCCACGGCCTTCACCACCGGCCTCGGCCCACAGCTCCTTGCCGCCGTGGACCTTCCGCTCGGAGCTGCGCCTACAGCGGAGGATGACCTCGTCGTGCTCGCCTCCCGTGATCTCACGGACACCTATCAACTCCGCCAGATCCGTTCCAATGCAGGCACCTGGCCGCTGCTGCGCACTGACGATGTGGCAAACATTGCCGGTCGTAACGGCAACCCCATCGTGCCCGCGATCGGTGCCTCCTCCATTTTTGTCCACATGCGTATCGCCACGGCCTTGGTGGATGGATTCCAGGCTTATGCAGTCACCGGCACCAGCACCACTGCCATGCTCAGCCTCGCGGCCTTGCCGAAAGGTTCACAGTACATCTCCGGCATCTTCGACGGCACGGACGCGGACGTTATGTTCTGGGTGCCCGGCTCTCCCAACGTCAATGTCCGCCGCATCAGTGCTGGCGGGCCAGGCTGGACCTTCAGCAGTAATCTGAACTCCAATCTCGGTTTCAACATCGCCCAGTTGGCCCCTGTGAACACACCTGCGGGCAGGCGTGTGTTGGTCCGCTACGACAATGGCCTCCTGCGCGAATACCCCTACACCGTCGCCTCGGGTTTTGGCGCGCCGACTGCCATCACTGCGACAGGCGCTTCCGGCGTCCTCAGCGGTCTCGTTCCCATGCCGGGAAATGCTTTCCAACTGCTCTACGCACCTGCCCCCGGACAACCGAGCGAGACAGCTGTCTCCTTCACGAATTCAGGCACAGGCTGGACACAGACAGGCATTGTCACTCTGCCAAAGCTGAAGTTCTTCAGTGCCTTCGCGAATGTGATGCTTTTGGACAACCCCATCTTCCAGGTAGATCACGCGCAACTGCTCCACAGCTATCAGGTGCCCGATTGGACCACAGCAGTCACCGTCGGCCCACCTGTCACAGCCAGCGCCTCCACCTTCTCCACCAGCAGTACAGGCCTTGGCACGCCTGTTGTCACCACGCTGGGCACGCCGGGGGCTGCTCCTCTGGGCACGGCCGTGAACCAAATGCACGCTCAGTTTTCGCTCTTCAGCTTTGATGCCAACCTCGGAGCGGCACCGGATGCAGTCATCATTTCACCCGATCCTGGCACCTACGACACCGCGCAGAAAATCGAGTTCACCGGCCTCAACGGCGGCACGACCGTTTACTTCCGTCTTGGAGCGACGGGTGCCTTTCAAGCATGGAACTCAGCCAGCCCTCCCTGGCTCACGCGTCCGGTGACAGTGCAATACTACGCGCTCAGCACGGGCGGTGCGGGCACTGTACAAAGCGCCAGCTACAGCTTCTCCCAACCGCCCGCACTCCAGGATGCCGATGGCGATGGCGTGCCCGACTTTGTCGAGATCTCCTACGGCATGGATCCCAATGGCGGCGCGGATACCGATGGCGATGGCTACAGCGACCGCGAAGAAATCGCCGCTGTCACCAACCCGAATGACGTGGGTGATCACCCGACCTCCCATTCATCCACGCTCGATGCCATGCTCGTCGATGTCCGTGCGCAGATTAAAGACACTTTGGGAACCACCATGGGTGTCGCTGCTGATGGCACTCACGTCACCGTCACCGATCCTTTTGGCAATCAACTCGGTGACCGTCACATTGGCATCGGCACTGCCGCACCTGCCTTTGGCCGCGTCCGCACTCGCGCCGTCGATCCGGCGATGGGTTTCCTCATTGTCCGCACGGACAAACATTTCAGCACGAATCCCGCTGGCACAAACGAACCACGCGGACGCGAACTCATCGGGCTCATCCCCGCACTCGAACCAGAAGTCTGGAGCTTCGCCACCACGGACGGAGCCATCGGCACGCCCACCGCCTGGAGCTGGGGCGGCACGAACTGGCAGGCAGGCAGCAGTAATTGGAACAACGGAGCCACCGACACGCAGGGCTTCGACTCAGGCTGGAGCACGAGCCAGCTCGACCCACTGTGGGATAGCAGCCCGACCGGCACCTATTCCGCCGCAGGTTGGATCACCGCTTTTCAAGCCGCCGCCAATCGTGGCGCACGACCCTATGCCGAGATCACGCTCTCACCCGCCACCTCACTGGGTGCTGTGCTCGTTGGCAAGATCATGGGCGACCTCATCCTTGAGCGTGATCCCACTTCTACAGCGGATGCTGCGGAGCTTTTCTTCGATGATGCCGCCACTTTCTCCGGCCTTCGCCGCGCCTCTACCACCGTGCCCACGGCCGGCATCGTCCGCGCAATCGCCGTGCTGCGGCATGTTGATGATCAGATGGCAGGCGGCGATCTCGGCGCGCAGGCTCTGCGCAAGCTAGCCCGTGATGTTTATGCACTGCACAACGCCCTCGCTCCCGATGCACTCGACACCCTCTCCATGCCTCTTGATGCCCTGGCCTCCTTTGTGCAAACGGGCGCGCTTCCCGCCGACTACCTAGCCGTCACCACCTTGCCTCCAGCGGAAAGAAGCGCAGCATCAGCCAAGCTCGCAGCCATCATCGCCAGCATCCCTGAGCGCAGCAGCAGCACCCAAACCATGTACGTTCGCAGTGAAGCGCCAACGCCCGGACTCTCTCTCGTCAACGACACCGTCGCCACACCGCACCTCCTGCTGGATGACCGCATCCGCGCCCTCACCCTGCCAAGCACCGACGAAGCCCCCGCAGGCACACCTTTGCAAATCACCGCCTACAACGACCTACCGCAGATCGCTGGCTACACTGGCCTCGAAGTCACCTCGCTGACCCTCACTTCACTGCCCCTCGTCGTCGATGAAGACAGCGACAACGACCTCCTCGCCGACTCCTGGGAGCTCCGACACTTCGGCACACTCGCCCACGACACCCTCATGAATCGCGATGGCTCCCTCTACTCGCTCGCGCAGGAGTATCTCGACGGCACCGATCCCCGCAGCGCCAGCAGCAGCCCCGTGCTCGCACCCGTCCTCCTCGCCCTGCGTGACTTCCACCTTGCCAGTCTCGGCGGCGGTTCCTTCAGCATCAGCGCCGACTGGCCCCCTGCCTATGCCAATGCCATCGACGTCATGATCGAATCCAGCCCCGATCTCATCGAGTGGTTCCTCCCGAATCCCGCCCCCTACATCGGCAGCGGCGAATTCCGCGAAACCTTCTCCAACAGCGACCCCCGCTTCTTCTACCGCGCCTTCCCCGCGCTGAGACGTTAAGCGATCAGCTTGTCGATCACCTGCCCGCCGATCTGGGAGAGCTGTTTAAAGCGGCCGCCGTGGTAAAAGGTGAGCTTGTTGTCATCCAGCCCGAGCAGACGCAGCAGCGTGACATGCACATCACGCACGTGATGCACCTCTTCGATGGCCTCCATGCCGCGATCATCGGTGGCACCGATGCTGTGGCCGGCTTTGCAACCGCCGCCAGCCATCCACACCGTCATCGCCTTCGGGTTGTGGTCGCGACCGTAGGCCGTGCCGCCACGCACGCCATTGTCCGGCGTGCGGCCAAACTCACCGCACCAGACGATGAGCGTGTCTTCGAGCAGACCACGCTGCTTTAAATCCTGGATCAGAGCCGCGATGGGTTGATCCACCTGCCGGATCAGATTTCCGTGAGCCCGCTCGATGTAGTCGTGGCTGTCCCAGGTGCCCGCGTAGAGCTGCACGAAGCGCACGCCTTTCTCCACCAGCTTGCGTGCCAGCAGGCACTTCCGACCAAAGGCATCCGTCGCTTCCTTGCCGATGCCATACATATCCTTTGTTTTCACATCCTCCTTTTCGAGGTCGATCACCTCGGGCACCTGCATCTGCATGCGAAACGCGAGCTCGTAATTGTTCATCCGCGCCTTCAACTCGTCATGCCACGGATGATCCTCCGCGTGCTTGGCATTCAGCTTGCCGAGCAGGTCCAAATTTGCCCGCTGATGCTCCGGCGTGATGCCCTGCGGCGGACGCAGATCCAGGATCGGCGAACCCTTCGGCCTCAGCGGCGTGCCTTGAAATTGCGCAGGCAGATAGCCATTGCCCCAGTTCGCGCTGCCGCCCTGCGGATAGCTGATCTCGGGTAGCACGATGAACCCAGGAAGATCCTGGTTCACCGAGCCGAGCCCATACGTTACCCACGATCCAATCGCCGGATCACCGCCAAACCGGTTGCCACAGTTCATCTGATACATTGCCGTCGGATGATTCACCGAGTCCACCTGACAGCCACGATAAAAGCACAGATCGTCGGCCACCTTGGCTAGGTGCTGCCAGGGCTCGCTCATCCACGCGCCCGACTTTCCATGCTGGGCGAACTTAAAAGGTGACTTCACATAGTAGCGCTTTCCGCTTTCCATCGCCGACTTCTGCTTCCCCTCGCGGGTGAATTCCTTCAGATGCAGTTTCTCCAGCATTGGCTTCGGATCAAAGCAGTCGATGTGGCTCGGCCCGCCCTCCATCATGAGAAAGATGCAATTCTTTGCCTTCGCCGGAACCTGCTGAGCCTTCGGCGAAAGCGGCCCTTTTGCCTCCGCCGCCAGCAACGAGGTGAGTGCCACACTGCCAAGCGAGGTCCCCAGTCCAAAGACAAACTCGCGTCGCGTCGGCGCATGCAGCGCCCGCGAGCCAGCGCAGGGAAAGAAAGAGGTATTCATGGGAGATCCCGTTTCGAACGTCGGCTGCGTTTGGGAACTAGCATGGTTTCCATGCCCGAGCCGCCCCGTCACACCGTATTGTCCCCGGCGGAGAGAACCGGCATGCCTTTCGACGTATGAACCGCATGGCATCCTGCGCCAAGATCAATCAAGGCATGAATCGGCTCATCCATTTCCTTTTCTCCTTCACCCTGCCGATGACTCTGGCGGCCGTGGATTATGCCAAGGACATCAAGCCGCTGCTCAAGGAGCGCTGCGTCTCCTGCCACGGCACGGTGAAGCAAAAGGGCGACCTGCGGCTTGATGCGGGCGCTTTGATCGGGAAAAGCATCCACGCCGATCTGCTCGAACGTGTGACCTCACATGACGAAGACGAGCGCATGCCGCCAGAAGGCGCACGGCTCACTGAATCGCAGGTAGAAGCGCTGCGAAAGTGGTTCGCCGCCGGTGCCCCATTTCCGAGCGATGAAGTGATCCCGAAAAAGCCTTCGGAGCATTGGTCGTTTCAGCCGGTGAAGCGTCCGGCAGTGCCGAAGTCGGCGCAAGAGCATCCGATTGATGCTCTTGTCTTCGGAAAACACGAGCCAGCACCACAGGCTTCGCCGCCAGCGTTGCTTCGCCGCATTCACCTCGATCTCACGGGCCTGCCACCCACGATCACAGAGCAGGATGCCTTCGCACATCATTCCCCTCCTTCCCATCAGTCCTATGAGGCCGTGATCGACAACCTCCTCGCCCGCCCCGAATACGGCGAACGCTGGGCACGCCACTGGCTCGATGTCGTGCGTTACGCTGACAGCAACGGCTACGAGCGCGATGCCGAGAAGCCCTTCGTCTGGCGTTACCGCGATTACGTTATCGAAGCGCTTAATAAGGACAAACCCTTCGATCGCTTCGTGATCGAACAACTCGCCGGTGACGAACTGCCGGACCGCACACTCGAATCGCACATCGCCACAAGCTTCCTGCGGCTCGGTCATTGGGATGATGAGCCCGCAGATCCCGCGACGGATCGCTACGACCAGCTCGACGACATCGTCAGCACCACCGGGCAGGCATTTCTCGGCCTCACCATCGGCTGCGCACGCTGTCACGATCACAAATTCGAGCCTCTAGCCACACGAGACTACTACAGCCTCGTCGCCGTCTTCAATCCTCTCGAACGCCCCCGCAAAGGTCGCACCGAGCTGACTGTATCCGTCGATGGCACGGAGGTTTACACCTGGCGCGAGCCGTCTGCGAAAGCACCCGAGACGCATGTGCTCGTGCGCGGCTCGCCCATACGCTTCGGCGATCTCGTCGAGCCTGCGGTGCCCGCGATTCTCGTCAAACAACAGCCGGCGTTTACATCGGGCGACAAGACCACCCAACGCCGTCTCGGCCTCGCGCAATGGATCGCCAGCGATGAAAACCCACTCACCGCACGCGTGATCGTGAACCGCGTCTGGCAACAGCACTTCGGTCAGGGCCTCGTCACCACCGCGAACGACTTCGGCCTCATGGGAGCCGCGCCATCGCATCCCGAGTTGCTCGACTGGCTCGCGCATTGGTTCATGAACGATGCGAACTGGTCGCTAAAGAAGCTGCACCGCCTCATCCTCACCAGCCGCGCATGGCAGTCGATCAAATCGCCCGATGCTCTCATGCGCTATCGCCGCCTCGAAGTCGAAGCCATCCGCGATTCGATGCTCGTCGTCAGCGGCCAGCTCAATCCCAAGCGCTTCGGCCCCGCGATGAAGCCCGGCATCCCCAAGGCCGCGCTCGAAGCCAACACCGACAAAGAAAAAGTCTGGCAGGCCTCCGACGAGCGCGAAGCCTCGCGTCGCAGCATCTACGCCTTCATCAAACGCGGGTTGGTGATCCCCATGCTCGAAACCCTCGACCTCGCCGACACCGTCAGCAGCTGCCCCCAACGCCAAGTCACCACCGTCGCTCCGCAAGCCCTCAGCCTCTTCAACGGCGACTTCGTCAACCAACAAGCCATGCACTTCGCCACCCGCCTGAAGCGTGAAGCGAGTGATGATACCATGAAGCAGATCACCCTCGCGTGGCGGCTTGCGTTGTGCCGCGAGCCGACGGAGGACGAGTTAATGAAGATGCAGACGTTTTTGCGCGAGAATTCGTTGGAGCAGGCCTGCCGGGTGATTTTGAATCTGAACGAGTTTGTTTATCACGAATAGCCACGAATCTCCTTTTCACACACCGTCTAAAGAAGTTTGTTGAGCATGAGGAAGACGGAGACCAGCCAATGAAGGCCAGCGCGGGTGCCCGTCAGGCGTTCATAGTCGCGGCACAGGCGGCGAAAGCTTGACTGTCAGCCGACGGCGCGCTCCTCGTCCCAGCGTTTTGGGGGCAAAATGACTTGTAGCACCATTTTCCTGATTTTGGCAGGAGTGATAAAGCAACGGAATGAAGTCACGGATTGTACAAGTCGCACAACTCTCGATGAACCTCGGAGCAAGGCAACTGGCCGATTTCGGTTCGATCAAAAGCCGCCATGACTTCATGCAGCGGTAGTTGATGAGCTGCCTGATCCCCAAGACTTATCTCAAGACGACCTACCGAGGAGTCATCGACTGGCTGGAGGGTCACTCCGGGCTGTGCCGAGTGCTGGGTTTGCAGCACAAGCTGTCACATTACGAAGAGTAGCCTCTCGATGACCCGTGAGAGCTCGGTGATTGATTTGCCCTCCCGAACACCTGTCGCATTATGATATTCAAGGGTCTTTGGCGATTGTAAGGGCCTCAATCTGAGGCACTACTTTTTAGGGATGAAGTGCAAAGCTTTATGGGGGGCATCGCACGCTCCTCAGGTATCAAACCGCAACTCGCCGCGAGTTTTAAACACGCGTTAATCTGCTTGGCTGGTTATTAGGCGAACGAAAAGTGTGACATGGAGAGGTTTGAGTTTTGAGGGTGGTGGTGAGCGGCGGCCCGGAAAATCAGGGTGTGAGCTGCGGTTATGCACAGGGGGTGTTCGTTGGGT
>NZ_JBILYB010000171.1:0-11684 GCF_044378005.1 Prosthecobacter sp.
CTTCCGGCTCAGATCATTCCAAGCTAGATAACGCCACAGTGGTGAAGTTGAAGAATCGGATGGCAACCGAGTTTCGCAAGCAGCTCACCCTTGGCATTCCGAATGACGCCGACGAGGCGGGGCTTCGCCGATTGGCGCGACAGCTCAGGGATGGCAGGCTCCAGGTGAAGCTCTTCTTGAAGCATCAGCTTCATGCCAAGCTCTACCTCGCGCATCGGCAGGACACCATCAATCCCACCATTGCATACCTAGGCTCCAGCAACCTCACGTTCGCTGGCCTGCGGAAGCAAGGTGAGTTGAATGTCGATGTTCTCGACAAGGATGCTGCGGCCAAGCTCACTCAATGGTTTGAAGATCGTTGGAAAGAAAACTGGTGCCTCGACATCACTCAGGAACTCATCACCATTCTTGAAGAGTGCTGGGCGAGTGAAAAACTCATCCCGCCGCATCACATCTATCTCAAAATCGCGTGGCACCTCTCCCGTGATGCACGCGATGGGATCAAAGAGTTTAGACTGCCGTCAGATGTGGCCGCTGACCTCCAAGCCTTCCAGATCAAGGCCGTTCAGCTTGCATTGCGCCATCTGAACAAGCGCGGTGGTGTTCTTGTGGGTGACGTGGTCGGATTGGGAAAAACGCGCATCGCCTCAGCCATTGCCCGCGTCATGGGGGACGATCACATGCTTGAGACGCTGATCTTGTGTCCGAAGAACCTGACCAAAATGTGGGAGGACTATGCCCATCGTTTCAAGTTTCGGGCGCACCGTGTCTTGTCGCATAGCAAGGTCATCCGTGACCTCACCGATGAGTTCCCTCGCTACCGCCTCGTCATCATCGACGAGTCTCACAATTTCCGAAATCGCGAGGGCCGAACCTACCAGGCCATTCGTGCTTATGTGGAAAAGAACGACTCTAAAGTGGTACTGCTCACTGCGACGCCTTACAACAAGACCTATCTTGATCTCTCCAGCCAGCTGCGGCTCTTCCTTCCAGAGCAGCAAGACATCGGCGTACGCCCAGAGGTGCTTTTGCGTGAGGTGGGCGAGGCTCAATTCAGCCTCAAAAATCCCAACACCCCTCCATCCTCACTCAGCGCCTTTGAGGTGAGCACGCATGCCGATGACTGGCGGGAAATCATGCGGTTGTTCATGGTTCGACGCACTCGTTCCTTCATCATCCGCAACTACGCCGAGAAGGATGACCGCACCGAACCACCGCGCTACTTCATCACATTGCAGGATGGCACGCGGGCTTATTTCCCCATACGCCATCCGCGTTCGGTCAAGTTTCGCTCCGATCCCGAGGACAAGTCTGATCCATGCGCCCGCCTGTTCCGGGATGAAATCGTCGGCATCATCGACAACCTGGAACTCCCTCGTTACGGCTTGGCGCTCTACCTGAAAAAGACTCTTCCGGCAGACCTGACTCCGGCGGCTGTTAAACTGACTGACGACCTTACCCGTGCGGGCAAGCGCCTGAAAGGTTTCTGCCGCACCAATCTTTTCAAGCGCCTCGAAAGCTCAGCCACGGCCTTCCAGCTTCTCTGTTCGCTTGGATTGGCTGCGGGTGTTGTTGCCGCTCCTCTCTCATCGCTCCCGCCAACATCACTCTTTGATTCGTAGCGTCCCGCCCTTTATACGCCAGCTTAGTTTCTCATGCCCGCCCCCCGTCTGAATCCCACCGAAGCACGCGCCAAACTGCAAGCGTTTCGCTTCGCCGACCTCTTCATTGAGGATCTCGGCTGGAACTTGCCTGCGTCGCGCAAGGCGATCCCGCTGGAGCATGAGGGCGTCGCTTGGAAAGCGCAGGAAATCGCCCAGCTCGCCCAGCAGGCCAAAGGCACTCTGCGGCATGTCGACGGCAGCTACATCAAGCTCCACCAGCACGGTCTGCAAGGCAGCAAAAAGACCCGCGAGGCAGAAGCCATCGGCCTCTCACGCGGAGGCATGACCACCAAGTTGCTTGCCGCTGTGGATAATATTGGCAGCCTCTGCGCCTTCGTCCTGACCTCTGGCAACCTGCATGATCAAACTGCGGCACGCCAGATGCTCGAAGCCTTTCGCGACATTCATTTTGTGGGAGACAAGGGGTTCGACAGCCTGAGCTTCCGCAAGGCATTGAACGAGCATGGTGCCACTGGCAGCACCATACCACGCAAAGGCTTCCTCAAACTGGAGGATCAACCCGCACCGTTCGACAGAAGCATCTACGCTCATCGCCATGAGGTCGAGAACCTCTTCCAACGCCTCAAGGCTCACAAACGCATCGCCCTGAGATCAGACAAAACCGCGTCATCCTTCGCAGGCTTCATTGTGTTCGCCTCCTTCCTCGACCATCTCCGACGCCTTTGATTTGCGAAGACACCACTTAATATGGAGGTCTTTGGTGCCCTAGGCGGTCTTGTAGCAATCCCATGAGAAGCGCCCCGGCCCCATGATGATGAGGGCGGCCGCCCCGACGAAGTAAAGGAAGGCCAGCTCTCCGGATTGCTCCCCCTGGAAGCTGGCACCGTGGACGACGACAAAGGCCACCGCCATTGTAGTAGCAAAGAGGAGAGATGCAGCACGAGTGAAGAACCCAGCGATCATGAGCAGGGATGCGCCTACTTCGGCGGCGATGGTCAGGACGAGTGTGGTATGGGCATCAAGGCCGGAGACGCTGAGAAAGCGGGGAGCCTCTTCCTGAAAGTGCCTCCAGTAGGGCAGCCCGTGCTGCAACAACATGGGTAGGCCGAGGCCGAGCCGGAGGAGTAGCAGGCCGGCATCCTGCTGGAAGGAGCCGACACTCCAATCCGTCTTTTTCGAAATACGTCTCATGTAGGCTGAAGGGGGTCACAGCCCGGGTGGATGGCGCGGCATGAATCCGCTGAGGCTGCGGTCCGTTGTGCGCCAGCGTGGCCCCTCCGCCACCTGACCACCGCTGGTGTCAAGCCGCAGTCCGCAGATTGTGATAAAGACATGATGCCCGGGTTTTACCCATAGGGTGACATAGCGCCCGGGCCCAGGTGCACCATAGTTAGCCAAGCGGTTGGAATTGAGTACCTGGCTTAGCAGCCCGGCCTTGATCAGCAGGTAAGACACCGAGCTGGAGCAGTCGTAACCCACGTCCTCGAGCTGGCGGTGGCCGCCGCCGAAGATGTAGGGCTTGTTTTTTAGAGCGTTGCCGGCCTGGATCATGCGGTGAAGGGTGGCGGGCAGGCTGATATGGCCATAGGCCTGGCTGCCGCGCATGACGATAGGTGGCTGGCCGCCACCGATGGTCTGCGGCAGGGTCGTGGCGGCAGAAGACTGGGAGTGCATGGCGGACTGTGCGTTGGCAAACTGCTGGTAGTAGGAGGTCCACTGGCGCTGTTGGGTTTCGTAAGCCTTCCACTGCCAGGCAAGGGCTACGAGGTCCTGCCGCTGTCGATTCTGCCAGGCCTGGTGGGAATAATAGTCAGCCCACTGGGCCGCTCGTGCCGCCTCGCTCGCGTGTTGGTAGGAGCGCCACCCCGCCTCCTGGTAGGACACTTGGCCGAGCCCGTTTGTGGCAAAGAGCACAACGAGCAAGGTAACGTTCCAGAAGGAACAGGCTGGTCCAGTTCGGTTCACATATAAAACGTAACCGGACCGCTAATCTACTGTTAGTTTATTAATGGGTTAACCCATAGCAATCAATCAGCCTAATTATTAGGAATATATTTATGTTTGATTCAGAATTTTTGTTAACCCATCTGCCGCATGAAAATTGGCCTGTAATCTGCTGAAAAACTCAGCTCTGATTTACGGAGGCTAAATATACAGGCGAAAACATGCGCTGCAGGGACACGGTGGGTCAACAGAATGGAGGCGATGCAAGCCTCCCACTTGCCGCCTTTGAGCGAGGCCAACGTGCGCTTAGTGCCGGTAACCATGGGCGGCTGGGAGCATCAAGGCTGCATACGCAACGCTTTGCCAAAGAGCTGTGGCAGATGAGCCGCACGATGTGGTGCGTGCTGGTGGCGATGAGGTGGATCATTTCGCGCCGTTGAGATGGGGCTTGGTGCCGAGGATAACGGCGGCTTTTTTAAAATGTCGTTCTCGGCCAGGAGGCGGGTGTTCTCGCGCCTTAGCGCCTTCAAGCTGTCCTGCGCTGCCGCCTTGAAGGCGCAGTCGCCATTCGTAAATCAAGTTGGTGCTGACCTGGAACTCCTGCGCAGCGCTGCTGATGCTGGCGAGGCGGGTTCATGCCAACGGGCAAAAAGTGGTGCTCACGGGCGAAGGCGCGGACGAATGGCTGGCGGGGTATCCGTGGTATAAGATCGCGAAGATTTTCAATGCCATGGATGTCATCCCCGGCCTGCGCTTGAGCGATCTGGCGAGGCGTGGTTTCCTGCGGCTGAACAACGTGCCGCAATTCCCCGCGGCGAGCCGGAAAATGTGGGAAGATGCTGTGGGTAGCCCGAAAGCGTGGATCGACAGCTATGGCGTGCTGGCGCTCTCGAAGCTGCGCTTTTACGGCGAGCCGATGCGCGAGGTTCTGGCTGAAGCGCGGCCCTGGGAGGAGCTAGGCATGAATCTGGAGCGCGCGAAGCGCTGGAGTCCGCTGAATCGGAGTCTGTGGGTCGGTGCGCGAGTCACGCTGGCTGGGCATTTGCTGCAAGCAAAGGGCGATCGCGTGGCGATGCATTCCTCCGTGGAGGTGCGTTATCCGTTTCTCGATGAAGAGGTGTTCGACTTCACGGCGAAGCTGCATCCGCGCTGGAAGCTGAATGGCTTTCGCGACAAGCACCTGCTGCGCCTCGTCGCCGAGCGTTGGCTGCCCAAAGAGATCGCACGGCGGCATAAGGTCATCTTTCGTGCGCCGCTGGACAGCTTCCACATTGATCCTGAGCCGAAGTTTGTTAGCGAACTGTTGAGTGAAGAATCACTGCGGCGCACTGGCTACTTCGATGTCGCTCAGGTGCGGCATTGGCGGAAAGCGTATCGTGAACTGCGGGTCGGATCGCTGCCGCGCCTTTCAGTGGAGATGGGGCTGGCGGCGGTGGTGGCGACGCAGCTTTGGCATCACACGTTCATTGATGGATCACTGGCGGATCTGCCAGTGTGGTCCGCATGATTCGGATGGCTTTGGTATCGTGCGGGGCAGGGGACCGCCAAGGAATGCCGCACAGGGGGGCTGCCCTGCACTTCATGCTCAAACCTCGGTATTTGCGAGCTTCGCTGCAAATGGAATCGCGGGTGCCTGTGATACAAACCAAACGCCAGCCAATGCCCGCTTAACGTGTGCCTAATTCATGGTGCAACTCGTTCCGTTCGCGTTCCTCAGACTTGAGAATCGACGCAAAAAAAGGGGTAACACAAATCATGATTATCAATAAAAGATTAAATGGCCATATATATAATATAATTTAGATACCATTAATATTATGTAAATCTTAAACAAACCACGGTACCTACTCCATTGTATGGTAATTAAGTTTACCAGCCTGAAGAGAAGGCGAGTTCCTGGCGTCCATCAGCTAACAGGAATAATCACCATAATATTAAGATCCCCTCACGGCGCTGATCGGTCCCGGCGCGCATGAGTGCTTCAAATTCCTCCACAAAGGAAAAACAAAAAACCAAAAATAACAAAAATGAGAAAAGAAAGAAATCTGACTCGCCAAAATCGGCGCAGTTATATGAATCGAGCCAGAACCGTCGCTCTTGCCGCACTCTGCTCCCTAGGCTGGACTGCCTCCGCGCAAGTCCAGCCTACCCCGCCCAACACCGTCACAGGTCAAATCGCGGTTATGTTGGATGGACGTATCCTCCGCCAAAAGGCCCCATTGTCGCTGTTTGCGACGGAAGGGCCGATCTGGAACCTCGACCTAGCCAATCAGGGCATCTTCGTCACTGGGAAGAAGATCACCATCCCTGCCACGGTAAACGGTGAGCCGCTTTTGATCAGCGGCTCATCCGTGCTCGGGCAGGATGGTGAAGCGCACACCGGCATCGGTGCGGCAGACTTTGAACGCCTCGCCGACACTCATGCCATAGGCTTTGACCGTGATCTAGTGACGGTCTCAGGGACTCTCGGCCCGCGTCGTCTAGGTGCCACGCGCTCTATTTTCAGCACCTCAGAAGCACGCCGTGCCACGGCCAGCGCCCCAGGACTGCTGCGTGACCCAGTTGCGCAGGCTGCCATCGAGCAGAACTACTTCCAGATCGTGCAGCAGTGCTACCAAGCCAATGCGGCAGCTCTGCCTGCAGACTTCCTTGACCGGGCAGGATTCCGTGGTGCTGATCCGGCTGCCTGGACCTATCCAATGTCCACTGGCGGCACGCTGAAGTCAGCGGGCCATGTCTACGTCGATGACCAAGGCAACGAATACTTTGTTCCGGACATCGAGGTTGTGATCGAACTCGCCGAAAATGTCGCCGCAGGCGTGGTCACCTCACTTGCACGTGGTAATAGCACGCGCCCAGACTCGTTCGTCATTGGTGATTTGCTGCTGATTTTCAACCAAGATCCGCGGTTCGGCGCCGACGTGCTTGGTCTTGGTGAGGCGGTGATCCCTCGCGAAGAGTTCTTCAGGCAGGTCGTTAGAGGCCAAACCAACCTTGATGTGGTCGGCCATATGGTGAGCGAGCATGTGATTTTTGTGCAGGAAGTCCTGACCGAATTTACGGACCCAAACGCCGGTATCCATATCACTGGGGACAGATTCGACATTCGTGTGGCCGCGAATGAACCGCGCTGGCGCGGTACGGTGGACAAGCCGCAGGGCGTCAGCCTCGTCGCAGTCATGATCAACACGCTTCCTGACGGTAGCCAGACACGTCGCGAGACACCCATTCCGATGGCGATTGATCCGCTTACCGGTGCGGCGACCTACGATGCGAGAATCCGCCGCTTCAATGTGACAAACCTCACTCACATTGAGATGCAGGCCCGTAGCATAGCAACCGGCGCGATTGAAGCGAGCGTGCTTTTCGATATCCGTCCCTTCAGGAACTGATTCATCCCGGAACTGATTCATCCCACGGCGGCGGCCTTCTACGGGGCCGCCGCCACCTCTTGTCCAACTGTCTTGCTTACACAAGTCAAAGGGTGCGATACAAGCCCAGCGTCGCGCCTAGAGTGTGTTATGAACTTTGGAGATAAAAGCGCGGCACACCCGAAAAAGATACGGGTATAAGCTGCGAATGCCCCAAGAAGCAATCAACTCACCGCGAGAAAGAACCGTCAGTTATCTCAGCGATGTCAGTGATGAGGAATGGGCCTTTTGTGCGCCCTATTTGTGCCTGATGAGAGAAGATGCGCAGCAACGTGATCATCCCTTGCGCGATCTCTTCAACGGTTTGCTCTACATCGTGAGAGCCTGTTGACCCTGGCGGATGCTGCTTCATGAGCTGCCTCGTTGGTTCGCCACTCATCAGCAGGCACGTCACTGGAGAAAAGGTTGGCTGCTTTGAAGCCATGGCACACGATTTGCGTGCGATCCTGCGTCTGGCGGCAGGAAAGAATGTGCAACCAACCGCCGCCGTGGTGGATGGAGGCCCCCTGCCATCCTCCTGTGAAAGCGGGCCGCGTGCTGGCTACGCCGGCCACGCCGGCCACATGCTTCCGTGCAGGCTCCAAGGTGCGTGCAGCGGCCGATACGCTGGGGCACCGGCAAGTGCTGCAAAATTGACGGTTTCGTTTTCTGCATTGGGCGAAATAGCGTTCTCTCCAACTTGAATCGCACCAACTCAGCAGCGCAAAACGCCCCCTTCTTCCATCGCGGCGTTCAGGTTCAATGAGAGTCAAGCTGGTGGGCGATCTGCGGGTAACGACGAAGGAAGGCATCAGCGGCTGTCGCATTGCTTTCTTGCCAGTCCGCGAGGATGCGACTGATGACCTCTTGGCGGAGTGGGGGCTGACGGATGCCGCCAGCCAAGGTCAGGGCACGCTCGGGCTCAGTGCGGGTCCAGGCGGCAGCCAGGTGCTGGCGTGCCGTGTCGGTGGAATGCAAAGCTGGGTTTTTTTGAATCCAATCCGCCAACTGATCTGGAGAGCTAGCCGCCCAGGTAGAGAGGACTTGATCCTGTAGGGTAGCCCGCTCTTCAGAGGCCTGCTGTGCATCGGCGTGATGCAGGGCGGCAACAGGCTCATCCGCAGCCCAGGCACCAATGACTGCGGATGTGAGCTGGATACGCTGCTGCGCGTCCGGCAGGCTGCCGAGCCAGCTGAGCGCCTGAGCAGGATCAGCGGCCGCCCAAGAGGATATGACGGCGTGTTGAGCGGCGGCACGGGCATCTGGATCCGGCAGCCGCGTGGCCCAGGCGGCTGCAGCCTGCGGGTCTGCCTCTGTCCACGCATGGGCGATCACACTCGCTAGGCCAGCACACTCAGGGTGGCTGTCGATCCATCGTGCCGCCTTGTCAGGATATTGGTCAGCCCATTCCGCCAGCACAGAGCTGAGCGCCGTATCCCGAAACGCGCCAGGGCTCAGTTTTGCGGCCCAGTCTGCGCCATCTTGCGGGCCGGTGTTTGCCCAGTGCTCCATGACGGCAAGGATGGCGGCGGCCCCCTCGCGCGTGGAAGCGCGGGTGAGCGCCCATTGAGCGGCAGCATCAGGATCCTCCTTTGCCCAAGCGCGTGCCACAGCCTGCATCGAGGCGGCCCTGGCAGTGCCGGTGAGGTGGCTGGCAGCCCACTCTGCTGCTTGGCGGGGCGCTTTTTCCGCCCAGACGGCTGATGCAGCAGCATACGCCATGGCGCGCAGCTCTCCAGGAGGCAGGGTGCCACAGGCTTCCAGCGCTGCCCCTGGATCAGTGGCGGCCCACGTGCCGAGCAACTGCCTGAGGTATGCCTGCCGGTCGGCGAGGCCAGGAATGGAGGCGACCAACGCCAGCGCGGCACGCGGATCCCGCGAGGCTTTCTCGGCCCCGAGAGCAGCCAGTTCAATGCGCCGCCATTCAGGGTCCAGGCTTGTCAGGATGACATCCAATGGCTGCGGCTGCCTCATGCCACTGGGCAGGGCATCCACCACAACCATTCCGACAGTCTGAAAAGGCGCTGCTGCTTCTGCGGCAGCCGGGTCGCCTCCGCTAGGCTGGCCATGCCGCCACCACACGGCATTGCTGGCCAGTAGTGCAGTCAGCCAAAGAAGGTTTTGGGTGCGAGAAGGTATCACCGATGGACAAAAACAGGCCGCAGAAGACTGGCTTCTGCGGCGTGGGTGGAGTGTAGGTTCCTTAAGGTGCAGGAAGGGCAAACGTGCCCGTGTCACTGTCCTTTTTCTGGTTCTTGTCGAACTCATCACGACTGAAGGCACCCGTGGCGAAGTTCAGGCTGTACACGTCCCATTTGTCCGTCTTAAAATTTAGGCGGAGGGTGGCATTGGGCCCATTGGGTGTGTAAGTATAAGTGAAGAGGTCGGTCTCAACCGCGTCTGTCTGGCGGCCGGCTGTGCCCGTGGTGAAGACGAGACGCTCAGGCAGTTGGATACCTTTTTCGCTGACGAGATAGGTAAGTCCCGTGAGTGCGGTGGGTGCCTGTCCGTCCCCCACTTGCGTGGCAGGCAGGCCGGGGCCAGCGTCGTCGTCATCGTCGTCATCGCGCAGGCCGTCGTGATCATCGTCATCATCGTCGCGGTTGTCCACTCCGTCACCATCGTCGTCCAAGTCTTTCCCACGGCGGCGTCCGTCGCCATCACAGTCATCCTCATCGGGGTCACCATTGCGCCGACCATCGCCGTCGACGTCGGACTCAGAGGGATCGTCGTCGGTGAGATTGTCACCATCAATGTCCAGTTCGCTGGGCGAATCATCCGTTCTACCATCGTCGTCGATATCCAGCTCCTGAAGAGAATCGTCGCGACGTCCGTCGCCGTCGATGTCATCCTCGTCCAAAGTGTCGTCGTTTCGGCCGTCGCCATCAATGTCGTTTTCGTCGTTCGAATCATCATTCCGAGTGTCGCCGTCGATGTCAGACTCAGAAGGGTGGTCATCCGCACGGCCATCGCCGTCGATATCACTTTCGACCATAGAGCTGTCATCGCGGCCATCGCCATCGATGTCAGACTCAGAGGGACTGTCATCCGCCAAGCCGTCGCCATCGATGTCAGACTCAGAGGGGCTGTCATCTGCCAAGCCGTCGCCGTCGATGTCCGATTCGCTGGAAGAGTTGTCCATGCGGCCATCGCCATCGATGTCACTTTCACTCGGGCTGTCATCGGGGCGGCCATCTCCGTCGATGTCCGTTTCCAATGCGCTGTCATCGGCAAAACCATCCCCATCGATATCAAGCTCGGCCGGATCGTCGTCGTTCAGGCCATCATCATCAATGTCGAGCTCGAGCGTGCTGTCATTATTCAGGCGGTCCCCGACATATCGCCCGGCTTATGGGCCGGAGCGCGCTGTGCCTCCATCCACATTTCGATCGAGGCCATTTGGCAGGTCATCGTTGTCGATATCGTGGTCGCTGTAGTTGGGGATGCCGTCATCATCCAAATCGCGCGTTTCGGCAGCATGGGAGAGGCCTGCGGACATCATCGGCAACAAAAGGCCTAGAAGGCAGGAGAGGTGGTGAGTTCGTGTATATTTCATTGGTGGATTTATTTAACTGCGCTTTACAAATAGTATATCCTCTATATTATTGATAGAAAATAGGTTTTTAAAAACATTGGGTTGGGTTACTTCAAGAAGCTTAGCTCATAAATGCGATGCAATAATGAAGTGGTGAATGAAGGGCTACCCCCGCTAATAAGTGTCTTTGTCTTTCGCACTGAACTTCTGGAAAGAGGCTGCTGACTTGCTTCGTCTCGCGGTGCTTTGAAGTAGCGTTTCAAAGTAGTGCCGGCGCACCGCTGAATCTAGTGAGGCTGAATCCTGTAAATGATTCATGATTCATGTGTTTGTAGTCCCGGAGTAAGCGGAGAGCCACCTCCTCACCCAAGTTCAGTCCCTCTATGCCGTCACTACGATAATGCACGCCAGCCATATCACGGCCTAGAGCGATGTTTGAGGCCAATTTGTCCAATTCTCCGCCAACGGATAAAGTGCCATGGTAGGACAACAAATGAGTGCCTCCCGCATCTGACATCACAGGTTGAGGCAGGATAAAGCTCTCTTTGAAAAAAGCCTTCAATACTGTGACACAGGCACCCGCGATAACAGCATGACCTGCTGGGTAGGCTGGATGGGTTGGACAACCTTCAGGGTATGACATTGGCAGCAGACCCGTGCCATAAGCACCTTGAATTAGGGGTAGCACTGCTGAGTTTAGAACGTCTTCGTGAATTGGATAGTTGGCTGTGCCATTAAGTCGATGATGAACAAGACCACCGTAGGCCTCAGGCCGGAGCCGACGGTGAACTAGCCACTTTTGGAACCACGCAGCCTTTAGCGCCGCGATGGCAGCCCGCGCCACGAGGTCAAGCACCATAGGGGCGCCAAAGGTGACGAAACCACCTTGATTGGAGACGCGCTTATAGGGGTTAGCATCATCCAAAGCAGCTGCACCCTGGGCCAATAAAATCAAAGCAGCCCCCTGGAAAGCTTGGGATGAAAAATCATGATGAACGTACTCAGCAAGGTCACGCCCCGTCGCAATGTATCTCGCAGTAGGGTCCATGGCGGCAGGACGCGGGGCTGGACTACCATTCTGCACCGCCAGCCAATGTGAGTATGTCGTGAGGTGGTTATCCCCTGGCAATGCAGTGCGATAGCGCTGTGGGATGCTGGTCGCCCCGAAAG
>NZ_JBILYB010000044.1:0-43113 GCF_044378005.1 Prosthecobacter sp.
TCTGGATGATGCCAAAGTTCTACCAGTCGCGCTTCTACACCGCTTATCATTTTCTAGAGGAGCGTTTCTCGCTGTCGGTGCGGCTGCTGGCCTCAGGCTTGTTCATCTTTCGTGTCGCGCTCTGGCTTGCTGCGGCGACTTATGCTCCAGCGCTCGCTTTGGAAAAAGTCACCGGCCTGCCGTTGTGGATCACCATTCTCGCCTCCGGCACGCTGACCACGCTGTACACCGCACTCGGCGGCATGAAGGCCGTGATCTGGACGGACGTGATGCAGCTCGTAGTGCTCTTTGGCGGACAACTCCTCATCGTAATCGTGGCGCTAAGCAAGATCCCCGGCGGACTTGGCGGCGTCTGGGACACGGCACTTACGGATGGCCGCATGGACATCAGCTTCTCATTCAGCATCGCCGAGCGCGTGAACATCTACTCCATCCTGCTTGCCGGTGCTTTTCTGCACCTCGTGCAAATGGCCACCGATCAAGTCTCCGTGCAGCGCTACCTCAGCGCTGGCAGTTTAAAGGAGGCGCAGCGCTCGCTCTGGATCAAACTCTGGTTCGTGCTGCCCGTACTTGTTCTCTTCTACGGCACCGGCCTCGTGCTCTACGCCTTCTACAAGATTCATGGCGATCCACTCGCCGCTGGCTTGATCGCCAAAGAGGATCAGATCCTGCCCTACTTCGTCGTCACGCAGCTTCCCGCTGGACTTCCCGGTCTTCTCATCGCCGCGATCTATGCGGCGAGCATGTCCACCATCTCGGCAGGGCTCAACTCATTGGCATCCGCGACCGTCGTCGATTTCAAACAACGTCTCTCAAAGGCTCCCGTCGGCACCCAGGCGCAGCAGGTCGGCAACGCCCGCTGGATCACCGTCGGTTATGGCGTGCTCGTCATGGGGCTCGCCTTTGCTGTCTCGGCCATGCCGGGCAACCTCGTCGAATCCGTGAACACCGTCATCGGGCTGATCGGCGGACCGCTGCTCGGGCTGTTCTTCCTCGGCATGTTCACCCAGCGCGCCAGCACACGCGGCGCTCTCCTCGGCTGCCTCGCTGGCTTTGTCGGCCTGCTGAGCATCTATTTGTATCAAAATGGCTACTTCACTGCCGTGAAGCACGCGCCGGTCGTCTCCTTTATCTGGTTCAGCCTTTTCGGTTGCCTCATCACTATGGGTGTCGGCCTGCTCACGTCAAAGACAGCCTCTAAGATCTGACAGGCCGCTGGGCGCTCCTCGGAAAATCAAACACACCCTATTCAGAGGTGCTTTGTACAACAAAAAGAAAAACAGATCCCAAAAGATAAGTATTGTCTCTTTTGGTAATGTTAAAAAGAGGAATTGAATATGTGATAAAAAGCAAGTGCTGCACTCGGTTATAGTTGTAGCGTAAAACACCACATGACAGCACCCTTCAGTCACCACACGATTTTTAGATTCTCTTTGGCAGTAAATTTCACAGTTTTTGTGGCTCCTATATTCTTTTTTGCCGGGCTGTTTCTGCCGTTGCAGGCTCAAATATCAAATTTGGAAAATTTGCAGTTATTGCTTACGCAAAAAACGGAAAGTATGACTGGTTTTACGGTGAAAGATACTACTGGAGCGATCAATCCTAATGTGTTTTACGCCTCACCAGGTCTTTGGGGTAAACTTCGGTGTGCCTACATTTATCTCGAGGCGCCGAAGCAACTGATTAATAATTTTCCACTTCCAAATACACAGCCACGTTGGGCATTCCCTGAATCCTTGATTAATGATCTACCAGCATTATTCCAGAAATTGGGTCTCTCTGAGGCGGTCAGTAATGCTTTGCTTGAATCAAAAAATAAAGTTGTTACGGATGGCTTCATTTATTTATTTCCTTCTGGTGCCGATATCGAATCAATTAGCCAAGATGTAAAGTCTAATTTATATACTGAATTAGCGAAATATCCAATAAATGAGTATTATGAAAATCCGGTTTTGATTATAGGTCAATCGGTAAGTGATTGGTACAGGACGAGTAAGCTGCGTCAGGATTTGGTAAGTAAAATACAGCAGTTGTCATACAAAAGGGGTGAAACTACAGCGTTTAGTGATATTCCATATTTATTGAGTTTCGCTCAATCGGACAGTGAAGCGCGTTCAATCTTTAAAGCAATGACACGAACTCGTGGACTCATGGTAAAAATTGAGGCGAATCATGATACTAACGTTGATGAAGTTGTTAGCTACTGGACCCTTGGTATGGGCCTGCGGAGGAAAGACGTGGAGCCTCTATTGCAATCGATTATTGATACGGATGGGATTGAGGCATTGCCCCTCTCTCATATGCTACCCGCTCTCGTGCGAAAGTTGCTTTATACATACCCAAGCCTTGACATGGGAAGACAAGGTATACTTCCAGATTGCCATTGGACCTCTCTGAACTTTTTTAACTATGATCCTCATGAATATCTTTTAGATTCACGTTTGGCTACAAGCGCAGTTCTGGAAAAGTTCGCGCTTGTAGAGCCGCCTTATAAATATGGAGATATTTTATTCTTTCTTAATAAAGATAGTGGGGATGCCTACCATTCATGTGTGTATCTCGCCGACAACCTCGTGTTCACGAAGAATGGGCGCAACATACTCTCACCTTGGCTCATTATGAAACGTGAAGATGTGGAGAAAATTTATCTTTATCGAGGTGACGGGCGGATCCAAGGGTTTCGCAAGAAACCAAGCGAAGAATGAATCTTTATGCTGTTGCTTGGCCTGATCCGCGAAGCAAAAAGCACAGGCGGGAGCCACTGCGCAGTTGAGCCACCATGCACACTCGGGAATTGAAATCGGGGCGGGCTGGATTGGTATAGTTTATACGTCTGTGTTGATCTCTCAATGCGCGTCAAATTCAGGCCGCTTTTTGCCTTCGTGTATAATAATCTAGGCTATTCCTTCGCACAGCGTTCCAGCTTTAGCAGTTCGGGCTTCAGATCGTCGCCTCCTATTTGCCTGGGGGAGACTACGTCCCATTTGACGCACTAACGCTCCACGTCCCGCGTTATCCCCTCTCTCCAAGTCTCTCCCAATGGCCCGCGAATACACGCTGCACAGCTCCGCCCACACTGGCCCGCGCATCAATTACAAAGCCGAGCTCAACGAGCAGCAGCACGCCGCCGTCACAGCGCCCCCGGGACAGACCCTCGTCATCGCCGGTGCTGGCTCGGGCAAGACACGCACCCTCACCTACCGTGTCGCCTGGCTTCTGGACAATGGCGTCCCGCCCGAGCAGATCCTGCTGCTCACCTTCACGAACAAAGCCGCGCGTGAGATGCTGGAGCGCGTCACCATGCTCGTCCCGGTGGATACGAAGCGGCTCTGGAGCGGCACCTTCCACAGCATCGGGAACAAATTCCTCCGCTGGAACTCTGAGCGCCTCGGCTACCGCAAAGGCTTCTCCATCATGGATCGCGAGGATCAAAAAGACCTCCTTGAAACCGTCGTCACGGGCAGCGGCATCGACACCGAAGGCATCCGCTTCCCCAAGGCTGAAGTCCTCGGCGACATCTTCTCCATGGCGGACAACACTTGCGAGTCCATCGAGGACATCGTCTCCACCCGCTACCCCTACTTCGACCACATCATCCCCGACATCATCACCCTGCGGAAGCTTTACCAAAAGAAAAAGGTCGAGACCAACTGCATGGACTTCGACGACCTCCTCACCCAGTGCGTCCGCCTCCTTAAAGACAACCCCGACCTCCGGGAGCGCTACCAGCAGCAGTTCGAGTTTGTGCTGGTGGACGAGTACCAGGACACCAACCGCCTCCAGTGCGAATTCATTGAGATGATCACCGGCAAGGATGGCAACCTCATGGTCGTGGGAGATGACGCCCAGTCCATCTACTCCTGGCGCGGTGCGGATGTGACAAACATCCTCAACTTCCACGAGCAGTGGCCCCGAGCCCGGGTCTTCAAGATCGAGGTGAACTACCGCAGCGTCCCCGAGGTGCTGGAACTCGCCAATGCCAGCATCGCGAACAACCGCGCGCAGATCCGCAAAAACCTCCAGCCAGCCAGGGAAGGGAAGGGGACACTGCCCGCGCTCGTGCCGCTGGACAGTGGAAGCGCCCAGGCATCGTTTGTTTGCCAGCGCATTCTGGAGCAGCAGGATGAAGGCATCGAGCTGAACGAAATCGCCATCCTCTACCGCGCCCACTTTCACAGCATGGAGCTGCAAATGGAACTCACCAGCCGCGGCATCCCCTTCAAGATCACCAGCGGCCTCCGCTTCTTTGAGCAGGCGCATGTGAAGGACGTGGCCTGCTTCATCAAGTTCGCCATCAACCGGCGGGATGAAGTCAGCTTCATGCGCATGGTGAAGCTCATCCCCGGCATCGGCGGAGCCAGCGCGAACAAAGTGTGGAACGAGTGGCTGAAAACGGAGGCCGCCAATGCCGAAGTCATGCCCGGCAAATTCAGCGACCTCTTCATCCCCATGACCGTGCCGAAGAAGGCGCGGGAGACCTGGGATCAGTTCGCCTACACGTTGGATGAACTCATCGTCGATGGCAAACCCGCGACGCCGCCCGAGATGATCCGCAGCATCTATGACGGCGTCTATGAGGACTACATGCGGGCCAAGTTCAAGAATGCCGAGCAGCGCCAGCAGGACCTCGAACAGCTCAGCAACTACTCCAGCCGCTTCACTGATCCGCTGGAGTTCCTCAGCAATCTCAGCCTGCTTAGTGGTGTCGATACCGACAACAAACCCGACCAGCAGGAAGAGCGCGACGCCGTTACCCTCACCACCGCGCATCAGGCGAAGGGGCTCGAATGGCACACCGTTTTCGCCATCTGGATGGCCGACGGCATGTTCCCTCATGCACGCGCCGTCGAGGAAAGCGACCTCGGCCTCGAAGAAGAACGCCGCCTCTTCTACGTCACCGTCACCCGCGCGAAGGATGAACTGTATCTCACCTATCCTCTCATCAATCATCAGGCCCGTGATGGCGACATCCTCATGAAGCCCAGCCGCTTCATTACCGAGCTTTCCACCGACCTCATGGAGAAGTGGAATGTGCGCAGCGGGTGGTAGCTTCGTCACAACCAAATCGTTTCAATGGAGTATTCACCCCATTGTTGTTCGGAGCTAAGGCATCATGTTGGCTGCTATGATAAAGAACAAATGTCTCCGCAACATGGCTCAATCGGGTTTATTTCTGGGTGTGCTGTTGCTGCTGATCTTTGCCAATGGCTGCGATTCTACGCAGCAACGGAATATCAGGCGCTCGCGTGAACACGCGTTCATCTCATATTGGCCACCGCCTGTTGGCAGCACCGCCCTGCGGCTTGCGATCAAAGACAACATCAACATGAAGGGTCGGGTCACCTCAGCAGGATCAGAGTATGTGGCGAAGAATAGCGCGCCATCAGCACGCGATGCCCCATGTCTGGCTCTCGCCCGGCAGGGGAACGTCCGGATCGTGGGCAAAACGAATCTTACCGAGTTTGCGATCACGGTCTCTGGCAAGAACAGCTTCTTTGGTACGCCGAAAAGCCGCTTGGATGGCCGGAACGAAGTCATACCTGGTGGCTCATCGAGTGGCTCGGCGATGTCGGTGGCCACGGACATGGCGGATGTGGCCTTCGGCACGGACACCGGCGGTTCGATCCGTGTGCCGGCGGCCTGCTGCGGAGTTTACGGCTTGAAGACGACCTTTGGCCTCGTTTCGACCCAGGGCGTTTTTCCCATCTCACCCAAGCATCTGGATACCGTCGGGCCATTAGCCCGAAACGTGGATCATTTGGTGCAGGGCATGGATTTGCTGGAGCGAGGTTTTGCGTCGCGCTACAGGGAAGTCGTCGCAGACAAACCTCTGGCAAGGCACATCACCATCGGGCGACTTTATCTCGATGGCACTGACCCCGAGATCGACCGCGTTCTCGATGCGGCTCTCGCCGCCCAGCACTTCAAGGTCATCAAGCTCAACAAGAGCTTCCAGGCCAAGTGGAAACAGGCGGAGAAAGACGGCAAGGTGGTGGCGCTTGCAGACACTTGGCAGAACGATCAAAAGTATGCCAATCTGAAGGGCGTGAGTCTTTTGACAAAGCTCGTGATCATGTCGGGCGAGCTCGACTATAAAGGCAACTACAAGGCTGCGCTGAAGCGAAAGGCCGCATGGCAGCACGACCTCCGCCAGATTTTCAAGCAGGTGGATTTCATCGCCGTGCCGACGCTGCAAGGCCTGCCGCCAAAGATGCCTTTCTGGGGTTCAGACGCTGTGTTTGAATGGCGCGTGTTTGACATGCAAAACACCGTGGGTGTGAATTTCGCCGGCAATCCTGCGCTGGCGTTGCCTATCAAAATGCCAGCTAGAGGCAAAACCGTTCCCGTGACCAGCTTGCAACTCGTCGGCCCCCGGCTCAGCGAGGCTGAACTCTTGAACGCGGGCCGCTTGATGGAAACCAAATCCTAACCTCATGCGCCTTTCACTGATCATCGCAGCTTTGCTGCTCACCTGCACGGCAATCCACGCTCAAACCGCGAATGACCTCATGGGGCTTGGCGATGGTTTTGACCGCACCTTCCAGGCAGCCAAGGCACTGCAACACTACATCCCGGCCGAAAAACTGGAGCCACAGAACGTGCCGCTGCTGCTGCGCATCGCGCGGCAGTATCGCCATCTGATGACCGACACCACGTCGAGCACGGAGAAGCTCCGGCTCGGCGGTCTGGCACTCGGCTATGGCAAGCGGGCTGCGGCGCTTGCGCCGAATGATTCGGAAGCGCAGCTCTGTCCCGCCATCACTTATGGTAAGATGCTGCCGCACCAAGGTAGCAAGGAGCAGGTGGAAGCCTCGCCGCGCATCAAAGCGGGTGCCGACAAGGCGATCCGACTCGATCCGCGCAACGACGTGGCTTGGCATGTGCTTGGCCGCTGGCATAAGGCACTGGCCAACGTCGGCGGCGTCAAGCGAGCGCTGGGCGGACTCATCTACGGCAAGCTGCCCACAACCACGAACGAAGCCGCCGTGGCTTGCTTCGACAAAGCCATCGCCATCAATCCCACACGTCTGCGTCACTACATCGAGCTGGGCCGGACCTATGCGCAGATGGGAAAAAATGCCGAGGCGCGGCTGTTCATCCAGAAGGGCATGTCAATGCCCAACATGGAACACGATGACCCTGAGTTGAAGCAACGCGGCCGCGATGCCTTGGCGAAGCTGCCGTGATTCACTCGGCAAAGAACGCCGATGGCACATCCCACTTTGCGGGCACCGAAGTCGGCAAATCAGCCAGCGAGCCATCAATGAACGTGTGATGCCAAAGCTGCGTGGCAACGACAGCCGCGAGGCCCATCTCCACCGAAAGGCGCGGCAGTGAGCCGACTCTCAACTCACGAAACGCCTTCCGCCAATGCCGCACCTGGGCGACATCGAAGTAACCAGTGCGGCGTAACGATTCCTCGCTGAGCAGTTCGCTGACAAACTTTGGCTCGGGATCGATGTGGAAGCTGTCCAGCGGAGCGCGGAAGATGACCTTCTGGCGCCGTGCGATCTCTTTGGGCAGCCAGCGCTCGGCGACGAGGCGCAGCAGATGCTTGTCGCGGAAACCGTTCAGCTTCCACTGCGGATGCAGCTTGGCGGTGAAGTCAAAGACATCTTCATCGAGAAACGGATAGCGCACCTCCACCGAGGAGTGCATCGCCACTCGGTCTCCCTTCGCTTGCAGCAAATGTCCGGCGAGCGTGACTCGCGCACCGACCCAGAGACTGCGGTTCAGCGGACTCCAGTGCTTGGCGCGATCCAGATTCATTCCGAGATCCTCCCAAGGTCGTGCCTCAGCCAACACCTCGCGCATCGGCTCGCCGTAGAAGCGCAGCTTCGAGAGCGCCAGCACGCCGTAGCTGTCGATCCAAGCATTCGGGCCACCAACAGCGTCTTCCCACATTTTCCGGCTCGTGGCAGGATAATGCGGCACCTTGTTCAGCCGCAGAAACGCACGCCGCGCCATGTCACTCAAGCGCAGGCCCGGAATGACATCCATCGCACCGAAGATCTTCGCGATCTTGTACCATGGATAACCCGCCAGCCACTCGTCAGCGCCTTCGCCTGTGAGCACCACTTTTTGGCCGTTGGAATGAACCCGACGTGCCAGCATGAGCAGCGCCGCGCAGGAGGTGTCGATCACCGGTGCCTCGGCGGCTTGGATGAGTTGCGGATACATGTCCAGCGCATCGCTGGCTCGAAACTCCTGAACGATGGGAGCCTTCGTGCCGATGTGCTTGGCCGTGTTATTCGCCGCGCTGAGTTCATCGAGCTTCGGATCGTCCACGCGGATCGTATAGGTGTTGATGGCGGTGCCTTTAAGCTTGCAGGCCATCGCCACGATCATGCTGGAGTCCAGTCCGCCCGAGAGATAAGCCCCCACCGGCACATCAGCTCGCAGCCGTTTATCCACTGCCTTTAGCAAGACATCTTCAAGCTCATCCACCAACTTACGCGGATCAGCATGAGGGTCTTCATCGCCGTGATTTGGGAAATCCATCGTCCAGTAGGCGCGCTCCTTGATCGGCTCCGCATCCCCCGGCGTGATCTGCAAATAATGCCCCGCAGGCAGAAGCCGGATGCCTTCAAAACACGTCACCGGCCCCGGCATCGCGCCAAAGGTGAAGATGTGATCCAGCCCACGCAGATCGGCCTTTGCTGTCACCAGGCCCGAGGCCAGCAGTCCTTTGATCTCGGAGGCAAACAGCAGCCAGTCGCCTTGCAGCGTCCAATAAAGCGGCGAGATGCCGAAGCGATCGCGCCCCAGCGTGAGCTGATGCCGATGCACATCATACAAAGCGACGGCGAACTGACCACGCATCCGCTCAAACATGCCCTCGCGGCTCTCCTCCCACAGATGCGGGATGATCTCCGTGTCGCAGTGCGTGTGCAGATGATGCCCGCGCCCCACCAGCTCCGCGCGCTTCTCGGGAAAGTCGAAGAACTCGCCATTATAGACGGTGAACGCACTCTCGTCCTCATTGCACATCGGCTGCTGCCCATCAGCCAAACCAACAACGCTCAGCCGTCGAGAAGCCAGCGCCACACCAGGCCGATGCAGAAAGCCCTCCTCGTCCGGCCCTCGATGAATCAGCGCCCGCGCCATACGTTCGACCACACCTTCGGACACCGTTCGCCTACCGGCCAGGTCCATCACACCAGCAATGCCACACATAGGCGTCTGCTATCGTCTGCTTGAGTGGTCAGAGGCAATGCCTATCTGCCCAGGTAGGGTTAGACCCCATCTCCGCCGCATGACATGCCAAGGTAGGGTTTCACCCCATGGCATATGAACAGCAGGTCAGGTAGTGAGGGAACCCACACCTGATTCTGATTGAACGGTGGAGGCGGCTTCATGCAGCGGGGCCGTGAACTCTTTCCCTTATTGAACATGCCCACACTCGCCCATCCTGCTTCGACGCCCTCGCCTGCAACGCCAAACAAGGAGGGCATCGCGATCATTGGCATCGGCTGCCGTTTCCCTGGTGGGGTGAATGATGCGGAGTCGTTCTGGAAGCTGCTGGAAGAAGGCCGCGAGGCTGTGGGTGATGTGCCTGCGGATCGCTGGAATGTGGAGCGCTTCTACGATGCGGAGCCGGGCATCGTCGGCAAGACCATCGCGAAACGTGGTGGCTTCATTGAAGGCATTGACCAATTTGACCCCCAGTTCTTCGGCATCTCGCCACGTGAGGCACCTTACATTGATCCGCAGCAGCGTCTGCTGCTCGAAACAGCGTATGAAGCCATCGAAGACGCAGGCGTTGTGCTCGATCTCGACAAGGGCACGGACATCGGTGTCTTCGTCGGCATCTCGCACAATGACTACCAGGGCCTGCAACACACGCCCACAGATCGCGCGGGCATCAGCGCGCACACGCCCACCGGCAGCGCGCACAGCATCGCGGCAAATCGCATCTCCTATTGCCTAAACCTCACCGGCCCAAGCATCGCGATGGACACCGCCTGTTCCTCCGCGCTGACCGCCGTGCATGTGGCCTGCGAGCATATCCTGGCCGGACATTGCAAAACAGCGATGGCCGGAGGTGTGACTGTGATGATCACGCCGGATGGCTTCATCGGCTTTTCGCAAGCCGGGATGCTGTCCCCCGAAGGCAAATGCAAGGCCTTCGATGCCTCCGCTAATGGCTTCGTGCGCGGCGAAGGCGCAGGCATGGTACTCCTGAAAAAACTCTCGGAAGCCATCGCCGATGGCGATCCAATTCATGCAGTGATCATCGGCTCCGCGGTGAACTCGGATGGCCACACGAATGGCATCTCGCTGCCAAGTCCTGAAGCCCAGGCGCGGCTCGTGCGCGATGCATGCGTGATCGCTGGCGTCAAACCTTCCCAAATCGGCTACGTCGAAGCTCATGGCACCGGAACAGCCGTGGGAGATCCCATCGAAGCTCACGCGCTCGCCGAGGCATTGTGCGCCGACCGCACAGATGACAATCCACTCGTCATTGGTTCGGTGAAAACGAATCTTGGCCACTTGGAAACCGCCTCTGGAGTAGCAGGTCTGGTCAAAGCCGCTCTCGTGCTCAAACACGGACGCATTCCGGCGAGTCTCCACTTTGACACGCCCAATCCGCACATCGACTTTACCGCGCTGAAGTTACGCATGCCGGTGGCGAACGAAGCTTTTCCTGGAAACGGTGCCACGCGCCATGCTGGCATCAATTCCTTCGGCTTTGGCGGCTCCAACGCGCATGTGATCCTCTCGGAAGCTCCGAAACAGGCACCACGAGCTCATGTAAGTCCTGATACAAGCCGCGCGTGGCCTTTGACGCTCTCCGCTCGTTCCGAAGAGGCGCTGCGCGTTTCGGCCTGGCAGTTGAGCGTGTGGTTGGATGATCATTCGAAGCTGAATGGCAGTTCGCCGCTGTTGCCGGACCTCACTTACATGCTCGGCGCACGGCGCAATCATCACTCGCATCGCCTCGCGCTCACCGCCCGCACGATTGGCGAGATGGTGCAGGAACTCAGCGCCTTCTCGACCGGACAACCCGGTCCGCGCATGCGCACCGCCTTCACGCCGCGCCCCGAACAAGCTGCGCGTGTGGTCTTCGTCATGAGTGGTCAAGGCCCGCGATGGCAAGGCATGGGCCGCGAACTCATGCAGTATGAACCGGTCTTCAAACGCATGATCGAGGCCTGCGACAAGGCCATGCGGCCATGGGCCAAATTCTCACTGATGGACGAACTCAATCGTCCCGAAGCTGAGACAAAAATGCAGCGCACCGAGATCTCGCAGCCTGCGATTTTCGCGATGCAGATGGCACTCGCAGTTCTTTGGCAGTCATGGGGCATTCAGCCTGCGGCTGTCGTCGGACACAGTGTGGGTGAAGTCGCCGCCGCATGCGTGGCAGGCATCCTCACGCTCGATCAAGCTGCGAAGATTATCGTGCTGCGCGGACGCTTCATGGACGAGTGTGCTGCCGCTGGTGGCACCATGCTCGCTGTCGGCATGAGTCCCGATGAAGCTCGCGCCGTGATTGCCAAACATGACCGTACGGTGAGCATCGCTGCCTTCAATGGACCTCGCTCACTCACGCTGTCGGGCTTGAAGACCTCACTGGAAGTCATCGCTGCCGAACTGGAATCGAAGGGTGTCTTCGCCCGTTTCCTGCAAGTCAGCCATCCCTTCCATCACGTGATGATGCAGCCCGCTGCCGATGCCTTAAAGACAGCGCTGGCTGATCTCACGCCAACGCCTGAGACGCTTCCCTTCTTCAGCACGGTCACAGGTCAGCGTCTCGATGGCGCATCATGCGATGCGGGCCACTGGTCACGCGGTGTGCGGCAGCCGGTGGAGTTTGCGCCAGCGATTGCGGCGCTGGCCGAGTTCGGTGTCGATGCCTGGCTCGAAATCGGTGCGCATCCAGCGCTGGTGCGTTCCATTCAGGAATGCCTCGCCGAGAGCGGCGGCAAAAATGCTGTGCTGGCTTCAGCGCGTCGTGAACGCGAGCATGAATCCTTGCTCGAAACCGCGATGGATCTGCATCTCGCTGGTGTCGTGCTCGACTTCAAGGCGCTCACGCCATCGCGTCGTCTTTTGACGCTGCCGACTTACTCATGGGACAAAGCGCGCTGGTGGAATGAATCCGCCGACATGCGTGAAGGTCGTCTCGCTCCTGGTGGTCGAGGTTTGCTCGATGTCCGGCTCGCTCGCGCCACGCCGACGTGGATCACACGTCTCGACAATCGCCACATGGCCTTCTTGAAGGATCATCGCGTCGAAAACCTCATCATCTTCCCCGCCGCAGGCTTCGTCGAAATGGTCCTCGAAGCCGGTGTGCAATTGTTCGAGGGCAAAGCCTTCGTCATCGAAGACTTCGAGATTCGCAAGCCGCTCATCCTGCCTGATCCGCCGTCCGGCCTACTGCTGGAGCTGACGTATGATCTCGCCGAGCGCACGTTCTCCATCCAGAGCAAATTTGAAAACGGAGCCTCATGGTCCACGCATGTCGTCGGCTCCATGCGCGGCGAGCGCACCGAGTCCTCCTTCGTCTCGTCGGCTTGGGAGACTTCCACTTTACCAAACGTCGGCCTCGACACCTTCTACGGCCACATGGCCGACATGGGCCTGCGCTATGGCGAGGAGTTCCGCCCCATCCGCGAGCTTTCCGCAGGCGCTGGCAAGTCGTCAGGTCGTGTTTCGTTGGGCCAAACGATTGCACAACGTGCGGCTGAGTATCCGCTGCATCCCGTGCTCTTTGACGGCGCGTTACAAATCTTCTCCGCCGGTGCCGCGACGATTGAAGGCCGTACCGCCGGGCTGCGATTGCCCGTGCGCTTTGCCCGCATCTTGTTCCTACGTTCGCCCGGAGCCTCAAGCCTCGTGCGTGCCGGTGTGAAGCAGGCTAACGATGAGTTTGTCGAAGGCGGCATCGAACTCTTTGACGAATCCGGCAAGCCCTGCGTGCGCATCGACGGCTTCCGCGCCATCAGCGTGGAAGGAGCCAAGCGCACCGGCAAAACCGGCAAAGGCCGCGATGTGACTTACCATGTGGCCTGGGAAAAGCGTCCTACGAGTCCTCGCGCGGCATCACCTGCCCCCGTGGCTTTGAGCCGTCTGCATGAGGTCGCCCAGCTCGCGCTGGATGAAGTGCTCGACATGCGCGGACGTAACAATCTGGATGCCGCGAGCGCCGCAGGTGACAAACTCACTGCTGCGCAAGTCGCGAGCGGCCTAAGAGATATGGGAGCGGGCTGCACCGAAGATGAAATCTTCGCCGCTGAGTCACTTAGCGTGGCGGAGTCCATGCATCGCTCATTCGAGCAACTCGCGGACAATTTGGTATCATTGAATCTGCTCACGAAGGAGCAAGGTGGCTATCAAACAACGCCTGAGTTCACGGAAGCGGCTGACAGCGCGTCTCAACTGCTCAGTGAGAGCCTCGGCAAGTATCCAGGCCATCTGCCAGAGGCCTTGCTCTGCGGTGCTACCTGCGCGGAACTCGGTCCCATCATGCGTGGCGAAAAGGAGGCCGTGCAGGTCTTGTTCACCAGCGGCGGCGCTGACTTGCTCGATCAATTTTATGGCGACGGCCTCGTTACGAGTCCCTGGCTCGCCGCCATCGGCAGCGCGGTGGCGGAGGCTGCGCGTCAGCTTCCTGAAGGACGCGGACTGCGCATTCTGGAGATCGGCGCAGGCACTGGCGGCCTAGCCTCACAGGTGCTGCCGCTCATCGAGCGCGGCGTCCATTCGTATGTGTTCAGCGATGTCTCCGCCGCCTTCTTCCCCGCTGCGCGTCAAAAGCTGGCCGCTTATCCCGAAGTCGAGTTCCACACCTTCGATCTCGAAAAGCCCGGCAACGAGCAGGAGTTCGATCTCGGCTCCTTCGACATCATTCTCGGCACCAACGTCATCCATGCCGTGAGCGATGTGCGTGTCGCACTGCGCCACATCAACGATTTGCTCGCCCCTGGCGGCAGCTTGTTGTTTGTCGATGTCGCCACACCGCATTTGTGGTTGAACGCCGTCTTCGGTCTCACCAGCGGCTGGTGGCGCTTTACGGATCGAGATCTGCGTCCGCATCATCCGCTGCTGGAACGCGAGCAATGGCAAAAGGTGCTCAGCGAAACGGGATTTAGCGAAACCGCGTCACTCTCCGGCCTGATCCGCTCCCAAGGCGGTGAAAGCCTCATCGGCCTTATGGCCCGCAAGCCATGGAGCGAACCAATCGCAACTGCGCCAGACATTGTCGAAGCGCCTGCCGAGAAATCCTGGCTCATCTTTGCCGATTCATCCGGTCTTGGCGAAAACCTCGTTACGCAGCTCCGCCTTAGTGGTGTACGCTGCCGCATCGCGCATCGCGGCACTGCCTTTGAGTCTGAAGGATCCGACGCATTCACCCTGCGAGCCGAAGCGCCCGAAGATTGGAAGCAACTGCTGCAATCCTGCGCCGATGAAGCCCCTGAGCGCTTTGTCTTCCTGTGGAGTCTCGATGAGTCCGATCCGGGCGAAGCCATGCTCGGCACCGATGCCTTGTTCCATCTGACACAGGCCATCGAAATCATCAGCCCTGCGGCCAAGCTGCATTTAGATGTCATCACACGCGCTGCTCAAGCCGTCGGTCGTGACAATGTCATCTCCCTTGCTCAAAGCCCCTCCATCGGCCTGATGCGCGTGATCGCCAATGAACACAACAACTTCACCTGCCGCAGCATTGATCTGCCGTCCGATGTTGAGACCACGGACAATACGCTGATTTGGAACGAACTGCTGCAACTAGACACCGAACGTGAGATCGCCTTCCGCGGCGAAGCTCGTTATGCCCGCCGCATCACTCGTGGTTTGGAGCCGAGAGAGCAGATCTTGGATCGCAACGTGCCGCTCCGGCTCGAATCTCGCGAGCGTGGTTTACTCGATGCACTTCGCTTGGTGCCATTCGCGCTGCCGCCCTGTGGCGCAGGCGAGGTGGTGATCGATGTGAAAGCCTCTGGCATGAACTTCCGCGATGTGCTCAAGGCGCTGGCGCTTTATCCCGCTGAGACAGCCGATGCGCGCATCTTTGGCGATGAAGTGGCTGGTGTTGTTAAAGCTGTCGGCGCTGGTGTCACGCATGTGAAGGCCGGTGACCGCGTGTTTGGCCTCGCTGTTTTCGGTCTCGCCACCGACTCGATGGCGCGTGCTGGTGATGTACGCATCATCCCCGATGGCCTGTCCTTTGAAGAAGCGGCAACGCTGCCCGTGGTCTTTATGACCTCCTGGCATGCGCTGAAAACCGTGGCGCAGTTGCAGACGGGCGAGCGCGTGCTCGTTCATGCAGGGGCAGGCGGCGTGGGCATGGCGGCGATCCAAATCGCGCATCATCTCGGCGCGGAAGTCATCGCTAGTGCCGGTAGCGCGGCCAAGCGCTCGCTGCTCACCGTCCTCGGTGTGAAGCACGTCATTGATTCGCGGCGTGCTGACTTTGCGGAAGCCGTGATGGAACTCACCGATGGCAAAGGCGTGGATGTGGTGCTGAACGCGCTCGCCGCCGAGGCCATCCCGATGGGCCTCTCCTGCCTCGCGCAGTTCGGTCGTTTCATCGAGATCGGCAAACGCGACATCTATCAAAACAGCCGCATCCCGCTCTGGCCGTTGCGGAAGAACGCCTCGTTCCATGTCGTCGCGATGGATGCGATCTTCAGTGGCGATGAAAAGCGCACGCGCCAGATCTTGGGAACCATCGCCGAGTTGGTCGAACAAAAGGAGCTGCAACCACTGCCCTTCCGCTCGTTCCCAGCCTGTCGCATCGACTCCGCCTTCCGCCTGATGGCGCAAGGCAAACACACCGGCAAAGTCATCGTGTCCTTCCCCGAGCCTTTCGTCGCGAGACGCGGCGAACCGCTGGTTCCAACCTTTGAAGTGAAGCCGGACGGCGCTTATCTGATCACAGGTGCCTTTGGCGGCTTTGGCAAAGTCATGGCTGAATGGCTGTCCGACTGCGGTGCAAAACATCTTGTGCTCACCAGCCGCAGCGGGGCTTCCACACCCGCAGCCACAGCCTTCGTGACCAAGTTGCGTGCTCGCGGCGTCGATGTGCAGGTTTTCAAGGCGGATGCTGGATCAGCAGAAGATGTGAAACGCGTGCTCGCTGGCATTTCAGCGGCAGGGCATCCTTTGAAGGGCGTGTTTCATCTCGCCATGGTTATCGACGATGCGCCCATGGCAGCGCTCACGCGTGATCGCATGATCAAGGTGATCGCGCCGAAAGCACATGGCGCTTGGTTGCTGCATGAAGGCACGTTGGGCATGGACTTGGACTGCTTTGTGATGTTCTCCTCTCTTGCGAGTGTCTTTGGCAACTCCGCGCAGGCCAACTATGCCGCCGCGAATGCCTTCCTCGATGCGCTCGCGCATCATCGTCAAGCCATCGGCCTACCTGCGCTCGCGATCAACTGGGGCGCGCTCGGTGGCGAAGGCTATGTGGCCCGCAATGAGCGCGTGGCCGAATATCTGGCCCTTCACGGCACCACGCCGCTGTCGCCCGGCGAAGTCGTCGTGCTGGTCGAGTCCTTCCTCAATGCGGGTGCCACGCAAGCTCTGGCGATGCGTGTGGACTGGTCGAAGTGGCGCCAATCCTATCGTGGCGGCCAGGAGAGCCCGCTGCTGGAGCGCATCTACGCCGCTGGTGTCGATGCCCCCGAATCAAGCGGCACGAAAAGCGACTGGCGGCTCAAGATCGAGTCCGCCGCCCCTGCGGATCGCACCGAAGTCATCGGCCAGGCCGTGCGCGATGTCGTTGGCTCCGTCCTGCGGGTGAAACCCGAAGGACTGCGCTTTGACCAGCCTCTAACCGATCTCGGCCTCGATTCCCTCATGGCCGTCGAGATTGAAAACTCCATCGAAAGCTCCATCGGCGTTGCCTTGCCACCTGCGAGCTTGATGAAAGCCCGCACCATCGGCCAGATCGCGAGCTTGATCGCCGAACACATGGGCGCTTCCAAAGGTGCCTCGCCGACTCTCGCCGTGATCGTTGCGGAACCCGCAGCGGCTGAAGACGTGGATCTCGATGCGCTTTCCGATGACGATCTGGATCAGTTGCTTGGCGCCGACACCACCGTGAACCGCCCCATTCATGCCGAGGAGGCTGCCCTGCTGGAGGTGCGTGTTTGACCTCGTGAGGATGGCTCCCAATCATATGCATGGCGTGAATGGCACACAGTTAAGGCCTATGATCGTTGTTTTGAGGTGATTTCGTGGTGTGAAAAGCCATTTATGTGAGCTAATCATGGCTTGGTGGGCTGCGAAAGGACGGGCGATGGGTTCAAACCTCATGGCATTTGCAACCTGCTTTCTGCCCCACTTGTGGCGTTCTTGTTGCTGCGCGTGTGTGGACGGTGTTAGTCACTTCCTGAGGCAGATATCGCCTAAAACTTGTCAGAGCACATCGGGCTGGATCAGGCGTTCATCTGCCACCACCATCCATCGACCATGAAACGCCTCTTTCTCGCGCTCCTCACTGCCGCCAACCTTCAGGCCGCACCCACCGGCCCCATTCGCGTGCTCTATCTTGATGCCCATGGTAAAGAGCAATCTGCCGTCGGTCCGCTGCATGATGCCATGCGTGATCTCGGACGCGATGCGATCTACTTCGACTACGCCAAAGAGAAGGTGGACGCGACTTACGACCTCGTTGTGAAATTTGATGATGATCTCAGCCGTGAGTCTTTGCTCAGCAAACTGACTCCCGAGCGCAGGGCCGCTTATGACGCTTTTTTGAAGCAACGTGAGCCTGAAGAGCGCAAGAAACACCCGCAGGTCGCCAACTACGAGAAGCGTCCTGAACCACTCACGCTCCAGCTTCCCATGAGTGTGAAGGCCAGCATGGAGCGCACCCAAGTTCCTGCTGATTGCGAATTGAAGCTCTTTGCGAGCGAGCCCGACATTGCCAAACCCATCGCCTTTGCCTGGGATGAGCGCGGGCGCTGCTGGGTCGTCGAGACACGGGACTATCCGCATGGCATCCAGGAAAACGGCGAAGGTCAGGACAGCATCAAAATCTGCGAAGATACGGATGGTGACGGCAAGGCCGACAAGTTCACTGTGTTTGCCGACAAGCTCAATCTGCCCACCGGCATCGTTTTTGCCCGCAAAGGAATCATCGTCGCCGCACCGCCGAAATTCATCTACCTCGAAGACACCGACGGTGACGACAAAGCCGATGTGCGCGAGACGATCATCGACTGCTGGGGCATCCGTGATACTCACGCGCAGGCCAGCAACCTGCACTACGGCTATGACAATTGGATCTACGGCTGCGTCGGCTACAGCGGCATCGAGGGCTATGTCGGCGGCAAAAAGCACCAGTTCGCCATGGGCACCTATCGCTTTAAAGCCGATGGCAGCGCCATCGAGTTCCTGCATCAGTTCACCAACAACGCCTGGGCGCACAGTTACAACGATGCAGGAGATCAATTTGGCGGCACAGCCAATGGTGCTCCGATCTTTTATGGGGGCATCCCAGCCACCGCTTATCCCGAAGGTTCACGCGGCCAGACCGCCAAAAAGATCAATGTCGTCGATACCTGCCACACCATCACACCCAACTTCCGTCAGGTCGATGTCTTCGGTGGTTACACGGCGGCCGCCGGATCAAACTTCATCTACAGCGACAATCTGCCGAAGCGCTTCCAGGGCAAAGCCATGATCTGCGAGCCCACGATGAAGGTCGTCGCTCTCGTCGATGTGCAAGCCGACGGTGCTGGCTACAAGGCACTCGACTTCATGAACATCTACGCCAGCAGCGACGAGTGGAACTCCCCCGTCCATGCCGAAGTCGGCCCCGATGGTGCCGTATGGGTGGCTGATTTCCAAAATTTCATTATCCAGCACAACCCCACGCCGAGCCTTGAACGCGGTGGCTTCGTCGCCACGACGGGAGTCGGTGGAGCGCATGAAAATGACATCCGCGATCACAGTCGTGGTCGCATCTATCGCATCGTCGCCAAGGGCACAAATCCCACGGCGCAGAGCCCCAAACTCAGCGGCAGCACTGTTTTCACCCGCCTCACCGCTCAGCGTGCACTCGTGGATAACAAGTTTGAAAAAGGTGTCCCTGAACTCATGAAGAAAGTCACCGCGAATGATGGCAACATCGCTGCGGTTCATGCCCTGTGGACCTTGAGCGGACTCGGCAAACTCGACGGAGCCACCCACCAGGCCGCCCTTCTCGCCAAAGATGCCAAGCTCCGCCGCAACGCCGTCCGTGCCCTCGGCAGCGATGCCAAGTCGCAATCACTCCTCTTCGGCTCCGGCACCTTCAGTGATCCTGATTTGCACACGCGTCTCGCCGCCTTGGTGAAGCTCGCGGACTTCACCACCACGCCTGAAATTCAGACGCTCGTCAAGAAGCTCGCCGCAGATCCCATCGTGAAGAATGACGAATGGCTGGCCGAAGCTGCCAAAATGCTCGGCAAGAAGCACAAGGCTCTGAATTACAAAGAAGGTCCAAACCTGCTTCCGAATCCCGGCTTTGAAGAACTCGCCAAGGGCAGCAAAACGCCCGTCGGCTGGAAGCTCCGCAACTATGGCAGCAAACCTGGCAATGCTGGAGCTGAGTGGAGCATCGTTATCGATCCGAAGATGGTCCACAGCGGCAAACATGGCTTCCGCGTCATCACCCGAGACGATGCCGACACCAGCTTCTTCGCCGACGTGGCTTTGAAGCCGAATACGGAATACAAAATAAGCGCCTGGATCAAAACCCATAGCTTCCGTGGCAAGGCCAGCCTCAATGACCACATCGGCCGCGCAGAGACCAAAACCATCGGCCGCACGCAGGATTGGACCGAAGTCGAAGTCACCTTCAACAGTAAGGACCGCCCGAAAGCCAGCATCAACCTTCTTCACGTCGGCAAGGGCGATACCTACTTCGACGACGTCAGCCTGTGTGAACTCATCGCCGAAGTGGAGGAGGACGAATCCAAACTCGCTGGTGACGCCAAGCGTGGCGAGAGAATCTTCTGGGAGCATCCCGTCGCTGCCTGCAAGAACTGCCACATTCTCAAAGGGCAGGGCAGTCCGGTCGGACCAGCCCTGGATGGAATCGCCACGCGCAAGGACGCCGCCTACATCCTCGAAAGCCTCGTCAACCCGAACGCCAAGCTGGCCGAAGGCTACACTGCCACGCCGATCAGCCCCATGCCGCCGATGAATCTCATCTTGAAACCGCAGGAGTTCGCCGATGTGAAGGCATTCATCATGAGTTTGAAATAAGCGACGGCTGACATCTTGCGTGACTCAGTTGAGCTGGCCGTGTATAGATCGGCCAGCATGACCCATCTGAGGATTGTCATTTTCACTACTATCACGCTGGCTCTCGTCAGTTGCCGGACACCTGCTTATCAGGAGCAAGGATGGGCGTCCTACATTGCAGACAGCTATGCCGGGCGCATGACGTCCTCCGGTCAGGTCTATCATCCCGGCTACAGCACTGCGGCTCACAACTCACTGCCATTTGGCACCGAGGTGACGGTGAAAAACCTCTACAATGGCCGCAGCGTGAAGGCGATGGTCAATGGCCGCTTCCCCTCCTATCCAGGAAGGGTGATCAATCTCTCTGGTGCTGCGGCTCAATTCATCGGCATGTCGCAGATGCAGCTTTCTCAGGTCAAGGTGACCGCTGACCGAATCCCTCAGGGCGGGTATTCGCAGCCAGCCTACCAGCAGCAGTCTTATCCGCAACAACAGGTCCAACAGCAGACGTATGCTCAGCAGCCTTATTATCCCCAGCAGCAGGCGGTCGCTTCGCAGCAATCCCTGGTCCCGAACTATCCCGCGCAGGCATCAACGCCACAACCAGTGCAAAACCCCACCCCTGCTCCTGCTGCACGACCTTCCTTTTTCAAGCGCCTCGGCGGTAATGGCACACCTGCGGCTCCGGCCTATCAGGGCGGCGGAGGCCCTCCCCCGGGATTGACCACTTTTTGAAGCGAGTGCCTGACATGCTCGGAAGTCAGTTGATCCTATCTAGCGACTGCGCATAGCGTCTGGATCACATGACGCGGTTGCGATTCATCTTTTCCGGCTTGGCTCTGCTGGCTCTGGCTCTCGGTGGCTGGAGCGCCAGGCGCGCCGCACTGACGCAGCGGACGAGCACGAGCGATGTGGTGCTGCTCCTGCCCGGACCTCAGTTGCCCGCGTTAAATCCATTTCTACCGGCTGATGAGGCCGAACGGCAGATCCTGGATTTGATCCATGAGCCGCTTCTGCGCATTGATCGTGAAGGGCGGCTGGCCACGGCGCTGGCGGAACAATGGACCTGGCATCAGCACATGACGTGCTGGTTTGCCTCCGCCGAGGATGCACGTGCGGCAGCTCAGGAACTGCGCGAGCAACCGGTGGAGAAGCGTGCCAACTGGGATCTCGAATCTGTGGCCACGCAGGGCGAGTCGCTGATCGTTCGCTTCACGCGTCCTGAAAGTGCGGTGGCCGCCGAGGTGCAGGCTGTGCTGGCTGTCAGCGCCCCCGAGAAGCTCACCTTTGTTCGCATCCATGCACCACCAAGTGCGCGCTTTGCGCTGGAGGACTTCGCCCGCCATGCGGATCATGCCGGGAGCACAAAACGTTTGTGGTTTGATGAGGATGGTACCTGCGAGATCGTGACGACCCGCACGGGTTTGCAGGCGCAGCAGGCTCTCATCGAGTGGCTCGGGCCTCGACACTCGCCAGTTCCGGAAATTGTGCCCGTCACTGAAGTCGCGGCACTTCTGGAGCCAGTGCTGGACTTTCGATTGAAACCCGGCCTGCACTGGCCTGCGGGTGATCCAATCACCGCCGCCGATGTTCGTGCCACACTGGCTTATGTGATGCCGCGTCCGTGGCCATTGCCTGGCAGGGATGCTTTTCGTCAAATTCAGGTCATCGAGGAGCCCGAACCAGAGCTGGTGAGGATTATTTACCGGAAGTCCTACAGTCCGGCGCTCGCAGCCTGGACGACACTGCCCATTCTCTCTGCCAATTGGCTTGCTCGAAGCTCAGCGGAATCGACCAAAGCTCCGCCGGGCGCTGGCGCGTGGCAGGTGGAGCGGTCCGATGGCTCGCGGATGTGGCTTAAAAAACGACCCTCTGTTGAAACCAAGGAGGCACCTCCGAGAATCCAGATGCTCGCCTCCACCTCGCCTCTGCAAGCGCGCATTGGTTTCGCCACGAAATCTTTTGATGTGGCCTGGCCTGCTGGACTGCCACGAGAGATGCTGGCGGCAGGATCCAGTTTGAAGACTCTGACCACGCCTGCGCGGCACCAGCTCATGCTTGTCTGGCAGACGACGTCACCCATTCTAGCCGATGTGAATGTCCGGCGTGCATTGGCGGTGGCGCTGGATCGTGAGGCTCTGCGACTCACGATGCCGGGCGGACTCGGGCGTGCGCATGACAGCTTTTTCCCTCCCGGATTCTGGTTTTCCTCCACTGACACTCCCGCTCTCCCAGATTCCAGTGCAGCGGAGAGACTGCTGACCTCGGCTGGCTGGCTAAAGGATATCGAGGGTCGGCTCAGGCGTGGTGTCGCGGAATTGCGCCTGAGATTGGTGATCCCAAATGGAAATGCAGACCGCCAGCGACTCGCTCTGGCGCTCGCTCAGCAGTGGGGGCGTCTCGGGGTGCGTATCGACCTCATCGAAGTGCCTGCGCGCAGTTACTTCATGGAATTGCAGTCTGGCAGATTCGATGCAGCGCTCGTTGGCGGTGAACTCGCCCCCGGCTGGGATGTGCTGCCCTTCTGGCACTCGGCCCACAGTGGTGGACATGGCCTGAATGTCAGCCAGATCGCCGATCCGCAGCTCGATCTACTGCTGGAGGCGCTGGTGGCCGAGTTTGACCCTGCCCAGGTGCCTCGTCGTGCGGCAGCCGTCGAGGCACGGCTTCGCGAGCTTCAGCCTGCATTGCCGCTCTTCACCGATCTGACCGAGATCGCCGTGCGCGAGAGTGGCTTTCCTGGATTGCGGCGGCTGGACCTCTCCCGTGGGCTTACCTTGCAGGATCTTCTTTCCGCCACCTCCGCTTTGGCAAACCCGCAGGCAAAGCTGGAAATGCTTCCACCCAAGTGATGCGATGATGAACTGGCAATCCGACCTCTTCCGCCGTCTCTGCGCCATGCTGCTCGTCCTGCTGGTGGGGGCAGTTGTCGCTCTCTGCTGTGTCGGCGGCGATGTGCATCTGTGGATGCAGTCATTTGGCCTTGCTCCCTGGGCCCTCGCTCTTGCTACGACGGCGAGACTTCTCCTGGCGCTGGCGCTCGCCGTGACGATGGCCGCATTCATCCGGCTGCTCCTTCCTCACGCTCTGGGTGGCGTAGCTTTTTGGTTGGGCAAGGCGCTGGCCTTTTACCCGGTGACCTTGGCGGCATGGAGTTTTCTTGGCTGGTGGATCGGTCAGCTTGGCCATCCTATCTGGACTTTGATGCCGGCGAGCGAATCGGAGGCTTCTTTGTCGTTGATCGAAGCCTGGGCGCGTTGGTCGTGGACGTGGATTCCCGTGGTAGGGATCATGGCTGTTCCGCTCACGGGACAATGTTTGAGCCTTTGTCTGGAACGAGATGCACGATCCCGCGATGTCGGCATCGACCTGCTCGGACTCCTTGCCTTGCTGCTCGCGATCTGCGTGGAGGATATCTTCGCCATTCGAGGAGTCGGCACCTATCTCACTGCGGCACTCCGGATGTCTGATGCCATGAGCCTTGCGTCCGCCGTATGGTTGCTCACGTCGATAGGTCTGGCGCTTGCTGCCATTCTTTCGATGTCTGAGCATTGGATGCCGGAGCTCACAGGCGCTGGCCGTTGGTCGAGATTGCTGATCGGCACTCTTTTCAAAATCAGCGCATGGTGTCTGCCAAGCTACATCATGTTTCGAGGGATCTCAGGAGGAACTCGGAGCGGGGCAGGGAGCGTCGAATGGCTCACGGCTTTTGATGACCCTGCGGCCATTCTAAAACTCGGCCTGCCATGGATGCTCGGTGCCTTGGCGTTGTGGGCTTTAGGACATCGTGTCCAGCCGCGCTGACACCATAGGCCCAGCCTTTCTTTCAAGGCTTCCAGCGCTATTTCAACCGGGGTCTTTGGGTTTCAGAAAAAAGACCTGTTCGGAGGCACAAAAACCTTTGCACGGGGGGGTATCTTGCTACCCTCAAAACCAGCCCATCGAGCACGTTTCTGGAGCGGTGTTTTGGACAGACTCAGGCGATGGCAAAACCGACAACCTTTATGCCAGACGAAATCATTGAATCCATTGATTCAAACTCCACCGCCGTAGCCTCCGACCAGGCTTACGGTGCCGAACAAATCCAGCACCTGGAAGGGCTCCGAGCCGTCCGCCTCCGCCCCGGAATGTACATCGGCGATCCCGATGAGCGAGGCCTCCACCACTGCGTCTTTGAAGTCGTCGATAACTCCATCGATGAGCATCTCGCGGGCAATTGCAAAAACGTCTGGATCAACATCCACAGCGACGGCTCGCTGAGCGTCGAGGACGATGGTCGCGGTATCCCGGTCGAGATGCACTCCAAGGGCATGCCTACCGTGGAGTTGGTGCTCACGAACCTCCATGCGGGCGGCAAGTTTGGCGATGGGGCTTATGAATTCTCCGGCGGTCTCCACGGCGTCGGCGCGAAGTGCGTGAATGCCCTGTCCGACTGGTTCAAGTGTGAGGTCTATCGCGACGGCAAGGTGTATGCCATCGGCTTCGAGCGCGGCATCACCACCGAGCCGCTGACGGTGCTCGGTGATCTCGATGATCCGAAGCGCACTGGCACGAAGATCAGCTTCTATCCTGATGCCACGATCTTCACCATCACGACGACGTTTGTCTTTGAGCGCCTGCTCACCCGTCTGCGCGAGCTGGCATTCCTGAACCCCGGCATCAAGATCACCATCACCGATGAGCGCGCTGAAACCCCGCGCCAGGAAGTGCTCTTTTATCAGGAAGGCGTGAAGCAGTTCGTCCGCGAGCTCGGCGCTGATAAAGACAAGGTTCATCCAGATGCCATCGCGCTTGCTGGTCGTCGTGAAGTCGTGATCGATGACAAGAACAAGTTCATCCTCGTGGACTGCGTGCTGCAATGGAACAAGGGGCTGAACGAGCAGACACTCTGCTTTGCCAATGCCATCCCGAATCCCGATGGCGGCACGCATTACAGCGGCCTGAAAGCCGCGCTCACCCGTGCGGTGAAAGCCTACATCACGAACAATCCGAAGAGCTTTAAAGACAAGCTGCCCGAGATCGAGAGCGATGACTGCCGCGAAGGTCTGATCTGCGTGCTGAGCGTGAAGCTGCCAAACCCGCGCTTCAACTCGCAGACGAAAGTGAAGCTCGTGAATGGCGAGGTCGAAGGTGTGGTCAGCTCCATCGTCTATGAAGGCTTGATGCGCTTCTTCGATGAGACGCCGGACATCGCCGTCACGGTGATCAACAACATCATCATCGCCGCCAAGTCCCGCGAAGCTGCCCGCAAAGCCCGCGAAGCCATCCGCAAAGACGCCATGAGCAGTGGTGGTCTGCCTGGAAAGCTGGCGGACTGCTCCGAGCGCGATCCTTCGAAGACAGAGCTGTTTATTGTCGAGGGTGACTCCGCCGGTGGCTCCGCCAAGATGGGCCGCAATCGCCACAACCAAGCTATTTTGCCGCTGCGTGGAAAGCTCATCAACACCGAGAAGGCCCGCCTGGAAAAGGTGCTGCAAAACAAGGAAGTCCAGACCATGATCACCGCCATCGGCACCGGTATCGGTGGCGACAGCGAGGTCGAAGGCTCCTTCAACATCGAGAAGCTTCGCTATCACAAGATCGTCATCATGACCGATGCCGATGTCGATGGCTCTCACATCCGCACCTTGCTGCTGACCTTCTTCTACCGGCAGATGCCCGAGCTGGTGAAAGGCGGGCACATTTATGTCGCCCAGCCGCCGCTGTATCAGGTCACGCGAAAGAAACGAGAGGAGTATGTGCAGGATGACAACCAGATGGAAGCCATGCTGCTCGAAATGGGCTCCGGCGAAATCAGCCTCCGCAACATCGCCGATGGTAGCAAAGTCGCCGATGACCGACTCAAGTCGATCCTCGAACAACTCGTGCCCGTCGCCAAATTTGCCGACATCATCCGCCGTCATGGTGGCGACTTCGAGGCCTACCTCCAGGCCCGCGACGAAGCCACTGGCAACCTGCCGCACTACCTCGTGACCATCCGCGAAGGCAATGAAGTGGTGATCAAATACTTCCTCGGCAATGAGCAGCTCGCTGCCTTTGCTCGCGAGAACAACGACCTCCATCTTTTCGGCAAACCCGAGGTCGAAGTCGAAGGCCAAACCGCCCCGAAGGCCCATCGCCGTGCTCGATTGATCGAGATCCACGAAGCCCATGGCATGAAGCGCCGCTTCCAGCAGCTCGACGAACTCGGCCTGCATGTCGATCACTTCAGCAGCCAGGACAAACCGCTCTTCGAAGTCATCGAGGGCGAAGGCGATAACGCCAAAGTCCACCCCGTCTTCAGCATCCCCGGCATCCTCGACAAGGTCATGGAGATCGGCAAACGCGGCATGGAGATCAAACGATTCAAGGGTCTCGGTGAAATGAACGCCAAGCAGCTCTTCGAGACCACCATGGACCCGAACAAGCGCACCCTCCTCCAGATCAAGCTCGACGAATCCAACGCCCACGAAGCCGAACGCATGTTCACCATCCTCATGGGCGATGTCGTCGAACCCCGGAAACACTTTATCGAAGAGAACGCCCTGAACGTGCGCAACCTCGACGTCTGATCCTTCTCTCATTTCGCTTAGCCCTTTCGACTCACGTCCATGCAAGAATCCAACACCCGCCCCATCTCTGTCGCTGATGAGGTCAAAAACTCATTCCTCGACTACTCGATGTCGGTCATCATTTCGCGTGCGTTACCAGACGTGCGAGATGGTTTGAAGCCCTCCCAGCGCCGCATTCTTTATGCGATGCATGAACTGGGCCTTTATCCGCCGAAGAAGCAGATGAAGTGCGCGAAGATCTGCGGTGACACCTCAGGCAACTACCATCCACACGGTGAAGCGGTCATCTACCCGACTCTCGTCCACATGGGGCAGCCTTGGGCGATGCGCGAGACTCTGATCGACCCGCAGGGGAACTTCGGTTCCGTGGAAGGTGACCCTCCGGCGGCCATGCGATACACGGAAGCCCGCATGACGCCTCTGGGCGGCACGCTGATGTCTGACATGGAAAAGGACACCGTCGATTTCGTGCCGAACTACGATGAGCGTCTGACCGAGCCGACCGTTTTCCCGGCAGCTTTCCCGAACCTGCTGGTCAATGGCGGCACGGGCATCGCCGTGGGTATGGCGACGAATATGCCGCCGCACAATCTCGGTGAGATTGTGGATGGCGTGTGCGCTCAGGTGGACAATCCCCAGATCACGGTGAGCCAGCTCAGCCAGTTCATCAAAGGCCCCGACTTCCCGACGGGATGCGTGATTCACGGCCTGGATGGCATCCGCGAATACATGGAAACCGGCCACGGCAGCGTGCGTGTGCGAGGTCAGGCGGAGATCGTGGAAAACAATGGCCGCGAGCAGATCATCATCACCGAGATCCCCTACAACGTAAATCGTGCGGAACTGGTGAAACGCATCGCAGAACTCGCCAATGAAAAGATCATCACAGACATCGTTGCCGTGCGCGATGAGTCGGATGAAAATACCCGCGTCGTCGTCGATCTGAAGCGCGATGCCCGTCCGCAGGTGGTGCTGAACAATCTCTACAAGTTCACCGCACTCGAAAGCAGCTTCAGCATTCACATGCTCGCCATTGATGGCGGTCGCCCGCGAGTGCTGAGCATCAAGGACGCCATCGCCTGCTACATCGAGCACCGCCGCGAGGTTATCATCCGCCGCACGAAGTTCCTTTTGAGGAAAGCAGAGCAGCAGGCGGAGAAACTCGAAGCCTACCTCCTCGCACTCGGCCATCTCGATGACTTCATCAAGATCATCCGCGACAGCCGCAATCGCGATGAAGCACGCCTCGGTTTGAAGGCTTACCAGTTCAGCACCGAGACCGCCATGAAGCTCGGCATCCTGCTTCGCAGCCAGCCGAGCATTCAGGGTGATCGTTACGTTTTCACCGACACGCAGGTGGACCAGATCCTGGAACTCCGCCTCTACCAGCTCACCGGCATGGAGCGGGACAAAATCAAAGCCGACTACGATGAGTTGCTCGCCACCATCACGGACCTCATGGACATCCTGGCCCATGAGCATCGCGTGCTGACGATCATCAAAGATGAGCTTCAAGCCATCAAATCCAAGCATGGTAACGGCCGCCTCACACGCATCGATGCAGCAGGCGGTGGCATTGAAACCATCGACCTCATTCCGAACGACGCGAACATCGTCACCCTCACCCACTTCGGTTATGTGAAGCGCACACTCACCACCGAATACCGCGTGCAGGCTCGCGGCGGCAAGGGCCTCAAAGGCATGGAGACACGCGAGGCCGCGACAAAGGAAGACAAGAACGACTTCGTGGAGACGCTCTTCAGCGCCAACATGCACGACTTCCTGCTCTTCTTCACGAACACAGGACGAGTGTATGTGGAGCGCGTCTATCAGCTCCCCGAGGCACCGCGCACCGGCAAAGGTCGCAGCATCAAGAACGTGCTGAACCTGAAGCCCGAGGAGAAGATCAACAGCGTCCTCCGTCTCGAAGCGCAGGGCGCGGAAGACGAGGCCATGTGGAGCCCTGAGAAGTTCGTGCTCTTCGGCACGAAGGACGGCACGGTGAAGAAGACATCGCTGGATGCCTTCAAAAACTACCGGAAAGACGGCATCATCGCCATCAACATCGAGGAAGGGAATGATCTCGTTCAGGTCATCCTCACCGATGGCAAGAGCCAGATCTGCATGACCACACATGAAGGCATGTGTGTCCGCTGCGAAGAGGAAGACATCCGCGCCGTGGGCCGCAACAGTATCGGCGTGCGCGGCATCCGCGTGGAGGAGGGTGACTTCATGGTCAGCCTCACCGCTGTGGACTTCACGAAGCAGCTTCTCGTCGTCTCCGAGAATGGTCTCGGCAAGCGCACCTCCTTTGAAGAATACCGCCTCACCAATCGCGGCGGCAAAGGCGTCATCACCATGAACGTCACTGACAAGACCGGCAAAGTCGTCTCCGCACTTGCCGTGGCTGAGACAGATGAACTCATGCTCATGACCAGCAAAGGCCAAAGCGTGCGCATCCGTGTCAGCGACATCCGTGAAACAGGCCGCAATGCCCAGGGCGTGAAGCTCATGGACCTCAAGAAGGATGAGACGATTCAGGATGTCGCCACGGTCATCGCTGACGAAGAGGAAGAAGTTGCTATTGAGGTGGTGGATGAATCCGTCTCGTCTGTGGAGTCTGAGGCGCCTTCAGACGAAGCTCAGCCTGCCTCTGATGTCGAATGATGTGAGCTGATTGCGAAAGTGCTCAGTTATCCCACACTGACTGAGAACTGACTGCTATTCTTTGTTCTAAAAACCCCAGGCTGGAATTCCAGCCTGAGGTTTATTATTGGTGCGCCAGGCTGGGCGCACTCACAGGCTGGTTCAAGTGCTCCACGTACCTGACAAAGGGAAGCGTTTGCTGCCGCTACGGGATGTGACGAGGACTCAAATAGTGCGTGTCACGACTACCTGCTGCTGCCTCGTTTTCACCATGCTACGAGCGGGTAGTATTCCACCGTAGCTGGTGAGAGGATAAATGACACTGTGACGGCCGAGGAGTGAGCCTGGATTGATGACGCTATTACAGCCGACCTCGACATGATCTCCGATGATGGCACCAAACTTTCGCAGTCCGGTGGAATGATCACTCTTCCCATCGTTGACGATGACTTCACGGCGATCCAAGCGGACATTTGAGAGGATGACGCCGGCTCCGAGATGGGCTTTGAAGCCAAGAATCGAGTCGCCCACATAATTGAAGTGCGGCACCTCGGCTTGATCGAAAATAATGCAGTTCTTGAATTCACAGGAATTGCCCAGGACACACCCATCTCCAATGATGACATTCTCGCGGATATAGCATCCAGCTCGGATCTGACAGTTCCTGCCAATCCAAGCGGGACCCTTGATCACGGCACCTGGGTCGATCGTTGTGCCTTCATCGATAAAGACGTCCTCAGAAATGAAGGCTCCTTGAGGGATTGCGGCACGGATTTCACGTTGCAGCCTGAATCCTAGATAGGATTCGATGCGTGTCAGAGCCGTCCACACCGGTTCGTCTGGCGGGAAAAGGATGCCATGCTGTGTGTGGCTGAGGTCGAGATATTCGGCGGGGGCAAACATGAACTCAGACGGTCAGGACTTCTTTCTCTTTGCTGGCCATGTGTTGCTCGATCTCGGCAATCTTCTTGTCCGTGAGCGTCTGCACTTCTTTATCGAGGCGGTGCTGGTCATCTTCCGTGATGTCCCCGTCTTTTTGCCCCTTCTTGATCTCTTCCAAGGCTTGGCGGCGAGCGGAGCGGACCCGTACTTTGGCCTCTTCACCCATTTGCTTGATGAGTTTTACCATCTGCTCGCGACGCTCCGTGGAGAGGGTGGGGATGGGTAAGCGGATAACTTTTCCTTCAATGGAGCCGTTCAGTCCGAGGCGTGATTCCCGGATGGCACGTTCGATGTCCACCAGGGTGGCGGAATCAAAGGGCTCAATGCGGATGAGGCGTGCATCGGGCGTCGTGATCATCGCCAGTTGCTTCAGCTTCATGTGGGAGCCGTAGCTGTGGACATGTACATCCAGTCCTTCGACAAGGGCAGGGGATGCCTTGCCGGTGCGTACGGCGGCAAATTCATGCACGGCATACTCGACGGCCTTGGTCATCGAGTCGTCGCATTCCAGCATCGTCATTTCAGGATCCATAATTCTCGGGAAAGGTGTGTCAGGTGGGTGTTGAAGACCATCTTTGCCCAGCCCTGCGGCGGATGTCCACCCCGGAGTTTTGCAGATATGGCAGAGCTTCGGGTCACTCGCGTTTAGACATTCATCACTCCAAACCCGGTTGGCTTGCCTCTACAGCCGTATTTTGCCTTGATGATCACTCATACTCATTCACGGCGCACTTTCCTTGGCGGCATCCTCTCCAGCGTGTCTGCCTCCGCCTTTGCCCAGCAGAGTCCGGTGTCTGCTGAGCCGATTTTTGATATCCACCAGCACACGCATTACCATGACCGCAGTGACGAGCACATGATCGCTCACCAGGCGGCGATGGGCATCACGAGATCCATCCTCCTGCCGGCCGGCACCCCTGTGGATCGTCTATCCACGCACAAAGGGAAGTCGAACGGTCTCGCGGCGCGCTGTGGCGGAACAGAGACGTGCATGAAGATCTCGAAGGCGAATCCCCAGGCATATCTGTGGGGCGTCAATGAGGTGACGGATCTGGAGACGGCACCGGCGGAGATCGAAAAGTGGCTGAAGCTGGGTGCTTGCATCATCGGTGAGCAGAAATTCGGCGTGGAGTGCGACTCAGTTCACAGCCAGAAGCTCTACGAGTTAGCGGCGGCCTACCAGGTGCCGATCCTCCTGCACTTCCAGCACCTGACCTACAATCTGGGTTACGACCGCTTTCATACGATGCTGGCGAAGTATCCCAAGACCATCTTCATCGGCCATGCGCAGACCTTCTGGGGAAACATCGACAAAGCACATGAGCAGAAGGTAATGTATCCGAAAACGAAGATCACCCCAGGCGGGATGACGGATCGTTATCTGGCCGACTATCCGAACATGTATGCCGACATGTCAGCTGGCTCCGGACTGCTGGCACTGACACGGGATGAAGAGCACACCACCGCCTTCTTCGATCGCCATCAGGACAAAGTCCTCTACGGCAGTGACTGTGCGGATCACTTTGGCCGCGGGCCTGGATGTCAGGGGGCACAGACCATCGCTGCCATCAGGAAGCTTTCTCCAAACAAAGCCGTGGAGCGAAAAATCCTGTGGGAGAACTCACAGAAGGTCTTCCGCCTCTGATCTACTTTGCAGTTCCATCTTTCATCGCAGCTTCGACGAAGCCGTGAAACTCACGGAAGCTCCATGCCGATTTCGTCAACCCCCAGGCCATGCTTTTCGCGGGAGCGGTATCGATCTCGGCTGTGATGAAATCTTCCACATGGCGGCGACTCTGAACGAGGATCTCGCCGCCAGGCTCCATGATGTAGCTGTCACCATAGCCGATGCCCTTGTTTCTCGTGATGCCGCTCTTGGCCTGGTCGAGCACGACGTTGTTGCCACGCACAAAATACACACCGTTCTCATTAGCGCGCGCGGCATGGTCCGCGCGCACTTTCATGAAGTGGGAGAGCAGACCCGCATCGCTGATGTAATTGAAGTGCGGGGCGAAGATCACGCTGGCTCCTTTCAATGCCAGGATGCGTGCGGGCTCGATGTAGCCGCCGTCCGAGCAGATGAGCACGCCAAACTTCAGCCCCTGATGCTCCCACACCGGAAACTCGCGCCCCTGTTTGTGAAATTTCTGGTAGGCCGTGCACTTGCTAAAAGTGCCCAGTAAATGTCCGCGATGCGCCACGACGACCGTGTTGTAGAGATCTGCTCCGCGCATTTCATTGTAGCCGACGATGGCCAGAGCCTCGTGTCTGCTGGTCACGTCCAGCACGCGCATCATGGAGTCCGAGTCATTGGCAAAAGCACCCGCCCGCGCGAGTTCCTCCGTGTCGGGATAGCCTGTGAGGAAGCATTCAGGAAAGCTGACGATGGACGCTCCCGCAGCATCGGCACGCCGGAGGCCTTCTTCGAAGCGTTTCAAATTGTGATCGAAGTCTCCACACCAAGATTCGAACTGACAGTGGGCGATTTTCATGGGCTAAGTTTGTCTCAAACTCTGTCTCGGAGGCAAGGTCGAAGATGACTTCGATCCATCAGATCATGACAGAATTCCCTTTGCCACCTCACCACTCACATTCGTCAGCCTGAAATTACGGCCGCCGTAGTTGTGGGTGAGCTTGGTGTGATCGAGGCCGAGCAGGTGGAGGATTGTCGCGTGCCAGTCGTGGATGTGCATGGGGTTCAACGCGGCTTTGTAGCCGATCTCGTCGGTCGCACCGTAGCGCAGGCCGCCCTTCACACCGCCACCAGCCATCCAAATGGAGTAGCCTTTGTGATTGTGATCGCGGCCGTCCCCGGCCTGCGCATACGGTGTGCGGCCAAACTCGCCGGCCCAGACGACCAGCGTGTCCTTGAGCATGCCGCGTGCTTTCAAATCGGTGAGCAACGCAGCGATGGGTTGATCCGTGGCCGCGCAGTTCGTTGCGAGCTGCTCGCGCAGGCGGTTGTGGTGATCCCATTGCACGCCGGAGGCGATTTCAATGAAGCGCACGCCCGCTTCGGCCAAGCGACGCGCCAGCAAGCACTGGCGCGCGAATTGATCCTTCCCCTGGCCGATGCCGTAGAGTTTCAGGATGTGCTCCGGCTCGCCACGCAGGTCGAGCACGTCGGGAACCTCGCTTTGCATTCGGAAAGCGAGTGCAAAAGACTCAATCGCGCCTTCGATCTCGGGATGATGACCATCGCGCTCCATCTTCCGCTCATTCAGGCCGCGAATGAGGTCGATCTGCGCGCGCTGAAGATCACGCGGGATGTTTTTGTTCTGGATGTTCTTCATCGGTGGCCCCGGCGCCACGTCCTTCTTCAACAGCGCCGCATACAGATCAGGAAGCTGCGATCCGCCGATCTTCGTGCCCTGGCAGATGGCGGGCAAAAACGCGCTGCCGTAGTTTTGTGCGCCACCGTTGTCTGCGGGCGGGTTCAGCGTGATGAAACCGGGCAGGTTCTCGTTTTCCGTGCCCAGACCATAAAGTGACCACGCGCCCACCGAGGGCCGCACGAACTGAAAACTGCCCGTGTGCATCTGCACAAAGGCCTGCGCATGATTTGGCAGGTCGGTGTTCATCGAGTTGATGATGCACATATCGTCCGCGTGCTTCGCCAGCTTCGGATACAACGTCGTCATCCATTGACCGGATTGACCGTATTGGCCGAAGGGATGCACGGCTCCAAACAGCTTCGCCCCCGTCGAATCGCGGCCCAAAGTCGCTGTTTTGCCATCGCGCTTGGTCAGCTCCGGCTTGTAGTCGAAAAGATCCACATGCGACGGCCCGCCACGCATCGTGAGAAAGATCACCCGCTTCGCACGCGCGGCGAAATGCGGCGTTTTCGATGCCAGCCCTCCCCTGGCATGCGCCAGCGCGGAGAAAGCCAGCCAGCCGATGCCGGAGGACATCGTGGTCAGCATGTGACGACGTGAGAAGGGTGGTGTGTTCATGTTCGTAGTTCGGCCTTTAGGCCGTCTGGTGGGTGTTGATGATCGCTTTCATGAAGTGAAGCGGGCTAAAGCCCGAACTACAAACTCAATCCGCAAATCGGAACTCCGCGCTCGCCAACAGGGACTGGCAAAAGGCCGAGAGCAGCTTGGATTCGTCGGCAGAGGTGGTTCGGAGGAATTTTTCGGCGAGGTTGATCTCCTGAGCGTCTGGCGCACGATTGAAGCAGAGCTGAAACGCGAGTTCGATTTGATTGGGAGCTGACTGAATACGTTTCGCGAGCGCGGCGGCCATCTCCTGCACGAAGGGACCGTTGAGCAGATACAAACCTTGCAGCGGCACGTTGGTCACATCGCGATCTCCCGTCACCAAGTTTGGATTCGCGACATCGAACTGCTCCAAAACATCCGGCAGGTGATCACGGACCACCGGCAGGTAAATCGAGCGACGATACGAGCCGTCGAGATCGGGCGGCAGCTTTGAGTTGAAGCCGATCAACGACACCGACTGTCCATCCAGTTCTGCCACGAGCGATCCCGGACGGCGTGACGTGTCGAGCATGCCAGATACGGCGAGCATCGAGTCACGGATGACCTCCGCGTCGAGACGGCGCTTGTTCGCGCGGGAGAGCAGACGGTTATCGGGATCGGTCTCAACGCTCGCACCACTCGCCTGCCGATACGTCTCCGACATCACGATCTCCTTGATCAGCTTCTTCACCGACCAACCGCCGTCCATGAACCTGATCGCGAGGTAATCGAGCAGCTCGGGATGGCTCGGACGCTCGCCGCTGAAGCCGAAATTATCGACGGTGCGCACAAGGCCTGTGCCAAACAGATGCCGCCACACGCGGTTTACCATCACACGGGCCGTGAGCGGATTTTCACGACTGGTGATCCACCGCGCCAGCTCCAGTCGGCCGCTTTTGTCCGTCGGAATGGTTCCGCCGATCTCGATCACATGAGGAAAGCCGCGCGGCACGGCCTTCACCGGATGTGCCAGCTCGCCACGGTCATAGAGCTGCGAATCAGCGATGCGTTTCGCGTCCTTCACGCCCATGCACAGCGGCAGCGCGCGACCTTTGTCATCCACGGCCTCCAACGCGCCCTCCACGCCGCCGCGCGTCCAGATGATGCGCAGCGCGTTGCCGAGAAGCTTGTTGAACTCGCCGCTGATGTCACGGTTCTCCGCTTTGGCCTTGGCGATGTACTCGTTCTGCTCCTTGTCATCGGCGTTCAGTTTGGCCAGCTCGGCCTTGAGCTGCTTCACCCGCGCCTCGGGCAGTGTTTTGCCGACGATGGGCTGCCCCGGCACCTCCGGCAGGCGGATGAGGTGGCCGTGATTGCTGTTTTCCGAGTCGATCCAGTTCCCGTAAAAGGTCTGCGTGCTCTTGAAGATGCCCGCGAGGCCGTAGTAGTCCTCCATGCTGAAGGGCTCGGTCTTGTGATCGTGACAACGCGCGCAGGCGATGCTGCTGGCCATCACGGCGCGGGTCACGGTGTCGAGCTGCTCGTCCGCCACATCGGCGGCGAACTGGCCTGGGTTCATCTCATTGAGTCCCTTCGGCCCCATGGCGAGAAATCCTGTCGCGACGAGCAGTCGGGCGCGTTCGGCATCATCCTTGGCAGGCAGCAAATCACCCGCGATCTGTTCCGTGATGAAGCGGTCATACGACACGTCTGCGTTCACCGCGTCGATGACGTAATCGCGGAAGCGCCATGCATGAGGGAAGGTCAGATTGGATTCGCGTCCGTTGGATTCCGCGTAGCGCGCCACATCCAGCCAGTGGCGGCCCCAGCGCTCGCCGAAGCACGGACTTTCCAAAAGCTCGTCCACCTGATGCTCGTAGTCGGACGGGTCTGACTTGTCCGACAAGTCAGACGGCGGCAGGCCGATTAAATCGAAATACAAACGCCTTAGCAACACCACGCGCTCCGCAGGCGGCGCAGGCTTCAAACCGGCTGCTGCCAGTTTTTCACGAATGAAGCCATCAATGCCGCCAGATACCTGCTTCGGCATCACAGGCCGTTTGTAGCTCCAAAACTGCCTTCCAGCCGCCACATCCACCGGCGGACGCTCCGCCACTTTCACCGCTGACTCGCGCGGATCAGCCGCGCCGGTTTTGATCCACGTTTCAAAATCCGCGATGACCGCTTCCGAGAGCTTGGGCTCCTTCGGCGGCATTTCGAGATCAGGATCGCTGTGTTTGATCGCGGTGAGCAGCAGGCTTTTGGCCGCATCACCTGGTATGACTGCCGGCCCCGTCTCGCCGCCTTCGCGGATGCCGTGCTTCGTATCCAGCATAAGTCCGCCCTTCGATTTGCCGGACTCGGCGGAGTGGCATTCGTAGCAATGCTTCACGAGCACAGGACGGATCTTCGATTCAAAGAAGGCCGTGTCGGCAGCATGAAGACTGCTGGCTGCGAGTAGAAGTGAAAGCGTGGGTTTCATCGGATGGAATCGGGTTTGGCGTTCACGGCTTCGGGCTTGGCGTCAGCGCTCTTGTTCTCAAGCCACTTCGCTGTAGCGGTTACGGGCCACTTTCCACTGAAGCAGCGCAGGCCTTCGCCGCCATTCCAGAGCATCCAGGCAGGTGCATTGTCATGCAGTGCAGCAAAGGTTAGTTCGGTGGCGGATTTCCACGCGGGCATCGTACGGCACTGCCAGCCTGGGTGGGGTGGCGAAAGGATGTGCGTTTTGCCCGTGTCCACCTCGACCACGGCCACGGCGTCTGTTTCGCTCTCGACCACGGCCACGCGCCTCCCATCGGGTGATGCGATGAAGTAACCAAGATTCACTGGCAGATCTCCCGGCGCTGTCGGCACGGGCAATACCGCGCTGCCATCGGCGGCGATGATGAACAAACGAGGCTGCAACTCCGGCCCGGTGCCGGTGGCGGGCAGTGTGATCGGCTGGCTGGCGAAGAGCACACGGCCATCCGAGAGCACCTGTATCACCGGGCGATTCAGAGTGATGACAGTGGCCAGCGTAACCGGCTCGGCGAGACGATCTGCACCGCGCATCTCGACCAGTTTGCCATCCTGCTGCTTTTCAAAGCGTGACTTCATCAGCGCGCCGCTTTCCTGCACGACGGTGACACTATGGATGCTTTGCAGCTTCTCACCCTCGCCGCCGAGCGGAGCCATGAAGACCAGCGAGCGACCATCCGGCGTCCAGTCAAACGCAGCGCCTACCTTGCGTGCCACGGTGAAACCAGCTTTGCCATCGAGTGTCAGAACCTCCAGCGCGGCACTCTCGCCATCGTCATCAAGTTGGAGAAATGCCAGCGTCTTTTGTCGTGGAGACACGCGCGGCAATAGCACCGGTTTCAAGAGGCTGCGTGTGAGTGATTGAGTCTCCGTGACACGGCCATCGCCAAGCTTGAACAAACACAGCTCACTAATCTCGTAACCCGTTCCTGGTTTCTTCAGCGAAGACACAAGCTCCTGCCCCTGAGGCAGCGCGCGCAGCAGTTTTTCCACCGCTGTTTGATCTTGCTCAAACACGCGTCGCACCGCAGAGGCGAAGCGCTGGAGGTGTTCCGTGGGCAGCGAGGCGATCACCTCTTCCAGTGTCTTCGTCTTGTCCGCGAGCTTCATGGCCGCCTCCAGCAGTGGCAGCACTGCGGGCAGCAGCTTTTCAACGGACTGCACTTCATCTGCCGGGACCAGAGCGCTGACTTCTTCCCAACGTGACAAGACACGCGTGCGCTGGCAGACAAAGCCACTGCCATCCGGCAACCAGCTCACGGTTTTCACCAGTGCATGCTCCATGGTCGCGTCATCTGTGAGCGGCTGGCCGAGTGTGCCATCTGCGTCCATGAGATGCAGGCGGCCATCAATCGACACCAGCGCACGATCACCCAGCGGAGACCACCACACGCGCTCCTCTGGCAGACAACTGGTGAGGCAGAGAGCGGCGAGCGTCAGCAAAAGCAGCTTCAAATTCATGGCAGCGATTTCGTTTCGATGTTGTCCACGTCCACACGGACCACCTGAAGCCCCTCACCAGCCGGATCGAAGCTCATGCGATAGCGTGCCCAGGGGCTTTCTTTACGCGGCATCACCTTGTTTCCCACGGGGGCTGCTACAGATGATTCGGAGCGACCCGCCACAAAGCCGCCTGCGCCTGCCAGTGCCGCCAGCAGAAGCATCGCCGCAGCGCGGGCCAGCCACGGCATGGCAGATGAGTGTCGCGGTTTGAGGACTTTGCTCTGAGGCATTACTGGCACGCGCGCCAGTTCTGGGTGCCGCAGGACGACATCGCGGGTAACATTGAGTGAATCCAAAATGCGCTCAGCTTCGGCGCGAGCCGCAGCGTTGGCGCTGAGATGATGATCCAGCATTTCCTCAGCTTCCGGTGAGAGTTCGCCGAAGTGCCGGTCGATGATCAAAGCGTGTAGGGATTCAGGTTTCATGGATTTCAGGGATTGATTTCAGATTGCAAACGATGACGCACCTCCGCGACGGCGTGGTGTAGGCGGGAACGAACGGTGCCGATCGGGATGCCCAGCGCCTCAGCGATCTCCGCGTATGACAGACTCTGTGCGAACCGCAGGTCGAGGATCTCGCGCTGCACCGGTTCCAGCGTTGAGATCGTCTCTCTCGCCGCCTCCACGCGGTCATCCTGGATCGGTAACGCCACCTCGGTTATCGCTGCATCGAAGGGCACGACCTTGTCGTCCCGCCGAGACCAAACTGCCTGACTCAAGTGCCGTGCGATGCCAAATAAATACCCCCGCGCGCATTTCGGAGATTTCCCATCATGCAGGCCCCGCGCCATTTCCAGAAACGTCTCCTGCACTAGATCCTGCACGCCTTCTTCGCCACCGTGCCGACGTGTGAAGTAGCGCGTCAAATCCCCCGCGCTCTCCGTGAAGAGGCGTTCGAGCAAGGGCGGATGTTCCGTGGTGTCCACGAGGTTGGGAGGTAATTCACCGGCTGTCGATACAGCCTAGCATTCACGACGTGGCCTTTTCGATGCAAAAGGTTCACGGAAAGTGAGAAAAGAAAAGATTCTTCAAGCCAGGATCGGCGTCAGCACATCGCCATACACATCCGTCAACCGGAAGTCACGACCAGCATAGCGGTAGGTGAGTTCTTCGTGGTTGAGACCCATCAGATGCAAAATCGTGGCATGCAGATCATGCACGCTGGTCGGATTGTCTTGGGCCGCGAAGCCGAACTCATCCGTGCTGCCATGCACCGTGCCGCCTTTGATGCCGCCGCCGGCCATCCAGACGCTGAAGCCATAGTGATTGTGATCGCGCCCTAGCTTCGATTTGCCTCCGGCGAGTTCCACCGTCGGCGTGCGGCCAAATTCGCCACCCCAGATGACCAGCGTATCCTCCAACATGCCACGCTGCTTCAAGTCGTGTAGCAGCGCGGCGATGGGCTGATCAATCTCAGCGGCGAGCTTGCGGTGGTTCGTTTCGATGTCGTTGTGATTATCCCATGGCTGGCCAGCGCCATGCCAGAGTTGCACCATGCGCACACCTCTCTCTAGAAGCCTGCGTGCGATCAGCGTCTGCCGGGCATGAACACCTTCACCATACATGCTTCGGATGTGCTCCGGCTCCTTGCTCACATCAAAGGCGTCCGCTGCCTCCATCTGCATACGAAAGGCCAGCTCGAAGCTCTGAATCCGCGCCTCAAGACGTGGATCGCTGCGCTGCTGTCGGTGCGACTCATTGATCCGCCGCATCAGTTCGAGCTGGCGGAGTTGCACTCGCGCATCGGCATGAGGGCTGCGGATGTTTTCGATCAGGCGATCCACAGCCTCGTTCTTTGAATCGACATAAGTTCCCTGAAATGCGCCGGGCAGGAAGGCCGACTGCCAGTTCTCTGCGCTCTTGATTGGCATGCCGCCCGGACACATCGCGATGAAGCCCGGCAGGTTTTCATTCGCACTGCCGAGGCCATACGTCAGCCATGCACCGAGGCTAGGGCGAGCCTGGATCGAGTCACCGCAGTTCATGAGCATCAGCGACGGCTCATGATTTGGCACCTGCGCTTGCATCGAGCGGATGACTGCGATGTCGTCGATGTGCGCGGCTGTTTTCTCAAACAACTCGCTTACCTCGATCCCGCTCTGCCCGTAGCGCTGAAACTTGAATGGGGAAGGAAACGCCGCGCCTGTCTTCCGCTCCGTGATGCGATGACTCGGCACCGGCTTGCCTTCATACTTCGCCAGCGCGGGTTTCGGATCAAACGTATCGACATGCGATGGCCCGCCATTCAGGAAGAGGTGGATCACCCGTTTCGCCTTTGGCGCGAAATGCGGTTTTGCAGCCTGCAAATCCGCCAGCCCAAGCGCCGCCATGCCCATGCCGGAGCGGCGCAGGAAATCACGGCGGGTGATGGGAAATGACATCGGGAAGGGATTACGTTGCCGTGGTTGGAGAGCTTGCGCCTGTGCTTAACGCCCCACCTTCATCCACTTCACGCTCTCCATGCCGGAGGCGAGGTCGCGGACTTTGATCTGCCATGTGCCGGGGTCTTCATTGGGGGCGAGATCGAGGGACACAGTAAGCGTGCCTTTCTCGGCGGCGTAGTAGCCGCTGCCTTCGGCGCTGACGCCATTAGCGTCCTGGATACTGACTTGCAGCGGCAGGATGGCAGCGATGGGAGATGCATCGGTTGTGGTAATGGTGGCGGTGATTTTGGCGATGTTTCCGCAGGTTGCCGTGGCAGGGACATCGAGCGCGAGATTGAGCAATGACTTCGGCGTGATCATGAAGATGCGACCATCGCCAGGGCCGAGATTCACTGGCCAGGTCAGTTGGCCTTCAGCGTTACGGTTCGGCACGATTTGGCTGTGAGTCGTCAGATCATAGACGCTGGCGTTGTCCTGATTCAAAGTCAGCATGCCACTGCTGGGTAGGCCGTTTTCCATGACGAGTCCGTGCTGGCCGACGTAGGTTCCGGGCTCGCGATGATCGTTCACGACAAAGACGTAGAGTGCATCTCCGCTGCGGCGGGTGCGGGTGATGATCTCGGGGTTGTCCACGCTGAGGGCGGGCTTCCAGCCTAGGGCCTGCATCTTTTCGGGCAAGGTCTTGGCGAGGGCGAGCACGGTGGCTTTGTCCTGCACGGCGTTCTTCACACGCTTGAAGCTCGGGATCACTAGGTCGGCTTTCACGCCGGGGCAGAGGAACTCATCGGCGATGACCTTGCCGCCGCGCTTCTGCCATTCGGCGATCTTCTTCACGACACTCTCGGTGAGGACATCGCACTCGGGCATGAGCAGGTATTTGCGCCCGCTGAGGCCGCTCTTCAGCAGGGTCTCTTCAAAGAGGATGTCCATCTGCACATGCGCATGCTGCATGGCCTGCCAGAGATCGGCGGACCAACCATTGTTGCTGCCGTAGCCGCCGCGACGGGCGAACATCTGCGAGGTGAAGCTTTCCAGCAGGGCGACCTCGCTGCGCTCAGCGGGGATATTCATCAAAGTCGGACCGAGGGGTTCTGCCACGTCACGGATAAGGTCACGCAGGACGTGGACAGTGTTCGGATTCGTGAAACGATAGGCGCTTGTGCTGCCGGGATTGTCCACCAGCGACTGCCAGCCGTGATACATGATGCCCTGGATGGGGCGCGCGAGCTTGGTCCAAAAGGCTTCCTTCAAATGCATGGGCGCGATGGTGATGTAAGCGGCGTCAGGATCATGATCCTGCCAGGCCACGAGATCGCCCGGAGCCTTTGCCCCGATGGGCGCGGTCTGGGAGCGATACCAGATGAGCTGCGTCATCTTCATCACGCGCTGGCCTTTGCCGCTGGCATCGCTCATGGCAAAGAGCTGGTCGGTGGCGAGTCCGATGCGCTGGGGATCGGGATAGGTGTAGGTCCAGTGGGAGAGCACGTCCACACTACCCCCGGCACCGCTGATGCTGGGCTGGCGCACGGCGGGGTCAAAGAAGGTCCAGAAGTCGCGGCGGCCATGGCTCTTCACGCCTTTGCTGAGTGCGGAGTGCAGGGCGTTCCAGCCATCGCCCACGGTCCAGAACCATCGGTAGTATTTGAGGATGGGATGCTCATCCGGGATCACACGGTTGGTTGGGAAGTCGGCAAGCTTCGTGTGGTCCACGCCCCACTTGTTCATCACCTCCGCAGGGATGCCGGTCTTGGCAAAGGCGAGGTAGTTCGCCTGATCGACGGGATTAAACGAAGGCGCGTTGTGATCACGCACCTCGGTGTTGATGAGGGCGGAGGTGAAGGCGGGATGATCGCCATAGGTCTTCGCCATGCTTTGCCCCACTGTTTGGAAGAAAGGCGCGAACTCGGGGATGCTGGCGCAGATGTCCTGGCGCTCATAGACCTTGCCGTTGCGGTCGATGCGGAGGTTTTTTGGATCAGTTTTCAGTGTGTCCGAGGGCGAAAGGCTGGCCACGACCTCCAGCCCATTGCGCAAGGCTTCGTCGAGGTAGGTGCGATTCCGCGCGATGTATTCTTCTTTGCCCGGAGGGAGCTGTTTCTTCTGCTGCCACATGTCTCCTGCACCCACGGCGCTCATGCCGATGAAGTGGGTGAAGCCGATGTCCTTCAGCCGGGCGATCTCATCGCCACCAGCCCCCCACATGACCACCGGCAGTCGGGGAGCCAGACGCGGCACGATCTCAAAGGTGGCGGACTTCTCGTTGCTATAATCACCAGCTTCCATGCGGGCCTTCAGCGTGTAACGGCCGGGTTTGAGCTTCGTGTCGGCGGTAAACCTAGCCGTGTGCTCCTCTCCGGGTTTAAGGTCGGGCAGGATGAATTCCTCGTTCCTGTCGCCGAAGCTCAGCTTGAGCTTTGCCGCTCGGAGGGGTTCACGCCGTAGATTCGTGCAGGTAATG
>NZ_JBILYB010000172.1:0-11651 GCF_044378005.1 Prosthecobacter sp.
TTGTATGTACCAGCGACTTGGAAGCTGGTGCCACCCAATCCGCCATCGTAGCCACCTGGCCCACCCTTGGCTTCATTTCCAGGCGTGTTAGAGCTTGTGTAGCCGGCACCACTTAATTCTAGCGTTCCCTGAATGTCCACATTCTCAGTGGCTAGCCAGGTGACGGGTGTGTTGGCTGCGTTCTTCTTGAAAATAATCGTCACGCCCGCTGGGATCTCGATACTCGTGAAGTTCCAGATGCCATTGGCGCGTCCGGTCATGTCAAAGGTCCGGGTTGGACCTGCCACTAATGACCAGTCCGTGTCGTTCCATTCCCAAGTTTCTTGGTTTCCGTAACCACTCACTATCCCACCCGTCATGACGATTTTTTGACGCACTGAATCAAAGACCATGGCATGTGAGTATCTGCCATCAGGGACGGTAGCTGGAGAGCGCTGAGTCCAGTTCGTGCCATTCCATTCCCAGGTGATGTTGTTGGGATTGCTCGATCCGCCAAACATGATCACTTTCTGTCGGACACTATCGTAAGCCATAGCAATAGTGGATTGACCAGTCGGTATCGTGGAAGGCGATTTCTGTGCCCAATTAGTGCCATCCCACTCCCAAGTATGATTGTTGTTATTACTGCCTCCAAACAAAACCACACGCTGCCTGTTGCTGTCATAAGCCATCCCATGTCCATACTTTACAATTGGTGAGGTAGCTGGACTTTTTTGGGCCCAATTCACACCATCCCATTCCCAGGTGTCATTCATTGAAACCCCTAATTGATTGTTGTATCCCCCAAACAGTAACACTCTCTGTCGCGCGGCATCATAGACCATAGCATGTTGGTATCTGGCAGTGGGTGAAGTGGCTGGCGTTATCTGAGTCCAAGTGGTGCCATCCCATTCCCAGGTGTCATTCATTGAAAGCCCTATTTGATTGTTGTATCCCCCAAACATGACGACCTTCTGTCGCTGACTGTCATAAGCCATCGCGTGGTGGTGTCTGATTGGGGGCAAAGTGGCCGGGCTCTTTTGTATCCAGTTCACACCATCCCACACCCAGGTGTCGTTACTTGGGCTTCCACTAGCACCACCAAAGAGAACCGTTTGCTGCCGTGCTGCATCATAAGCCATCGCATGATAATACCGTGTTTGAGAAAACAGTTTGGCGAAGGTCAGTGGCCCGTCCGCACCTGTGGAGCCGCTGCTGTAGGGGAGGTCGGTGTTTTGGGCGGAGGCCAGCGTCAGATGGAAGCAGGCCGGGAGGATCAGCCAGCGGATGAGGTGTTGGGTATTCATAAGCTGTGGGCGGGATGGCGGGTTGTTTGAGACAGGTGGATCGGTGGACTCAGGGATTGTTGCGATAACTGACCTGGCCGGACTGGGCATCGCGGCTGGCGGGTAGGGGCTCGGTGGCTGCGTTGAGGTAAGACACCGCCTTGCTTGCTGCTGAATTGGCCAAGTTGCTGGGCAGAGGCTCAGTGGTGGAGTTCAGGTAAGTGATTGTGGCGCTGGCAGCTGTGGTAGCCAGATTGGCAGGTGCTGGCTCAGCCGCTGCATTGAGAATGGAAACCATGGCGCTACGCACTCGGGTCAGAGGCTTCTGGCTGCCGCCCACATTGGGGTCACTGCCTTCGGCGATCTCTGTGGCGTCGTCGAAGCCGTCTCCGTCGGTGTCCACCAAGAGGGCATTCGTGCCGTATTGGGCCTCCAATCCGTCTTTGAGGCCGTCGAGATCGCTGTCTTCATTGCCGTCAGAAATGCCGTTGCCGTTGGTGTCAGCGATGAGGGGGTTCGTTTGCAGATAAAACTCGGCGCTGTTCTTGAGGCCGTCGTTATCGTAGTCCTCGTTGCCGTCCAGGATGCCGTCGTTGTCGGTGTCGGATTTGGTCGGATTCAGTCCGAGCAGGCTTTCATATTCGTCCGGCACGCCGTCGCCATCCGTGTCCAGGGAGGCATTATAAACGCGGAAGCTGCTCACGAACGGCGTGGCGAAGCTATTGCCTGCACCATCCGCCGCCGGTGTCTGGAGGGTGATGCGGTAGAGCCCGGGCTGCAATCCAGGGCTGGCGAAGGCCATGAAGGCGGTGCGGGTGTTCTCGCGGTAGCTGATCTCTCCGGTGCGCACCACATCGTCCGCTGTTCCATGGGCTTTGTCAGGTCCAGCCTCCTTCAGGATGAAACCAGCCCCGAGGGTGGAAGGGTTCATGGGTTCGTTGAAGCTGGCATAGAGGCTGGTGAGCGCTCCGGTGATGGCATTGTTCCCAGGGCTGACCGCCAGTACCTGCGGCGGCGTGGCGTCCGGCACGAGGGTGATAGTGAATTCATCACTCCAGGCCACATTGCCACCTGTGTCGGTCGCCTTGGCCTTCACTTTGAAAGTGGGGCTGCCAGCGCTGATGGCCGGTGTGGGGAAGCGATGCTCGAAGGGGTAGTTTCCATCCGTGATGAGCGACTGCCCATCCACGTAAAACTCGACATTTCGCACCTGCACATCATCCGTGACGTTGGCGGACAGGCGCATCAGCTTGCCTTCCTCTGCCGTGCCGGTCTTGTCGGTGGTGTTCAGGCTGAAATTAGAGCTGAGGCTGATGGTGGGAGCCTGGCCCTGATTGTCATAGGGAAGATAGCTGAGTACTTGGAGACCTGAACTGCTGTCGGCCACATAGGCCAGACCGTTGTAGATGGACACTGCAGCGGCCAGACCCGGGGTCTCAAAGGTGGTGCCAAAGGCAGGTGTGCGCTGGTTTGCCCCGAGGGTGTAGAGGTCGATGTTGTGCGGTCCGTCGTTGGTGGAGTTCGGGCTAACGGCGGCGATGCCCAGGCCGGAGCCGTTCGCCACGATCTGCTTCCAGCCGAATTGGGAGGTGTTGAAGTTCTGAACCAGTGTCGGCGCACTGGGATTCGTGCCTGTGTCCACGATGTTAAAGCCGCTGGTATGGGCGGCATAGAGTGTGCCCTCACCCGCAAAGAGACGCCAGCGGCGCTGCCCGGCCCCCATGCTGCCGCTGAGGTTCAGCGAGCCCTGGATCGCGAGGGTGCTGAGGTCCAGCGCGGTGAGCTTGCCCACCTGGAGGGCATACAGCGTGTCCCGCCACACGGTCAGATCCTGAATGACGGCCCCGCCAGGGAGGTTTACCCGCCCAAGAACGGTCGCCGTCGCCAGATCGACCGTCACGATCTGGCCGGTGGTGGTTCCTGCCAGGGCCAGACCACCGCTCACCGCCACGGATTGAACCGACGCACCCACATTCACCTGTGCGCTGAGCCTCACAGCCGTCGGATTGGTGATGTCCACAATGGCGAGTCCGCTGAGGTAATCAGCCACGGCCACATAGTCACCATTGCCAGCCACGGCCACCGCCAGACCTGGAGTGTCCACATCCGCGATGCGTGTGGGGTTCAGACCGCTGAGCACGTTGAATACGCTAATGCCGTTGGAGCCATTGGCCGTGACGGCTACATTGTCTAAAGCATGAATGTCCGTGGCAGGTGCTGTGGTAGGGACGGAAGCGATAATGCCCGTGGTGGCGATGAAGCCATTGAGCGGATTCGTGCCCTGCTGGACCTCGGCTCCATCGCTGATGCCGTCACCATCAGTATCGGAGTTGGCGGGGTTGGTGCCAATCACACTCTCGCTGGCCGCTCCCAGCCCATCTCCATCTGCATCCACGGAACCGTCAAAGGTCATGGCTGTGCCATGCAATTTGGAAGATGTGCCGTTGGAGCCAGTAAGCCCTGTCTGGCGGCCGATTCTTCTACTTTTAGGATCGTAGATCTGAATCGTGAAAAAAGTCTCAGGAGGCAATATTAGGCGCAGTCTACCTGTAGATGATGTGCGGGTTCTTTGGGTGTTCTGGTCGAAGTCGATGCGGGCGTAGGCATTCCTGATCGCTCCTTCCACGGCAATGTAACCGTCTCCGAGGCTGCCACCCACTCGCGCTGTCTCTCTCGCGATCACATCAAGATCCTTGCTTCGATCCCCTCTGGGCAACTGATCAAGCCCCGACAAGCCATCAAGTGCTTGGATCAGATCGGACATGATGGCGGCATCTGATGTGTCGAGCGGGCCAAATGTATTGAATTTAGACCTCCGACGTGGCGGCGGATTTCCTGCGCCACATTTCTGATCCAGCCGCGAGGCCGCACGCTGAAGAAGAATACGGACCGGGGCCAGAGCGATGTCACCAAGTGCGCTTTGCACGACCTCATAGTAGCCCTTGAGTTGCCCAGCCTTGGAGCCAAGCCCGGAGCGAAGATTGCAAGCGCCCGCGGCAACCCTGCCAAAGCATTCAGGCTGATCATCCAAACCTTCACAGAGCGGCTCCAGCAGGTCCATGGTGTCTTCTACACATCCCAGAGCCGTCATGATCTTGGCTAGTGGATTGACAAACTCACTGCCTTCCAGAAGGCTTTCCTCTAATTCCCCCATTTCTTCCTCCGCCTTGATGAGCATCCCTCTGGCGACAAGACAGTTGGCACGCCCATTCTGTAGATCGGCGACAATATCCTGAATCGTGTCCTTGTACTCCCGCACTTTGCTGACCAGAGATAAAATGCGTTTCACCACTTTGCCGACCTTCACAAACTCAGCAATGCAGTTCCCAACGGTGTCGGCTGTATCGAGTGCAAATTCCCAGGGGTTGATATCTGGTTTGGGGCACTTTTTATCAGGCGGTTCATCAGGACCCTCTTCCTCCGTTCCTGGCCTCGTCCCATGCCACCCCGGCTGCCGCACGCCCACCCCGGCATCGGTTTTCACAAAATTACCGTCCTCCGTTACGGTCATTGGGCCAATGATTTCCCAGTCGCCCAAGTCATGATTGAAAGACCAGAGGGCGGACTTAGCTCCAGGCGGGAGTTTTTCGCCAGTGACGGGGTCAGGGAGGTTCGGGAAGGTGATGGGGACGGGGCGGTCGAAGTTGGTGGCTCCATCCGTCTGGATGGTGATGACTATGGGCAGATTCAGGCCGGGTGGCAGCGGGCTGGGCAGGCGGTCCGGGGCCACGGGGGCGATACCGACACGACCACCGCGCGTGCCGTCATCGGCGAAGAGGCTGTTGGCGGGGACCTCCAGTTCCGTGCCAGCAAGCTCTGGATTGTCGGCGAGGATGGCGGGTGGAAAATCCACTTTCGTATCTTGAGATTGGCTGACGGTTTCAAGCGCATTGGCGAGAATTTTTGGCAAATAGATGGTGCCGCGACTGGTATCCTCGCTGTTGCCAGAGAGATTGTCGGTGCGGCCTGCGAGCGCCTCCCAGCGCTTGCCGACGCTGGGGTAGTAGTTGCCATTCGGGTAGCTGCTCTGCGGGCTGGTGCGACCATCGACGTGGACGAAGAAACTGCCCGCCGGGCTGGGATTGAGCGTGAAATTCCCCTGGGCATCCGTGGTGGTGCGCAGGGTCTCTTCTGCGCCATCGACAGTGACCGTGACGCCAGCCAGCGGCACATCCACTGTTGCACCTCCTGCTCCCTGGCCGGGCTCGCTGGCGAAGACACGCCCGCTGATGGCGGTGCCTGCCACGGGGGTGATGCTCAGCGTGTCAAAGCTGGGTGTAGGTGCCGCCTGCCGTGCCATCGCCATCCAAGTCCACCGGTCTGCCGACCAAGTCATTCAAGGCCGTCGGCGCGAGGGTGACCTGAACGCGCGCATTCGAGGGCAGAGGTTCGAGATAAAACAGCGTGGCTTTTTTGCGGTCGGAGGAAATCTCTACGCGGGAGAGCATCTTGCGAGCGCCGAACTCGGCATAGAACTGGGTCGTATCCAGCGCGGCACTCAGAGCCAGCGGCATGGAGAAATGCACCACCGTCTCGCGTGTCACCGCTACATCGCCTTCGCCGGTGGCCGGGCTGACCTCACGGACGGTGGCGAGTGGGAGGTTTTGCGGAGTGCTGCTTTCCAGAATGAGGCTCACCAGAACGTCGTTGTCGGCATCGTTGATGAAGCCATCCAGCGTCAGGTCAGCAAAGGGCTGAAGATTCGGGAGAAGTGGAGTCGTGCCTGAGCTGTGCCCGACCAGCATGGCAAGGTCATTGGCTGTGAAGACACCGTCGTCATCGAGATCACCGAGCTGAGTGGGGGTGGCATGAACGAGTGTGGAGAGCAGGAGAAAAGCCGCCGCCAGTGCCGGGAAGAAGGTAGGGAGGGCTGTCCTGAGCCCGCCTTCTGTGATGGATGAGCCTTCGGCGGGCGGGCGAGTGAGATCAAGCAGCGGCGCTTGCGGGAGCAAGCGCCCTACCTTTTTGGCATTGAAAGATGGAATGAGAGTCAGCACGACGTCAGGCAATCATGAATCCAGAATTAGGCAGCGACCGTTAGAGCGAATTTTGAGCCTGATGACAAGAATTTTTTGGTGACACCTTCGGTGTCAGGCTTCCCGACGTTAGTGGCTGAGCTGGTAGCGGCCTTCAACGATCTGGACTTCGGGCACTTCGTGTCTGGTTTCGAAGTGCTGCCAGGCGGGGAGGAGTTCGTCACGCCAGAAGGCTTCTGAAGGATCGCCAGCGGCGGACTTGAGCTGCTCTTCGGTGAAGTGGAAGGGGAAGAAGTGTGCGGGAACTGCGGGCTGGCCTTTTTCCAGGGCGACCTGCACGAGGAGGAAGATCTCCTCAATGGCGGGATCAGTCATGGCGAGGCAGCCGATGCTGACGTCGCGACCGTGGATCATGATGAAACTGCCGGTGCGCTGGTGGTGCCGGTCATACTCGTTCGGGTAGCCGATGTTGAACGCGAGATGATACTTGCTGGCGGGGTTCATCTGGCGCGCGGTGACGGTGTAGAAGCCTTCGGGCACTTGGGAGTCGCCTTCGCGGAGCTTGGGGCCGAGTCGGCCTGAGGCGGCGGCGATGGGATAGCTGCGCCAGAGTTCCCAGCCTTGGCTGGATTGCAGCCAGAGTTCGAGCACTCGCTCTTCTTTGAAGGCGCGGAGGTAAACGGGGGCTCCGAGGGTGAGGGGGCGCTGGGTTAATTCCTGAATAAGCCGGGGACGCACGCGCTGGGCGACATCTGCGAGCCTTTGCTCAGCAGTCCAGGTGTCCCACACGCCAGGGGCTGGTGGAGCGGGGTAGGGTAGGGGGAGTTTCGCGGCGGGGAGCATCAAGGAACGAAGATCGGGGAGAGGCAGGCAGTCAGTACAAGATTCATCACGGATATGAGATGAAGTCGGCCACTGGCTGGAAAGCCAAGCCAACGCCACAGCGACCAGGATCAGTGCAAACTGTCTGAGGCGTGATGAGCGAGTGGGGGCAGACATGACTTTGAGTGGCAGATGCATTCTGGCGAGCGGGAGAGGAAATGTCACTCGTTTCGCGAAGGGAAAGCTTGTCTGAATTTGGGCTGGCTTTGTCACGCTCCCCAATCATGTCAGAGCCCTCGTCGGGGAGTTCCCGCATCACCTGCTCGTGCGCGCGACTCCAAACCCCATCGAATCGGGTGCAGACTCCAGCGGGCACGCTGTATCGCTTCCAGAAGTGAATCCCCAATGACTCAGGCCAAAGCGCGCAGGAATCGCCCAAAGAACTCCTCGCCTGCTTCGAGGTCGGCACAGCGGATGAATTCATCCTTCGTGTGTGCCTGGGCGATGCTACCGGGACCGATGGCGATGGCCGGGGTTCCCTCTGCGGCGAGGAAAGCGGCATCGCAGAACCAGGGCGCGCCCGTGAGTGCGGCACCACAGTCGATGAGCTTTTGCACCCAGGGATTCGCCGGATCGGTGTCCAGCGGCAGGGTTTCTGGCAAAGGCTCGATGGTGGCCGTGGGGTCGATCTGGTGAACGAACTGTGTCAATGCGGCAAGCGCGCCGACGCTGAGGTTCAGGCCTGGTGTAGTGCGCATATCGACGCGCAAGGTGCAGTGATCAGCGACGATGTTGCTGCGCGTGCCGCCTTTGATCATGCCGAGGTTTATCGTGCTGGCACCGAGCCATTCATCGGCTCCACTCATCTCGACGAGTAGCTCGCGGAAGTCCGTGTCCAGCGCTTGGACGATGGCGGCCATTTTGACGATGGCATTCACGCCGCGCTCGGGCGTGGCTCCATGCACGGCGACGCCGTGGGTGTGGATGTCCGCCCAGAGGCAGCCTTTGTGGCGGAAGACGGTTTTTAAATCGGTGGGCTCGCCGACGATGGCGAGATCGTAGTGCCCGTGATGTTTGGCAAAGTGCTGGGAGCCGAGTTGCGCGCTCTCCTCCGACATGAAGCCGGCGAAGTGGACCTCGACGGGCAACGTGGGGATGATTTTACGCGCTTCGTGGAGAGCCCAGAGCATGGCGGCCATGGGGCCTTTCGTATCGCTGGCTCCACGGCCCCAGACGCAGTCGTCGTGCACTTCGCCACCGAAGGGATCAATGGTCATGCCGCCGACACTGACGGTATCTGTGTGAGGTCCGAAGACGATGCGAGGCTTGCTTTTCCCATCTGGCAAAGGCTCGGTGGGAAAGCGGCCGATGATGTTGGGTCTGTCGGGCTCGATTTCATCGAAGCTGACCTCCGCACCACAAGCACGCAGGAACTCGCCGACAAACTCTGCACAGGCTTTTTCCCCCGTCTGCGACGTCCCTGGATCACCGTCGGGATTCACCGAGGGGATGCGGACGAGCGCCTGACAGAGTTCAATGACGTTCGCGGGGAGGGAGTGCATGGCTCACTCTTGAATCAGGAAAGCGGACTAGGCCAGCGTCTTGTGTGTGCCGTCGCAGAAGGGCGGGTTCTTGGATTGCTTGCAATTGCAGAGCCAGACCTTCTTCTTTTCCTCCAGGGTGAACTTCTTCGGGCCAAAGCCGGTGCCCTTGTGGCTGCCATCACACATCGGCTGGTGACCGCTGAGGCCGCAGGCGCACCACCAGTGGTCTCCGGCTTCGAGTTCGATGGCGCAGGGTTTGTTGTCGTACACTTTGGGGAGGGCTTCCATGATGGGTAAAGGGGATGATTGACTTTCAGGATACGCTGCTGCGGTGATGCCCTACCAGAGGAAAATGGTCTGGATCACGATTGATCTGCCCCGAATTTGCCGCTCCGCAGGCGAGAATGGAGGTGTGAGCTTTTCTCAGAGCCCTATTTACAAAAATTCAGCTTCCCGTTAGATTCCACTCCCCCATGAAGTTTAACCCCCCCGTTATTCTGGCTCTCGCCGTGCTCGCTTTCGCGATCTCTTCGCCTGCCCAAGTCGCTGGCACTGACGAAGCCGCCGATAAATTTTTCAGCGGCTATGTGCTGAAGAACGATGCTGAAAAGCTGGAGCAGGAGGGCAATCTCCAAGGTGCTCTCGCGCTCTACCAGCAGATGAAGCAGGCCTTTGATGCCGTGGCACAGACGCATCCAGAATGGCAGCCTGGTATGCTGAGCAATCGCCGCTCGCTCACGGATCAATCCATCACGCGTGTGCAGGCCAAGCTCAGCCAGCCAGCGGCTGCTCCAGCTCCCGCAGTCGGCAGTGGGGTGCCTGCCCCTGCCGCTGCGCCGACGGTGTTTGGACTCGGAACGGGAACTCCTGTGCCTGCTCCCGGCAATGTGACGATGCCTGCGCCCGTCGCCACCGGCAGCACGCCCGGTGGATTTCCCAGTCTGGCAGAGACGCTGGCCCAGTGGGAGGCCGCCTACCGTCAGCGCATGACGGCAATCGAACAACAAAATGGTCAGATGCAGGGAGATCTCTCCAAATGGCAGCAGTGGTATCAATGGGCCTCCAGTGAGATCACGACCACGCGTGAGAAGCAGAAGGCCCTCGAAGGGCAGATGTCCTCGAAGAATGAAGCCATCGCCGCGATGCAGATCGAAGTGGCTGCAGGCCGCGCCACGCAGCAGCAGCTTGATTCTTTAACGAAGGAGAAGATCAGCATCGAGGTGGAATACAAGAAGGCCGTGCAGCGACTCGCTGCGGCTGAAAACGCTGCCAAAGAAGCCTCCGTCAAACTCGCGGATGCCTCCGAGCGCATCGCTACGGTGGAGGCCGAAAGAAACAAGATCCTGGCCGAGCGAGATGCCGCCATCAAGGAGCGTGATGCCAAGGCCATGACACTCAGCGAGACGGAGAAGAAGGCTGAAACGATCACGAAGGAGCGCGATTCTCTGAGTGCCCAGGTGCTCGGATACAAAACTCAGATCGATGGCATGTCCAAGAAGACGCCTGCGGCCAGTTCGGCGGAGATGAAGAAGCTGCTCGCGGAGAATGAGCGACTAAAAAAAGAACTCGAAACAGCCCAGCAGCAGATCGTGACTCTGAAGTCCGATGCCACCCGCAAAGATCAGGAGATCGCCAGCCTGCGCACGCAGCTCACGACTCTTCAGGGAGAGATCACGACGCTGCGGCAGCAGAGTGCCGCATATCAGAGCCAGGTCGCTGATCTGACACTGCAACTCAAGAAATCTCAGGAAACCCAGCCCGGCATGAGCCCCGAACTGGCCAAGGAAAACACGCTTCTGCGCGAGATCATCATGCGCCAGCTCCGCAGTCAGTACCGCCAGCAGCAGGCGAAAGATCTCGTCATTGCCGAACTCAAGAAGATGGAAGGCGTTTCGACCAAGCTGCTGGAGCAGGTCGAAGATCTGAAGCAGAGCCGACTCTCACTGACTCCGGATGAGGAGAAGCTCTTCACTGATCCTTCCGTGCGCGAATTGCTCGGCTCTGATGGCATCCAAGGAACGCTCATCGCACGTGTCTCCAAGCCTGGGGATGCGACCGTGAAATCGAGTGAACCCAATCCTGTGGACGCCATCCTTGGCAAAGCCAACGACGCCTTTGGTGCCAAACGCTTCCCTGAGGCGGCGAGTCTCTTCGAAGACGCTCTGCGCGCCGATCCGAAGAACACCAGTGCGCTGGTCGGTCTGGGTTACTCGCGTGAGCGGGAGCAGAAGTATGCTGAGGCCGAAGCTGCGCTGAAAAAGTGTCTCGTCTATGAGCCTAACAACGAAACCGCCGCCTTCCATCTCGGCGTTACTTACTTTAAACAGGACCGCTGGAACGATGCGATGTCCTCCTTTGAAAAGAGCCTCACAATCAATCCGAAGAATGCCCGTGGTCGTCACTACCTCGGCATCATCTCCACCAAGCTGAACTTCATCGAGCGCGCCGAACGTGAGTTCAAGACAGCTCTCGCCATTGATCCCTCGTACGGGGAGGCCCACTTCAATCTCGCTGTGCTCTATGCCACCTGGGACCCGCCACAGTGGGACAAGGCGCGCAGTGAGTATGAGCAGGCACTAAAAAAGGGCGTCACTCCTGACGAGAACCTGGAGAAGCTGCTGAAGGGCAACGAGCCGAAGTCCGTGTCGGCAAGGTAGTCCAAGCAATCTCTCTCTCGTGGCTGATCTCGCCCGCGCACTCGTTCAGTGGTTCCGTGCGAACGGGCGGGTTTACCCGTGGCGGCGGACACATGATCCCTATGCGGTTCTGGTGTCGGAGATCATGCTCCAGCAGACGCAGATCGCGACCGTCCTGGAGCGTGGATTTTATGCACGCTGGATGGAGCGTTTCCCAGATTTCGTCACGCTGGCGGGAGCTTCGGAAAGTGAGGTTTTGAGCGCCTGGCAGGGGTTGGGTTACTATCGTCGTGCGCGCAATCTTCAGCGCCTCGCGCAAGTCATCGTTAGCGAGCATGGTGGTGAGTTTCCCCGTGATCCAGAAGTCATCCAAAGCCTGCCCGGCATTGGCCCCTACACGGCGGGGGC
>NZ_JBILYB010000312.1:0-2972 GCF_044378005.1 Prosthecobacter sp.
GTGCGTTTTCAGAGGGGAACCGCAACGCGGTTCCGCACCTGCTTGTGATGAAGGTCGTCCAGCGCGCGAAGCCGGTGCGGAACCCTTTCAGGGTTCCGCCAGGCGTGGGGCATGACCCACAGGATTCCAGGGTAGCCTCGCCAAGGCTCGGCAACCCTTCGCTATGATCCACAAGCCCTTCAGGCTTGGGCTGCACGGGAAGCTTCTCAGTCACATGTGCGGCTTCTGGCCCCCTCTCCCCGAGAGTGCGGCTCGTTTGCAGCGGGGAATCCTTTTCGGGGAGAGGGTTGGGGTGAGGGGAATTCCCGCCGCCTCCACCCAACGGCATCTTCGGAAGCATCGGAAAATCACGCCCACGTCCGAGCAGCAGCCAAACCAGAAGCAGGATCAATCCGACACGCGAGAGGCCAATGAGACGCTCCACGCCACTCGGGATCAGCCACAGCGAGATCTTTTCATCAGCCGCCACCGGACCGCGCCAGCCGAAGCTGACTTCCCGCCACTTCCACTGCGGCACTGCCGGACCGGTTTGGATCTTGGCTTTGGTGTCGTAGAAGAGGTTTGTATTGGAAGCCTTGCCTTCATAGCTGGCGGATTTCCGCAACACACCATTGAGCACGTTGTTTTCGAATCGGGTCTCAGCCATCACAGGTGCAGGAGCAGCCGGTGCTGCTGTAGCAGCTACCTGAACACCTCCCGCAAAACCATCCACATCTCCCGCCTCGCGTTCCTCCTGCCACGTCGTCCGATACGGTTCCAACTGCGGATACAACGACTGCTGGATCTGCTGAATGATGAAGGGCGCGGCATTCAGGGCAAAGAGCAGTAGCGCGGCGAGTTTGATGCCGTTCACCAGCCGGGGCAGCGTCCTCGCAGGCACCCAGCGGGCGGCGGCGAGCACGACAATGAGGATCATCCAGGTCAGGCGTGGTGCATTCAGTTCGTGGTAAGTGATGAGGATGCCGAGCAAACCCACGGCGGCGGTTTTCCAGCCCCAGGCTTTCCACACGGCCAGCGTCACGATGAGCAGCAGGAAGACATCAAAGAGCGACCACGAGGTCAGCCAGTCGCCTTGGCTGTAGTCCGCGCCAAAGACGGCCAGCATTCGCCAGCCGGGCGGCAGATTCAGCTCGGCATTGAGCGTCTCCGCATCGTGCTGCCAACCCGTGGCGGCGATGCGGGCGCTGCGTTCCAGACGGCCCACGGCTTGCAGGCTCAGGTTCCGATCTCGGATCTCCACGCCTTCGGCACCGTTGGTTGGGCTCTTCGTGATGAGCTGTCCGGTTCCGCCGATCTTCACCGCGCCGAGCTTGTGACCTGCGGCGGCATCGAGTCGCCAGGTCTGCTGCCCCTGCCCACTGAGGTCGTCCTGGTAGGTCATGTTCTTGCCGTCTTCATCCAGCCAGAAGCTGCGCCGAATGGTGATGCCCTGCGGCTTCCGCACACCCATGCCTCGCATCTTTTCCTCAATCTGAAACGGCTGCCCGGTGGCCCACTGATGCACCGGATACTGCCGCCATGGCTCTGGGAAAGTCGTCTGCGCCACATCCACCGCCGGGATGCCGCTGATCTCCACGAGACGGAAAGAAGGCTCGTGCTGGAGACCCACCAACTCCTCGGCCACGAGCGGCTTGGCATCCTTCGCATAGCTCACCGTCTTTGCAGGGCTCGTGCGGAAGGCTGCGATCTTGAGCACCCACTTGCCCGCACGCACCTGCACCTTCAGCCGACCCGCATCATCCACCGCGCAGGGCACCGGAGCTTCCACGGAGGAAAGCCGCCAGCCTTCTGGCAAGACATGTCCGAGCGCCTCCTCGCGACTCTTTCCCGCCACACTCAGCTCCACCTGCGTGTGCAGCCACTGCGGCGAGCCATCGCTGATGAGCCGATGCACCTGCACGGAAATAAAATCCTTGTCCGCAGGCTCCGTGCCCGTGCGTTGCAGCCAGAGTCGGCCCTCCGCATCCCACACGGGCGACTCCACGGGCTGGCCGTTGAGCTGGAGATTCAGCACGCCGATCTGCATCGGCAGATGCACGGACTGCGGCATCTCGCTCCACCGGAAACTGCCCTTCACCACCGCCTTGCGATCCGCTGTGAACTCCACACAAGGCACGCCATCGCGACTCACCACCGTCGCCGATTGATCATCCAGCGTCACTCCCTGCGGCCAGCACTGCGCATCGCCAGGAAGGGCCGCCCATTCATGCCCGCGAGCATCGACCGTGAAGGCAAAGCTCCCACCCGCCGCCTGCGCCTGGATCTCGACCGGCGAATACCACAGCGGCAGCAACTGCGCCGGATTGTTGAACGGCGTCGGCTTGCCCTCGTTCTTCGTTTCATCCCAGGTGGCCCAGGCTTTCCAGTCTTCGAGCATCTTCGGCCACTGAGCATGAGCGGCGGAGTGAAGGAGCACAACAGCCAGCAGAGCGGCATAGAGCGGAGTCGTTTTCATAGCGTGCCGAAGCTATCAAGCCAAGCAGCCGGATGGGAATCTCGATTTGCGATGAGGTCGGTGATTTTACAATCCGCCGACAAAGCCGTTGCCGCTCCTGCCACCGCACCTCTTGCGTGTGGCTTCAGGCGCGGCAGTGTCGTTCATGCGTATCTCCGAGATCTTTTATTCCATCCAGGGCGAAGGCGTGCTCACGGGAGTGCCGTCGGTCTTTGTGCGTACGTCGGGATGCAATCTCCGCTGCTCCTGGTGCGACACGCCGTATGCCTCTTGGCAGCCGGAGGGACCGGAGATGTCACCCGAGGAGATTTTGACCGAGATCGCGAGGCATCCCACGCGCTACATTGTGGTCACAGGCGGCGAACCCATGATCGCCAAAGGCATCCGCGAATTCATCGCTACACTGCGGGAGCAGGGGAAGCATGTGACACTGGAAACCGCAGGCACAGTGCTGCCCGATGGGTGCGTGGTGGATCTGGCTTCGCTGAGCCCGAAGCTGGCAAACTCCACGCCCAGC
>NZ_JBILYB010000173.1:0-11636 GCF_044378005.1 Prosthecobacter sp.
CGCCCTCGTCACCGACGACTCCGCCGTGGGATTCGCCGCCACATCCGGCACGATGATCTGATACTTCGACTTGCCCCGGAAACCGAGGATCATGTCCTCCGGCTCGTCCACATCCGTCGTCGCAATTTGAGCGATGGCAGGCAACGCGATGGCAAAGAAACAAAGAAAAGCAGCAAACTGGCGCATGAGGCGAGTGTTGGAGGATGAAAACACGGGTGAGGCAAACGTCGCCCGAGGTGGTTCTTTGTCCTCTCGTTCACGGCCTTCGACCTGAATGTAGCCAATCACGATTTGGCCTGCACGAAATCCGCACAGATGTGTTCCGCGACCTGCTTCGCCATCACCGCCGAGCCATTGGTGGTGTGGCGAGCGTCACTTCAACTCAGGCCGCAGGTAGGCTTTGATGTAGTCGCTTTCGGTGGCGTGCTTCACATTCGGGGCACCGGGATAGACGAGGTCGCAGGGGACTTGATGAGCATCGCAGTGTTCTTTGAGCTTCACGCCGAAGTTCGCGGTGTGGGTGGGGTCTTTTTCGTCGTGACCGAGGTTGGGCGGGGCGCTGTAGTAGAGGCCCACGGGCGGATCGCCGCGGGTGACGAGTTCGTAGGGCGAGTATTCTTTGATCCAGGGCATGAGGCGCTCGCGGGCGTCGTAGAACATCTGGAAGGAGCCGATTTTCTTCTTCGCATCCCACACGATGCCGAAGGCGTGGGAGCCGTATTTGCTGTTCGGCGTCCACTCGCGCATCTGGTGAGGATCGAGCGTGGTCTGGGCACCGGACACCGCGGCGCAAAGCACGCGGGTGGATTCGCGGGCGACGGGGTCGGCGCTCGTGGGATCGGCCAGATCATCGTGAAAGGCCAGCCAGAGGCTCGTGCAGGCACCGGCGGAGCCACCGGCGAGGGCGACCTTGGTTTTGTCGAGGTTCCACTCCTTCGCCTTGCTGCGGCAGAACTGGAGAGCGCGGGCGCAGTCGAGCATCGGTCCCTTCACGGGCGGCACGAGCCCATCGGCGGTGGAGTCTTTGATGGTGCGGTATTCCACGGACGCCACTGAGATGCCAGCCTCCAGCGCGGGCAGGATCATGCTTCGAGCCACAGACCGGTCGCCGCCCTGCCAGCCACCGCCGTGGATGTAAACGAGCAGCGGCGTGGGCTGGTCCGACTTTGCCCGCCAGAAGTAAATCACCTGCATGCGATGCGGGCCATACGCGACGTTTTCGTCGGGCTCGACGGGCAGTTCGTATTTCCGGAACTCGGGGGCGGGTTTTTGTTCCTTAGGCGGAGCATCGGCGGCGATAAGCGTCGTCAGGGGAGCGAAAAGGAGGGCGATGAGGGTGAGTTCGAGTTTCATGTTTGGAGTGGCATGTTGCGTTCAAGGCTTCGTCTTCTCCACGTCGATGTAGAGCGAGTTGATCCGAGCCAGGGTGCCGGGGATCTGGCCGTCGTGCATGTAGAGCAGGCGACCGGGGCTGATCTCGCGGATGGCGGTGTAGTTGAAATTGGCGCGGTCGGAGATGACGCGGTGATCGCGCCAGGTGCGGCCGCCATCGAGGCTGAACATGAGATTGGAAACAGGGCGGCCATAGCTGCACGCGAGCACGCCATTGCTCATGAGCACGAGGTCGGGCATGACGCTGCCTTCTTCCAGCGTGCGCTCGAACTTCCACGTCTTGCCGCCATTGAGAGAGCGATGCTGGAGGAGGTTCGACATGTGCGCATCGGGCCGCGTGACGGCGAGCCATTCGCTGTCGCTGAGCCGCACGACGGCGGGCTCGCCACCGAGTCCGATGTGCGCGAGGTGCGTCCACGTTTTGCCCAGATCGGCGCTGTGCAGGAGATGCGTGTGGCGCTCCGGAAAGCCGCGGCCGTTGGCCAGTTTCAGCGTGGCTCGGCGGCTCCAGGCGACGGCGGTGATGCTGCCATCCTTCTCAGCCCAGATGTGGCGCTCAAAGAGAAGCACCTCGCCATTTTTTGACGGCTTGAACTCCGCAGGCATCGAGATGGTGCTGTCGTGCATGGTGAGGGTCTCCGCCTTGGCATCGAGGAGCGAGGTTTTGCCCGTCAGCGTGCCATCCGGCTGCAAACGTGTCCAGCGCGACGGCCCGAGGATGCGCCCATCAGCGAGGCGCACGAGCTCCTGCGGCGAATCGCTGTTTTGCTCGGTGCCGGGCACAGCCTGCCACGTTTTGCCAGCGTCGGTGCTGCGGCGAACGATGTAGGGCTCCAGCAAGGCATCGCTGCCTTGCGGATTGCTGGTCAAAAGCAGGCCCTGGCCCATGTCGTAGAGGTAGGGGCGCGATTCGGTATTCTTCTTGTCGACGTTGAGCGGCCACGGCTCGCTGACGGTGATCTTCAGCGGCGACTTTTCCGCCGCCGCGCTCGCCGCAGGCCGCAAACCGAGCCGCACAAACTCCCACTGCGCCTCGCCCGTGAACGGCTTCGAGGTGGAGCCAAAACGGATGAACTTGCGCGGCGATGTCGCGGGTCGCCAGAAGGCATCGCGCCCTTCGATGATGCGTTTGCCATCCCTTTCGACCGCCATGTCCTCACCGCGAATGATGAGCCGATACGTGTGAAAGGCATCCCGCGTGTCCGCCTGAGCAAAACGATCCGTCAGCGTCCGCACATACCCTTTCGCGGCCTCGGGATGCTTGTCCTGCGCTGGCGTGAGCAAGATGCCTTCGACATGCTTACCATCGCAAACCTCCACGCAAATCGGCGCCCCATCCCGCTGCGGCCATGTCGCCGTCGGCGAATCCCGATGCCCGATCATGCTCACCAGCTTCACACGCGCTTCGACGATGATCTCCTTGGCATCGAGATCGCCCGTCCACTCGGCTTCAAAGGCGCCCAAGTCGTCTTTTGCGTCATCACTCAAATGCAGCGTGCCGTCTTCGAGCTTGGCGTTGGGTTTGCCGATGGCTGCCCACGGACCGGTTGGCAATGAGCTACCATTCCATTGAACGATCCATGCAATGTTGGAGTCCTCGGCATTCAGGGTAACGAGCGGGGCAAGGAAAAGAGCGGCGAGGAGGGCTTTCATGGATGGAGCTTTCTGGTGTTGGCTTGGTTGCGAAACGTCTCGGCGAAGATGGCCATATTCCAAGTCGCGTTCAATCCGAACGCCGCGATTGGAATCAGCCCATTGGCCACAGCCATTGCCGTCTCAGGGCATCGCGACTCGCGAGAGGGATCGATTTGATCCAGCAGCTGGGCGCTCAATCCGCAGTCAACGCCGTGGTCGGCACATGCTGACGCTCCTGAGTAAAGCTCTCCCAGTTCAGATGCAGTTGCGGCATCTGCGGTTCGGGGTTGTTCGGGCTGGCGTAGTCGATGCGTATCGCGAGCGACTTACCAGCGGACATCGGGATGGGCTTGGAAATGAGGCGGAGCGTCTTGGCTTGCGGGAGATCGGGCTGAGGTGGTTGCTTGCCGCGGCGTTGTCTTGCGGGCGGCACTTTCACCGGCGCTTTGGTGGGAGCGCGGCGATTCGCCTTCGGCTCAAGCGCTTGGCTTTCCAAGATGAGCTTGTCATCGAGCCAGAGGCGCACGGTGCTGCCTGCGTCGTGCTCGATGATGAGTTGGTAGTCCTCGCTCAGCAAGGGCTCGAGTCGACCTTCCCAGCGGGCGGAAAAGTTCTTCAAATCAAACGCTGGCGCGTTGGCAGCGTCTAGCCAAGGGCGACCGCTTTGGTCTTGGGCAAAGGAGAGCTGGCGATTGCCAAACCAGAGTTGCGCATCGGTGCGCGTGTGGGCGGCGGGGCCTTGCCACTCGGTGTTGGTGAAGTAACTGCCGCGCAGGCCGCTGCCGGTTTGGCTCGCGGCTTGGGCTTTGTCGGCGAGCTTCACGCGACCACTCTGACGCTCCCAGTTGTCCCAGCCGTGGATGCGATAGATGGGCGATGAGTTGCGGCCCACGGGATTCCAAAACATGTCGCCGTTCGATGCGGTGACGACGCTGCCGCCGATCTGATCAAACAAGAAGTTCTCGACTCCGTGCGACGCGAGGGCCGCGCGATACACTTGGTCCACCGGCAGGCCGTCGTCGGCGTGGCGATCCAGGAAGCTGCCGGCGTAAAGGCCATCGGTGGTCCATGCTTGGCCGATGCGCACCGCGCGATCCTGGATGATGACGCAACCTTTGGCCACGGCCATGATGCGTTTGGGATACTGAAACTCGCCTGGGGCGATGTCGTTCACGCTGCCGTGTTTGCCTGCGACGAAGAGCGGCTTGCCCTGTGCATCGTAGCGCAGGATGCGCGCGGTGCCGACAGTGTTGCCGGGCCAGGCGTTGCCTTGTCGATCATCGTTTGGATGATGATTGGCGCGGATGAGTGCGGTGAGTGCGCCGCTGTCATCGCGATGCAACGCTGCGACGGAGATCGTGCTCAGCCGCGCGATGTCGGTGGGCAATTTCTCGCGCGTCGGCTCCACGACGGTCCAATCCCACTGCGGCGTTGCGTTGGCATCGGAGAGGTTTTTGAGGATCAAACCAATGGGCTGATCCTCGTTGCCCGCTGGTGTGCTGCTTGGCAGCGTGACGTTCCACTGCGCATCCATGCTGCCGTGACCGAGGCCGGGAATAGCTGGCGCGGTGGTCACGCGGAACTCGCTGTCTTGCATTTCGCCATCACCGTTCACATCGCTCCAGCTATAGCCAAAGAACTCCACAGGCGCGCGTCCGCGATGCTTCGTGCTTGGTCGAGGCAAGTGCTCGAACCACGCAGGCCACTTACCTTCTGCGCTCATCCGCACGACGCCTGCACAGGCGACAGGCACAAACCGATCGTGCTGCTCATCCACGCGCACCACGGCCGGAGCGTGGCTCATGGCATTGCCACCGAGACTCACGAGATACGTCTGCCCTGCGCGATGCATCACCTGCCACTGTGCATCGTGATGCGTGATCGATGGGAAGGGACCGTCGTGAAGCGTCTTGCCTTCCTTCCGAGTAAGCCACGACGGGCTGTCGTAGAGCGTGTCGAGAGTCCACGTGCGCTTGGTGAAGTCCATGCGGACTCGTGCGCGATGGTAGCTGCTCGCGTTCACATACGCGATGCTCGGATCATCAGGATCAATCGCCGCCATGTTGCCCCATTGCTGACCGCCGAACCATTGGTTGATGAGACGCGGCTGATCGTTCTCGATGGCCAAATGCGCCACACGCCGCGGCGTGGCCTCCACGGTGATGAGGCCGCCTTTGCCATCGCACACGATGTCCGACACATCGCGCCAATGCAGCGGATCGAACTTGCCAAAGGGCCGCCCGTCCTTGCTGCCAAGCTGCAAGGTGCGCGCGCCGATCGAGAGCTTGAAGCGACGAATCGTGTGCGCGGTCTTCGCCTCGGCAATCCAGAGTTCATCGCGCGCTTCATCCACTGCTACGTTCGCCGCCGAAGTGAGCGAGTCGTCCTTCAGCATCGGCTCGGGCTTGCCATCAGGGAAAGCGATGCGCCACACCTGCGCACCCGCAGCGGCAATGAGCGTGCCATCACCGAGCACCGCGATGCCACGCACGCCCGGCAGTTTTTGTTCGCGCAACAACGTCAACGACTCAGGATCATGCCAACGAATCGCATCATTCGCCGGATGACTGATCGCGATAAACTTCTCATGCACTGCCAGCCCGCCCGGCTCATGACCCGGCGGCAGAAAGGCCAGCTTAGTGCTGTCGCGCACATCGTTCGGATGCACGACATCCCACTTCTTCGCCAACTCCTTGCTCGGTGCCTTCGGGTCGAGCGCATACAGCCAGGCATCGGTTTGCAGCAGATAAAGAACGCCCTTGCTCACCGCGAGCCGTGAAGCGCCTTTGAATGAACTCAACTGCTCGCTCTGCCAGTGCAGCGTCTTGCCGTCGAGCGACGTGCATTGAAACACCGGACAGTTTTCACCCGAGAGCGCACCGACGTAGAGCCGGTCCTGCGCCGCATCCAGTGCCACCGCCGACACCGGCCCATGACTCCCCACCCACATGCCATGTGCTGCCCAACCGGGATTGGCACCGATGCTCACGAGATACTCGGCTTGCAGCCCGTCATTGCGCAGCACACGCCACTCGTAATCACCCGCTGGCATCGCGCGACCATTCGCATCGAGTCCATCCCACGCGAGACGTTGCTCGCCTGCTTCCATCGCACGACCATGCGCGAGCGAGCGCAACAGACGGCCTTCGTTGTCATAGATCGCAGCGGAGACTTGGCCTGGTTTGGCAAGGGTGAACGAGATGTCCGTCGCACGAAGCGAGGACAAAGCGCAGAGTGTGAGGCAGAGTCCGATGCGGAAGGTGGTCATGTCGATGTGGTGGAGTTTACGGCACCCATTTGAAATCGGCAAAGATCACCTTGGTGAGGTCGGAGCCTTGTTTGGGGAGGAACTGGATTTTGCCCACGCTGGACCAATTCGACATCGGCTTCTGGCTGAAGCGGTTGATGAGACGCTCGGGGGCGATGGTCATCTCCTGCCATTGGTCGGAGGCAGTGATCTCCAGCTCGACCGAGTTGTAATCGGCGGCGGTGAGGATCACAGTTTGCGGCTCAGTGCAGTAGAACTTGAAGCTCAGTCGCGAGTTGGCCGGAGCTTGCCATTTGGGATCGTGCAGTTGCTCGGTGCCGGAGCCGCGACCGTTGTTCGTGGGACGAAATCCCTTGATGCCTTGCGGGCCTTCGAGTTCGGCGATGTGGCTCCAGGCGCTGTAACCGCTGTCGGAGAGGTCGCTCGATGGCTTGTCGGTGGCCACGGCCTTGCCGAGCTTGGCTGGGATGGCCGCGTTGAAGTCGGTCGAGCGGACGATCGTGGTGTCGTAGGTGATGTTGGCGTAGCCAAAGACATAGTCGTCCACGTTGAGCACCGGCATCTTCGCCACCCACTGCTGTCCCTGACGCACGCCGGGAGTGTCGCGCCAGGAACGGGCGTAGCTGCATGGGTTCTTGAGCGCATAAAACATCTCCACCTTGCGCACGGCGTCGGGTGACGCCGGCGTGATGACGAGTTCCGGCACGCCGTTGGCATCCAGACGGATCTCCGACTTCGGATGCTCCGGCCAAGTCACGTCTTTTCCGAGCACATGCTTCTCCAACCAGAACTTCGTGTTGTGCCCGATCTTCTCGGTGTCGTGATGTCCGCGAGCCTGGATCGCAAACGACCACGGCGCGTTCTTCGGGAACTTCTTGAAGCTCTCCAGCCCGCGTTCATGCCCGCCATGATGATCGTTTGAGCCATTCAAAAACAAGGTCGCCGCCGTGATGAAGGGCACATGGGCTTCAGGCGCGATGGAAGCGAGGATGATCTCCTCGCCCGGCGACTTCGGTGGCTCGACGTAAGGCACGTTGTAAAGCCAGACATGCTTGTCGCGATAGTAGTCGTTGTAGCCGATGCCGAAGTAGGCCGCGACGGCCTTCACCCGCGGATCGGTGGCGAGATTCCACATCAACGTGCCGCCATACGAGTAACCCGTCGCTCCGAGCCGTGTGCGATCCACTTCCTTCTGCTGCTCGAGATAGCTCAGCACCCGCCGCTGGATGGCATACCACACATAGTCGGAGGTCTGCTTCGGATCGGTGATTTCGTTTCCATCCAAGTCCTTCGCCCGCGCCGGTCCTGCCACCGTGCGATCCATGTTTCCGTGCCGCAGCTTCTCCGGATACTTCGTGAAGTGAGGCCGGCTTCCCGTCTTCCCGCAATAGTCATGCGCCATCACCACCCAGCCATCCTCGACATACTTCTTGTCCGGCTCCGGCGCCCCCATCCAGCCATGCACCACCAGCAGGCCCGGAGCCTTCACCGCACCCGTCTTCACCCCGTAACGGCAATAAACCCGGATCTCCTCATCGAGCACATACGCGCTTATGTAAGCGTCCCGGTTGAAGATGCCGTCTTTCGTTTCCACCTTCACGACCTCCTCTTTGAAGTCGCCCTGATTGGGGTCGTAGTCCTTCCACAGTGTGGCGGGGGTTGGAAATGGTTGGGCTGCTTGCAGCATCGCGATGGGCACGAGCAGCAGGGCGGTGAGGAGGGTGAGCGGGGATTTCATGGTTTGGCTACTGAAGTTGTCTTGGCCGCCAGTGCCTCCACCTCGCTCATCTTGAAGCGGATGCTGACGATGGAGCAGCCGATGTCTTCTTTGCGATAGTTCGCATACGTCGTGGCGACGATGGTGCCGTCGGGGAGCAAATGGATGCCGGGGTAGAAGCCGTCTTTGAAAGTCTTCAGCAGGCTCACGCGATACTGGCCGGGCTTGCCTTGCTTGATGTCTTCGTAGGTGCCGACCCAGGCGATGAAGCCGGCTTTGTCCTTCGATTGCGGTGTGGCATTGCGGAAGACGATGACTATGCGGCCATCGGGCAACGTGATGCCGTGGTGGCGGTCGCCGGTGAGGCCCCAGGGCGCGTCCACGGCTTGAGACCACGTTTGGCCTTCGTCCCGGCTGAACATGACGAGGCTGGTGCCGCTGCGGCGGTTTTCGCGCATGAGGCAGCAGAGTTCGTCGCCATCGGGCGAGCGGAAGACATAGGGCTCGCAGGGGTGCTTGCCGTCGAGCTTTGTGCCATCACTGGCCATCTCAGGCTCCGACCAAGTGAAGCCGCCGTCGCGCGTGATGGATTGCAGCACTTGCAGCGTGCCGCCTTCGCCGATGCTGCCACCGCGATGGAACATGCCGAGATAAGAACCATCCTTCAGCCGCACGATGCTGGAGAAGGTCATGATGTTGCGAAAGGCATCGTCCTTGGCAATGCGTCCGCCGATGGGCGGAAGCTCGCGCCAGGTCTTGCCATCGTCCTCGCTGACGATGCGCGGCATGAAACCTTCGTGACGGCCTTCGATGAGTTTGGGGTTCTCTTTGTTGGTCAAGGTGCGCGCGGCGAAGACCCACAAGCGCTCCTTGCCATGGTGGTCGGTGATTCGATAGATGCTGGGGCAGTTCTTGAAGTTAATGTAGTTCGGCGGCAGTGCGTCGTCGATACGCTTCCACGTCAATCCGCCATCATCGCTGCGAGACATCGGCCCCGCGTGTCCGCCATGGCCGAGGTTCCAGACGCAAAACATCGTCTTGTTGTCCGCCAGCATCACCGTGGTGGGATGCGCGTGATACTCGTCAGGCCTTGGCGATCCGCGAGCGATGACGATCTGCCGCTGCGTGTCCTCGGAGAGGTCGATGTGGGTCAATGCCTCGCGCTGCTGCTGCCACTGCGCCTTCTTTTCGGCAGGCGCAGATTCCCAGGCGCGTTTAGCCGCCTTGGTGGCGTTGGCAGCTTCGGGTTTGGCTTGGGCGAAAGCGGCGATTGGTAAGAGCAGGAAGATGAGAATGGGTTTCATTTCTCGATGAAGGGGCTACTTGAGATCGTGCGATGGAGACGGCGCGGTCATGGGTTCAACAGGATGGCCGCCTCGCCCTTTCGAAGGGAGACCGCCGTAACGGATGCCTCACGGGTGCCGTCGGAACGGAGCGGCTTCAGAGGCTTGGCGAGCTGAAGCGACAGCGCCCCGCTATCGAAATCCTCGCCGTCCGGCGGGCGGACGATGACAAGTCCCTTGCTGAACTCGCGGGCAAAGACACGTGGCGATGGCACCGGGGCACCCTCTGTCAGGCGCACGTCGTCGATCCACGCGGTGCCGAGCGCCTCGCTGATGCGGAAGCTGATGCGGCCTTCGGCATCGTCTGCGGTGGTGAAGGCCATTTCGTGCCGGGTCCAATCCGTGGTGCCGGTGACACTGAGCATGGCCACAGGTGAGGTGCCAGCCTGGGCGAAGTCGTAGGGATAAACTTGTGCGCCGATGCCACCGCGCACGGCCTTTGTTTTGATCCAGGCGCTCAGAGTGTAGGCGGTGTGCGGCTTGAGGGTGGCGTTCTGGCTGTGGATACGAATGGCCTTGGGATCGGTGCTTTCCAGGCGCACGCTGGCCGTGCCTTCTTGCTTCTCCGTGGTGTCGGGAGCGATGCCTTCCGCGATGCGCCAATCGGCGAGTGAGTCGAGCGATCCGTTGCGCAGGAGATTCGGGTCGGATTGAGACGCAGGGGCGTCGGATGGCCACGGGTGGTATTCGCCTTTCGCCTCGCCGAGGTTCACGCGAATGGCGTCGAACCACAACTCTGTCACGCGAGTGTAAGGATGCAGGCCAAAGCCAAAGTAGGTGCCGCCGCCGTGTGCCATGAGATACGAGGCGAGGCCGTAGAGTTGATCGCGCTCGCGGCTCACGCCGGGCAGCTTCGCTCCGAAGGACACGAGCTGCGCATTATGCACCGGGTTGTATTGCAGCAGTTGCACGTGACCCATGCGGTCATGCTTGCGAGCTATATCAATGCGCCGCTGCCACTCATGGGCGGGTGTGGCAAGGTTGAGCCAGTTCTCCAGTTGGAATCCATCCACGACGAGCGGCTCTGCTTGCCAGCCGTTCGCCACGAAAAGTTTCTGCAGCTGCTTTGCTTTCACTTTGCCAAACAACGCCTGCAAATCACGCGTCCAGCGATCCGCCTCCATGCCCTGGCGTGGATACTCGACGATATTGGCTGCCAGCCCCGGTCCGGCGACATCACTGGGCACGGTGTCGAAAAAGATGCCGTCCCAGTCCTTCGCCACATCAACTGCGTGTCGCTCCGCGATGAACTGCTGGTATCCAGCGAAGCCCACATTCATCACGAAATCATCCACGGGCGGCCCCCAATAGTAGATCGGCACGCGAGCCTCATGGCGCTGCCTTGCGCTGGCTTTGGCGTTCACACGCATGGCAAACTCCGCATCGCTCACGCGGTTATCATGATCGGCGTCGTTGCGATCATCCCAGCCTGGGACCGTTCGGCTTTCTTTGGGGTTCTTTGCCTCTTCCGCGCCAACATGAAGCGTCACCTTCGTGTCTGCGGCGAAGTGAATGAAGCAGCTCTCGTAGTCGAAGCCCTTCTCCTGGCACCACCTCCGCAAGGCTTCTGCCTTCTCGGATGGCTCCAGCATGGTGCAAACAAGCGCGTATTGAATGGCCAGATGACCTTGCCGAGCTTGTTTCGCCTGAAGGCGAAAGCCGAGATCGATTTTGTCCGTCATCCAAGCCGCATCACCGCCGAAGTTCATGAAGGTGCGCACCGTGGGCAGCACATGTGGTCGGTCGGTGGCGTGCAGCGGGGCCAACGGCGCGAGCAGCATGGCGGCGATGAGGGTGGAGGTGCGTTTCATGTTGGTTGTTTCTGGCGTGGTTGAATTTTGTAACGCTACTTCGTTTTCACTTCTTCGGCGTGGGTGGCAGCGCTTTGATCCACGCGAGGTTGAAGGCGTAGTGGTCCTTGCTGGTGATGAGTTGGATGCGGCCGTCGCGGGTTTGGGTGACGGCGAGGTAGCCGTTGATATCGGCGGTGGTTTTGCCTTCGGGGGCGATGAGGCGGCGGTCGGGCCAGGTCTTGCCTTCGTCGTAGCTGACGGCGGTGAAGAGGCCGTAGCCGGTGTAGTCGCCGCCGGTCGATTTGAAGCTGAGTCCGGCGCGTTCGTTCTTCGGTGTGCGGGCTTGGTCGGTGAAAGAGCAGAGCAGGATGGGGCCTTCTTTGAGCCGCAGCATGGCGGGGCGCTGGGTGTTGCTCACCACGGGGAACTCACTCGTTTCCCATTGCCACGTTTCACCGAGATCGCCGGAGTAGCTGACGGGCATCTTG
>NZ_JBILYB010000174.1:0-11600 GCF_044378005.1 Prosthecobacter sp.
AACCACCAAAAAACTCGGCATCGGCCGTGTCCTCTATGGAAAACGCCTCCTCGATCTCTGTAAACGGGCCGCTCTGGCCGGAACTCCAACCCCTGAGCCTGCGCCTGGTCATTCTGAGCCGCAGCCGGGCGCGAACGATGACCAGCCACAAGCTGTTCCCGAGCGCCACGCTGCTCGTGCCGGAAAGCGAGCTTGAGCAGTATGCCCATATCCACCTGACGAAGGCCACCGTGCCGGACTCCGTGATGGGCATCTCCTCGTTGCGCAACTGGCTGCTCAAGCACTTCAAGGAGGACGCGATCATCATGCGCGATGACGACATCAGTGCGTGCGTCTGCATGGTGTCGCTCCGCTGCCGAAAGCTCTCCGTGGAGGAAACGCTGCAAATGCTCAGCAACTCGGCCTACAACGCGCGTGGAGCCGGAGCACGGCTGTTTGGCTGGCATCAGCGCAGTGATCCGCGCCTGCTGCAACGCAATGACCCCTTTGGTGTGAACCATTGGGTGGGCGGTGCAGTCGGTGTGATGCGCGATGCTGAAGGTGGAGTGCCGGTCTGGGATGAGCTGCTCAAGTGCAAGTGCGACATCGACGCCTCGCTCCAGGAGCTTCTCGATAATCGCCTGGTCTGGAATGAGCCTCCGCTTTTCGTGGTGGTTCGTAATGTGTTGATTGTGTGCATGTTTGTTCATGCACGCAGGAAAACCTTTAGCATGGGAATGCACAGGAGTGAAACTTTTTGTCACGCATTTGTCATGCATCCTCACACCCACTCCGCACAAAGCAGCTCCGCCTGCGCGAGCACGGTCTTCACCGCCTCCTCCTGCAAGTCCGGCGGGTAGCCATGGAAGTTCAGAATGCGTTTCACCATCACCTTGATCTTCGCACGGGCGCTTTCGCGGAGGGTCCAGTCGATGGTGACACTCTTCTTCACTTTGGTGATCAATTCGGCAGCGATCACTTTCAGTTTCGCGTCTCCCATTGCCTGCTTGGCGCTGTCATTCGCAGCTAGCGCGTCGTAGAACGCGATCTCGTCGTCGGTCAGGCCCATGTCCTCACCGCGCTTGGTGGCGGCGTCGAGGTCCTTGGCGAGTTTGATCAGCTCTTCGATGACCTGCATCGTGGAGATGGCGCGGTTGTGGTAGGCGTTGAGCGTCTTCTTGAGCTTCTCGGAAAAGACCTGGCTCTGCACGAGGTTGCGCTTGGAGCGGACTTTGAGTTCGTCCTTGAGCAGTTTCTCCAGCAACTCGGCGGCGACGTTCTTGTGCTTGAGGCCGCGCACTTCGGCGAGGAATTGGTCGCTCAGGATGCTGATATCCGGCTGGGGCAATCCGGCGGCGGTGAAGACGTCGATCACCTGGCCTTCGGTGGTGATGGCCTTGCTTACAAGCTGGCGGATGGCGGCGTCGATCTGCTCGGGCGTCTTGCGGTTGGTGCTGCTCTGCTTGTTCAGCGCGGCTTGTAGGGCTTGGAAAAATGAAACGTCGTCGCGGATTTCCGTGGCGGCATCGCTAGCGGCGCAAAGAGCGAAGGCGCGGGAAAGCTCCGCCACCACCTGCACCCAACGTTTCTTGCCGTCTTCCTGTTCGAGAATGTGCTCCTGTCCGGCGGGGATGAGCGCGAGGCGTTCGGTGGGTTTGCCGGTGGTCCACTTGTCCCAGTTGAAGCCGTGCATCAGGTCGCAGGCGATGCCGTGTTTCTCCAGCATCACGGCGATGGCTTGGGCGGTGTCGAAGGTCGGGTTCCCCTGCCCTCCGCTCTCGGTGTAAGTGACCAGCGCCTTCTTGAGCTGATCCGCGAGGCCGAGGTAGTCCACCACCAAGCCGCCGGGCTTGTCGCGGAAGACGCGGTTCACGCGGGCGATGGCCTGCATGAGGCCGTGGCCTTGCATCGGCTTGTCGGCATACATCGTGTGCAGGCAGGGCGCGTCAAAGCCGGTCAGCCACATGTCGCGCACGATCACGATCTTGAAGGAATTCTTCGCGTCCTTGAACTGGTTCGCCAAGTCCCGCCGCTGTTTCTTGTTGCCGATGTGCTTCTGCCACTCGGGTCCGTCCTCGGCGCTGCCAGTCATCACGACTTTCAGCGTCTCCTCCTCCCACTCGGGGCGCAGCTTAATCAGCGCATTGTAGAGGTCCACGCAGATGCGGCGGCTCATGCAGACAATCATCGCCTTGCCGTCCATCGCCTCCACGCGCTTCTCGAAATGCGCCACCAGGTCGGCGGCCACCAGCGCGATGCGTTTCGGGTCGCCCACCAGCGCCTCCAGCGCGGCCCACTTCGTCTTGAGCTTCTCCTTCTTCGTCAGCTCCTCGCCTTCAGTGATTTCTTCGAACTCCGCGTCGATCTTCGGCAGCTCGGCGGCGTTCAGGCTGAGTTTGGAAATGCGGCTCTCGTAATAGATCGGCACTGTGGCCTTGTCGGCGACGGCGCGCTGGATGTCGTAGATGGAAATGTAATCGCCGAAGACCGCCCGCGTGTTCGCGTCCGTCTTTTCGATGGGCGTGCCGGTGAAGCCGATGAACGACGCATTCGGCAAGGCATCGCGCAGGTTGCTGGCGAAGCCGTAGGACATCTCGCCGGTCTTCTCATTCACCTTGCCGCCGAATCCATACTGGCTGCGGTGCGCCTCATCCGCGATCACGACGATGTTCTGCCGCGCGCTCAGCTCGGGCATCGCCTCACCCTTTTCCGGCATGAACTTGTGAATGGTGGTGAACACCACGCCGCCGCTGGCCCGGTTCAGCAGCTCGCGCAAATGCTCGCGCCCGCCGGCCTGCACGGGCGTCTGGCCGAGGATGTCCGCGCAGCGTTGGAATTGGCCGAAAAGCTGGTCGTCGAGATCGTTGCGGTCCGTCAGCACCACCAGCGTCGGGTTCTGCATCGCCGGATGCCGCACCACGCGTGCGGCGAAGAAGAGCATGGAGAAGGATACTTGCCTGACAATATCGTGAACGCAGTCAATTGAGCACGCTCCTAGTGGAGGATGGTGTTGGTCGTGGACCAGGTCACGGTGCGATCCATGCTGAGCATTTCCATGGTTGCCATGGTGGACATGTCAGGGCCGCTCAAACGTAGCCAAATGTTGCAGAATCGGTTCGCCAAGGAGCTTCTGCGTCGCTAGCCTATTAGATCTGATAGATTGGATGGTTAGAGGAGGCCTTTGATCGGCTTGGCACCATCCACGCCGACGAGCTTTTGATCGAGGCCGCCGTAGAAGTAGGTGAGCTTGTCGGGATCTAGGCCCATGAGGTGAAGGGCGGTGGCATGGAGGTGTTTGACGTGAAATTTGTCCTCCACGGCAGCGGAGCCGAGTTCGTCGGTTTGTCCGATGCTGACGCCGCCCTTCACGCCGCCACCGGCCATCCACATGGTGAAGCCGTAGGCGTTGTGATCGCGACCGGTGCCTTTGGCGTATTCAGCCGTTGGTTGGCGGCCAAACTCGCCACCCCAGATGATAAGCGTGCTGTCGAGCAGGCCGCGCTGCTTGAGATCCTTCAGCAAACCCGCGATGGGCTTGTCGGTGCGGCCGCAGTGGTAGTTGTGATTCTTTTCGATGTCGGTGTGCGCGTCCCAGTTGCTGTCATTATGAGCGCCGCCGGAGTAGAGTTGGATGAAACGCACGCCGCGTTCGACCATGCGCCGCGCTAGCAGGCATCGGCGGCCGAACTCCTCGGTCTTCTCGTGGTTGATGCCGTAGAGCTCTTTGGTGGCTTCGGTTTCTTTGCTCAAATCGACGGCCTCGGGCGCGTGCATTTGCATCTTGGCCGCGAGTTCATAGCTGGCGATGCGTGCAGCGAGGTTGGTGTTATCAGCGCGGGTCGATGCGTGCTCGGTGTTGAACTCTCGCAACGAATCAAGGATGCGGCACTGCATCGGAGCGGTCATGCCCGCGGGCGGTTGCAGATCAAGGATGGGATCGCCAGAGCTGCGTAACACGGTGCCTTCATAGCTCGCAGGCATGTAGCCGCTGGACCAGTTTTTGGCTCCGCTGATCGGGCCGCCAGTGGGATCGAGCATCACTGCGAATCCTGGCAGATCCTCGCTCACGCTGCCGAGGCCGTAGTTGACCCAAGAGCCGAGACAGGGGCTGCCGGAGAGAATTTTACCCGTGTTCATCTGCAACATCGCCGAGCCGTGAATGGGCGAGTCGGCGGTCATCGAGTGGATGAAACCAATGTCATCCACGCAGGTGGCGAGATGCGGAAAGAGATCGCTCACATGCTTGCCACACTGGCCGTATTGTTTGAACTGCCACTTCGGCCCGACCACACGACTCTGGCTGCGTTTGCCACCACGACCGAAGGTCTTCACGTCGATGGTCTTGCCATCGAGCGGATAGAGCTTGGGCTTGTAATCAAAGGTGTCCACATGACTGGGGCCGCCATACATGAAGAGAAAGATGACGCTCTTGGCCTTGGCGGGCAGTGGTGGTTTCTTCGCGGCGAGTGGATTCGCGAAATCACTCGCGGCATGAGCTTGCGAGGCAAAGAAGTGATCCGCGGACAACATCCCGGTCATCGCGAGGCCGGTGAATCCAGCGCCTGTTTCCCAAAGGAACTCGCGGCGTGTGCGTTGGCAGAAGTTCGGTGTCATGGGATCAGTCAAGGTAGAGGAACTCGTTCAAATTGAGCGCGAGCAGGCAAAAGGAGGTGAGCGCGGCTTCGGGTGAGGCGTGTTCTTGTTCGCGCAGCGTGGTGATGAGCTTGAGGCCGCGTTGGACATCGCTCTCGGAGGCTGGCCGTGATGTGATAAGCTCAAGTGCGAGGCGGATTTGTGCCGCGGGAACGTTGCCGGCTTCTTTTTGCACGCGGATGGCTAGGGCGCTCGCTTGTTCATTGATGAAGGCACTGTTGAGCATGCCGAGAGCCTGCGTGGGCTGCGTGGAAGTGAAGCGCACTGGTGTGGTGTGATCTGTCTCGGCAACGTCGAAGGACGCGAGTATCGGCGTGATGAGTGAGCGCTTCACGTGGATGTAGATGCTGCGGCGCGATTGCTCCTGCGGCGTTGATTTGCCCCAACCGCTGCCGGGCCTCGACTGACCGGCGAGCACTTCCTTCGGAATATCCACGTAGATGCCGGGGCCGAACATTTGGTCATTGAGCGCACCTGACACAGCGAGGATGGAATCGCGAATCTCCTCCGCGGTGAGTCGTCGCATGTCGAAGTGCGAGAGGTGATCATTGCGCGGGTCTTTGCTGAGAGCATCGGCACTCGGGCGTGATGACATGCGATACGTGTTGGAGGTCAAAATGAGCCGATGCATGGCCTTGATGCTCCATCCACTGGCGATGAACTCGGACGCGAGCCAATCGAGCAACTCAGGGTGCGTGGGCGCATCGCCTTGCGTGCCGAAGTTGCTGCTGGAGTGCACGAGGCCGCGTCCGAAGTGATGCTGCCAGATGCGATTCACAATCACTCGCGCGGTGAGTTGGTTTTGCGATGATGCGATCCAGTTGGCCAATGCGGTGCGGCGTCCGGTGGATTTGCCGGACTGGGGTGGCGTGATGTTTGGCGTTGGCGGCGAGAGCACTTGCAGGAAGGCCGGCGTGACTGATGCGCCGGGGCTGGAGGTGTTGCCGCGCTCGAGGATGAATGTCTCGGGGGCTTTCGCGCCAGCTTCCGTGACTGCAAGTGCGGCACCAGCGGACGTAACAGCTTTCTCGATGTCCCGCAGCTCAGCTCTGAGCTTCATGTAGCGACCATACACCTTGGGGCCGAGCAACTCCGCGCCCTCTTTGCGAATGATGCCTGGGATCTGCTTCGGCGGTGTCTTTTCGCGCTTCGTGAGTAGTCGAAAGTGCTCTTCGATCTCGCCCGCTTCGATCTCGAGTTCCTTCTGCTTGGTCTCGCGTTTGGTCTGCGCATCGTCCACGACTCCAGCCACTTTCGGCAGCGGGACTTCATCTGTAGGGCCGCCATTGCGGTAATGGTTCACGTTGTGGAAGAACGACAGCAGCGAGTAGTAGTCGCGTTGGGCGATGGGGTCGATTTTGTGGTCGTGGCAGCGCGCACAATCGACGGTGAGCCCTAAAAACACCTGTCCGGTGGTAGCAACGATGTCATCGAGCATGTCATACCGCGCGAGTTCCTTGTCTGCCGGATCAGCATCCCAGATTCCGAGGCGGTAATAGCCTGTGGCAATGATGCTGTCTGCCGTGACCTCGGCAAACTCATCACCTGCAAGCTGCTCGCGGATGAACTGGTCGTAAGGCTTGTCGTCATTGAAGGCGCGGATGACATAGTCGCGATAGCGCCAGGCATTCGGTTTCGCGTGATCCGTTTCGTAACTGTTCGTCTCCGCAAAGCGCACGAGATCCAGCCAATGCCGCCCCCACTGCTCGCCATAGCGTGGAGACTTCAGCAACTGTTCAATGAGGTTTCCCCAAGCCTTCGGCGAAGTGTCGGCAACGAATGCCTCTGTTGATTGCGGTGTCGGTGGCAGGCCGGTGAGATCGTAGTGCACGCGGCGAACGAGAGCGCGTTTGTCAGCCGCTGGATTGGGATTGAGGCCTTTCGCTTCGAGGTTCGCGATGATGAAGGCGTCGATGGGATTCGCGACTTGTGCGCTTGCTTTGACAGCAGGTGGAGTCGGCTTCCTCAGCGGCTGGAAGGCCCAGTGGGCACGATCTTTATCCGTGATCTTAAACTCGCGCCGCAGGGCAGTGGGTGGCGCATCGCCAGCTGGCCAGGGAGCGCCCATTTTCACCCAAGTCGTCATGTCAGCGATCTCGGCATCGCTGAGCTTCTTCTTCGGCGGCATCTCAAGGTCTTTGTCCGACCAGCGCACCGCTTGGATGAGCAAACTGGCGTCTGCATCCCCAGCAATGATGGCGGGACCTGTATCGCCGCCTTTCAGGATGCTCGCGTGACTGTCGAGCAAAAGGCCGCCTTTGACCTTGTCCGCGCTCACGCTGTGGCAGTCGTAGCACCGCTCCGCCAGCACAGGACGGATGCGTTTTTCGAAGAACTCGACATCTGCCGCGGAAGGCTCTGCGGCATCAAGACATGAGCCTGTGAGCGTGACGCAGACGAATAGGCCAAATCGAGCACGCATGGTTTGTGCCTACTTCTTGTCACCGAGGACTTCGACCACCGTGGTCGAGTTGCCGAACTTGGTGAAGTCTTTCCACGTCCACACGACCTTCTTATCCGGTGTGACTTCGATGATCTGCGGATTGTTCGGTCCCCCGTGGCAGTTGCCGATGATGGTGTTGCCATTCGGCAGTCGCGCGACTCTGGTGACCCATGCAAGTGTGATTCCAGGCAGGTCATTCTGCTCGATCTTCCAGATGATCTCTTTCGCGGGTGTTACTTCGAGAATGCTGTGGCCATTGCCCGCACCGATGAGGGTGTTACCGTTCTCCAGACGCGTGGCGCTGAACACGGAGTTACCAAAGGCCTCGGGTCCGTGCCCGCCCTTCTTCTCCTTGCCAAACATCGGCACCTCGAACTCCCACACGACCTTTCCAGTCGGTTCATACTCGCGGACGAAGCCGTCTTTCTCATGCGCGACGAGGTAGTTGCCACTCGCAAGCTTGCGCACCAGCCGTGTGTCGCTGTGGGCATTGGATTTGGCCACCTTGAGCTTCATCTCGTGCTTCACCGTGCCGTCCTTATCCACTTCAATGATCCGCGACGGCCCCGACTCGGCGATCATCGTGAGTCCGCTATCGAGGCGCTGAAATGCATGCACTTCCACGCGTTGTCCCGCATTCGCCTTTCCCGCATCATACTCCCACACCACTTCATTCTTTGGCGTGATCTCCTGCACCTTCGTCCAGCCTTGCTGGAGCAAAACATTGCCGTTCGGTAAAAGATGGGCGTCATGAATCGCTCCAACCTTCACCTCCCACTCCGGCTTTCCATCCGCGCCCACGATGGCGAGCACCCTTGTGTCTGAGTCGGCAACGAAGACTCGCCGAGCGGTCCCGGTTTGCTCAGCGAGGATAGTGGAGGCCAGTGTAACAGTGAGGATGAATGGAGTTAGATTCAATCGGATCATATCGAGGGGTGTAAAAGCAACCATTCTACGCCGCAGCCCCCTCATTCCTCACAAACTACGAGGGGCATCAGGATCTGGTACTCGCCTGACTTGCAGGACGAAGCATTGAAGACCGTGCTGGCCCAAGCCGAGCTGCTTTGTACGGAGTGAGTGTGAGGGTGGGCGCATTGCGGGGTTGCAAATCAGACTGCCGCATGTGCTTGCGGCTGTGGCCTGGGCAATGTGGTTTTAAGATCCGACTGATCCGGAATTGCTTGTATGCTCTCAACTGAGAGAAACCATACAAGCGTCCATCGCATTGCCCTCAATCTTCAAACCACCGATTCACGGCCTCGGGGCTGAAGCGCACCAGATGACCCAGTTTGCGAAAACGGAGACCTTGTTGTTCTCGCAAGGTGGCGACGTAACGCACGCTGCATCGCGCATAGCGGGCCACGTCGTCTATGGTCCAAAGCGTTTCTTCGGCAGGAGATTCGGTCCGCGTTGAAGCAGCAGGTGAGGGGAGGACTTGGGAATCGCTCATTGCATCCCTGTGCCGGTGTCAACCGAACGGCGCTGCTAGTTGCGCAACAAGGTGATGAGCAGGAGCCACAAAGAGAGGCATGCAGCTTGGACGCGCACTCTCGTTGCGCAGCGAGGTGTGCCTGGATGCCCTGCTGTTCGATGTCTGCAATGACCACCTGCAAGGCGGGCAGGTTGCCGTGAATGTCACTGATGATGGCAACTGCTTACATGTCAGACATTTGAATCCACTCGCTTCGAGAACTGGGTGATGGGCTTCAGGCTGCGGCGGTGATCGCAATGACTGACAAACAGCGTGCCACTGCTGACAAAGTAGATGGCATCCTGCTTGAATCGGGCTCCGATTTTGCAGGCCTCCTCGAACTCCAACGCTGCTGCATACCCCGGCTCCGCGTGTTGGGTGATTGGCGAGTATCCGGTGATCGTTCCTATAAGCTGCCCTCCGCGCTCCAGTTCCGCGCGAAGAGTCTCGTTGGCTGCATTGTTGTCCTCGGCCGTCCACACTTCGCCCGTGGTGGCGTGGGCCGTGATGATGGCGAATGACTCAGGCAGTTCGGCGAGCTGTAGGCCGAGTTTGAAGCGTGTGTCGAAATAGGCAGGGGGCATTAGAAAAGTATCGGGCAAAGGGATGGTTCATGATTCGGCTGCATCAACGACGGTATCTAGCCTTTCCTGGACCTCGCCTGCCAGCGCATCAAGCAGTTCGTGCTGCTCCTCCTGCGTGAGCGTTGCAAGGATGTGATCAAGCAGCATTGTAGTGGAGCGGATGAACTCGCGGGCGTTTCGTTTCATGGGGTAATGCAAACGATCCTATCATAGGGGGGGGACATTGGCGGGGGATAGCGCAAAAATCGCGGCGGAGAGCCGCTTTTCAGCGTGCCGAAGCGGTTCGACGTGCCGTTCTCCACCCGCGGCAAGCGGGCGGTTCGGGAAAAATGGCAGCGTTCGGTGCCGCCAAACGGGAACACCAATTGGAACAAGACTGCCGTGTTCCCTGAAATCGGGAACAAGATCGGGAACAAGCATGGGAACAGCGAGGTCTTGTTCCCAAAAAACGGGAACAACAATGGGAACAAGACTGCCGTGTTCCCCGAAATCGGGAACAAGATCGGGAACAAGCATGGGAACAGCGAGGTCTTGTTCCCAAAAAACGGGAACAACAATGGGAACAAGACTGCTGTGTTCCCTGAAATCGGGAACAAGATCGGGAACAAGACTGCCGTGTTCCCTGAAATCGGGAACAAGATCGGGAACAGCGAAGCTCTGTTCCCATCAAACAACACTCTTGCTGCCAAAAATGGCAGCGCATGGAAGGATCCTGCTGCCAAAAGTGGCAGCAAGAATGGCAGCAGCTTCCACATCCCCGCCGACATCAATGAATGGGACCGACTCACTGCCGCGCTGTTCTATTTAAGGCAGTTCCACTGGGCGGTGCATCATCTCTTTCAGCCCACCAAAGGCGAGGACAAGGAGCAGGGCAAACGCCCCTGGTGCAAGGCCTGACGCGATCACAAGGCCGCCCATGTGACGCTCGACGATCTGAACAAAGTGCTGGGGCCACACACGGACAACAACCTCGACGTCGTGTTGCACGGGCACGACGTCGAGTCCCCCATCAAGACCCAGCAGAACCGCTACCGCTTTGTCACCGAACGCGCACCCCATCAGGACTTCGTCCATGTGCTTTTCAAGCGCCCTTCAAGCTCCAAGTTCCGCCCTCCATGGTGAGTTTTTCCACAACGTGGACTTCCCCGCCATCATCCGCCGCTTCGACTTGATGCAGGCTAACATCCTCGCCGCCCTCCCCGCTGAGTTGAAATCAGCCGTCCGAACCGGTTTTCTAGATCAAACCGAAACCAAAATCTCGGACGTTTCGGACGGGTTCAAAGTACCTCACGCGTACGCGCTCGAAAAAACTAAAACGAAAAGTTTTGAAAACGAAAAACATCATGAGGCTCCCCTAGTGGACCGGTGCGGACCGGCACCCGTCCGAAACGTCCGAGCTTGTCCGAACCCGATTGAGCGGCTGATAAGCGATGCGCGTGACTTCGCCGTCATCGCCGCCGCGATCCGCGAATCCCGCTCCGTCGCGCTCGATCTGGAAACCTACGGCCCACGCAAAAGCGATGGTCTCGATCCCTGGGCCGGTGACATCCGTCTGCTCTCCCTTCGCGTGGATGGCCAGGAACCCTGGATCTTGGATCTGCGTGCCATCGGCTACGACCTCGGTGATTCGCATCGCACAGCAGTTGTGCGCCAAGTGCGCAGCGCGTTCGATCTCCCGGCCATCGCTGCCGCGATTCACGATCAAATCACGCTGTAGAATGTTGCGCGACTGGCTGAGCTATTTCAGCGTGGTTTTTAAAGGCCATCTGCGTGACGCCGGCTGCCTTCGACGTGGATTCTGCCACACTCACCTTAGCGTCAGCCACAGACGCGCCAGAGGCCTGTTTGCGGACCAATGCGGCCTATGCGCACTCTCCCCGGCGCAGCGTGGTCAGCACCTCATCTATCGTCTGCTGGTCCACCGCTTGAATGTCGGCTACCCCCAAGGAACAGGTGCCGCTGAAGGTCACTGCCAAGCGCCGCAAGCCACCATAACGGCGCTGAAACGCGAACTCGTATAACTCGTATCAACTCGTCCCGTTACGAGAAAGGGCGCTGCTGCCGCGAACTCGTATATCTCGTATCCACCCCTTAGGGTGGGACGAGTTACGATACGAGTTCGCGCAGGTGAAAAATGAAATGAACTCGTATCACGAGTTCTGATAAGAGTTCGGTGTCAGGGTCATGAAGCTTCAGGGCGCGCGTATCCCGGATCTTAACTGCGATTGTTGCTGGTTCGCGGCGGGGGAGCGGCAGCACTTGGCAAGTGCATGAGGCGGACAAGGTGAGCCTGTGGGCTGCCGCTGCCACTGTGCTCAGAGCGGAAGGCTGGCGACTTGCTGGACTAGGCGGTGTTTGAAAACCCTCAACAACCGTATCTGAGCCAGTCGATGATGGAGGCGAATTGAATGAGGGAGAGGAAGTGAAGGGCAAGCTTGTCGCGCCTTGTGCTTGAGCAGGCCCAACGTTT
>NZ_JBILYB010000045.1:0-42712 GCF_044378005.1 Prosthecobacter sp.
GAGGCTAGGAGGAATGTTGCCGGGATTTTCATGGTTTGGAGAGGAACGTTTTAGAAGGTTCGGCGCTGACAATGATGCATTGCCTGGGGGAGCATTTCTTTGCGAGCATGAGGCGTCATCACTCCAACTCCATGAGGAACAAGCCATAGCCCACCCCCGCTTCGTCGCCGCTGATGCCGAGCTGGAAGGCGATGAGCCGAGCGTCATCACTGACGACGTAGTTGGCGGCTTTGTAGCCGGGGAAGTCAAGGAAGCGGGTGAGGCGTTGGGGCTCGTGTGAGCCGTCGAACCAGACGCGCCAGGCGTCCACCATCGGCCAGGGTTTGCCGACGCTGTGGTTGCGCTCGACGAGGGTGCTCTTGCCATCGGGGAAGATGCCTTCGACGTCCTCGTAGTCGTCGGGGGTGCGGGTGAAGTTGGTGAGCCTCTTCGTTTCGAGGTCGAAGGTGTAGCCTTCGGTGTTATGGCCGTTTTCGATGAGGTAGGCGGTGAGGGTGATCGCTTTGTCGTCGGGGGTGAAGTTCTGCGTCTCAATCATCTTCGGGCGCTGGCCTTCGGGGAAGTCCTTGGTGGTGAGCACGAGACGGGCGTTGGCGAGCTTGGGCGTGCCGTTGTCATAAATGATGTCGCCACAGGAGATGGCCGTCTGGCGATGTTCGCCTTCGATGTGATGCGTCCACGCGATCTCGAGCTGCGAACGCGAAACGGCGGGACCTTCCGCCGCGACGACGCCGAGCGGTGTGGGTGGTTTCGTGAGGGATTGATCCAAAACGAACATCTTGGCGAAGCGACGTGCTTTGAGCCGCGCTTCTTTGTTGGTGGCGTCGAAGGTTTCATCCGGTCCTGTGAGGAGGTAGTCGCCGTTGCTCAGGAGCATCACGCGGTTGAAGCCGTGGTGTTTGAAGTGCTGCGTGAGGCACCGGATGTGGCCGGTGCGGATCGTGTATTCCATCACGTCGCCGTATTGCTTGCTCAGGAAGAGCACGCGCTGGCTGTCGTGCGAAAACTCCGCCCGCTCGCCGAAGCTGGTGATCTGGTGGATGTTCGGTGGCAGATGATCGGCCGGGTTTCCGGCAAAAGCAGCTTGGGCTTTAGCCCAATCCGATTGCGCTGAAGCGCAAACCCCTTTCAGCCACTGCTCCGCCGCTCTAGTCCAATGCGTGACCGGCGTGAAGGTCGGGCGCAGGCCGTAGCCGTGTCCACCGTGCGTGAAGAGATGCAGTTCGGCGGGCACCTTGTTCTTCGTCAGCTCCGTGTAGAGCACGATGCAGTTCAGTGAGTTCACATGATCATCCTGCGCCATGGCGAAGAACATGGGCGGCGTGTCTTTCGTGACCTTGAGGTAGGGTTTCAAGCCGCCCGTTTCCTTGTCGTAGAAGCCACCCGGATAGATCGGCAAGGCAAAACTCGGAGCGCAGGAATGCTCATCATGGGCGTCCACTTTCTCGTAGAGCCGTTGTTCGCGCAGAATGGCCGCAAGGCCCGCCGTTTCGCCGCCGGCGGAAAACCCCATGATGCCGATGCGATGCGGATCAAGGCCCCATTCGGCGGATTTGGTTCGCGTGAGGCTCATCGCCCGCTGCGCGTCCATCACGGGGCCGCCGGCCTTCATGGGAGCATTGCCCGCTTCGTTCAAAGCGTCGCCATGCTCGCGAGTCGGCACGCGATACTTCACCACAACGGCCGCGAAGCCGAGCGAGTTCAGCCATTCGGCCACTTCCGTGCCCTCCAAATCCCACGCGAGAATGCTGAATCCACCACCGGGACAGATCAACACTGCACCACCGTTCGCCTTTTCCTTCGGCGGCAAATACACATGCATCTGCGGCGTGCTCACATGTCCGAGTTTGATGATCTTGCGCCCCGCGATGAGCTTGTCCTCGGGCTTGGTGAGGTCGCGCTCCGCGCCCTCGGTCTTCGCGGCTGGTCCTGGAGGCATGCTGGGCCAGAGGTTCAAGACGAGTGGCCCCGAAGCATGGAGAACTTGCGAAACCAGGAAAAGAGCGGTGATCAGGGATTTCATGCGAGGGAGAGCGGAGCAACGCTATCGCCAAAGCGGTCAAGTTTGAGCCCCATGCGCTGGGCGATGCCGAGGTAAAGGTTGCAGGCGCGTTGCTGATCCTCGGCCTTGGGGCCGAAGTCGAGCACGCGTCCTCCGGCGATGCTGCCGCCGTGGCCGGCGAGGATCATGGGGAGGTTGCGTCCGTCGTGGCTGTCGCCGTTGAACATGTTGCTGCCGAACTGAAGGATGACGTTGTCGAGCATCGTCGTCCCGCCGCCCTCATCCACCTGCTGCATCTTCTGCATGAGGTAGGCCAGTTGCTCGACGTGGAACTGGTTGATGCGCGCATACGAGGCGAGTTTCTTCGCGTCCTCCTTGTGATGGGAAATGCCGTGGAGCTGGTCGTTGAGAACGCCGTCGAGGAAGCCGAACTTCATGTGCGAGACGTCGCGGTTGAAAATGAGCGTGGCGACGCGGGTCTTGTCCATGCGCCAGGCCAGCAGCAGGAGGTCGAGCATCAAGCGCATGTGCTCGCGCACGTCCTGCGGGGTTCCGGTGGGCGGGCGGTCCATGTCCGGCTTTGCCAAAGAGGGCCGCCAGCCTTCCAGCCGCTCCTCCTTCGCCGCTCGCTCAATGCGCAGCTCCAGATCGCGCACGCTGTGCATGAACTCATCGAGCTTCTGCTGGTCCATGCCGCCAAGCCTGCCGCGCATGTCTTTGGATTGGGCGAGCACGGCGTCGAGCACGCTTTTGTCCCACAACAGACCGCTGGTATCGAAAAGACGGTCGAAGACGGCGCGCGGATACACTTCCGGAGCGATGGGCGTGTTTTTCGACGACCACGAGATGGTGCTGTAATACACCGCCGGCACGCCGCCGCGCAGTCCGCTCTCCGCAGGCTCGACGGCGAGCACGAGACTCGGCACGGAGGTTTCCTTGCCGGTGTGGCGGGCGATGACCTGGTCCAGCGACTCACCACCTTCGGGGATCAGCGTTTCCTTGAATTGCGCGCCGCTGAGGTAGTTCGAGAACAGCGGCCAATGCGGCCCGCTGGTGTTGTTGAAGACGTGCAGGTCCTTGAGCACGGTGATGTGCTCCTTCAACCCCTCCAGCGGCTTCAACGTGCTGGAAAGCTGCATGGCATCGCCCTCGTCACTGGCGCTCCATTCATGCGGATTGACGCCATTGGCGAAAAGCAGGCAGCCGTAACGCACCGGAGCCTTTGCGGCGGCGGTTGAGGCGAGCGATTCAAACCACGGCAGCGTGAGCGTGGCTCCGAGGCCTTTGAGAAGATGTCGGCGATTCATGGGATGCGTGTGGCGGACGGTCGAAGCTCCGTTGTCCTTAAGTGACGTTGGGAACCGTTGAATCCTGACGTTCCATCCCGATTGGGTTCAGAATGTTTGCCAATCTGTGAGCGACTGTTGCAGTCTCACGAGCCAGCCGGTATCTCATGAAGACTGTCTTTTCCTGAATCTCCTGCAATCGCCTGGTCGGCCGCCCGCAGATGTGGCCGGGGTGGTTGCGGTATGTTTCCGGCAGGTGACATCATGCAATGATCTCCTTCACCACGTTCCCATACAAGTCCGTGAGCCGCATGTTCCGGCCGCCGAAGCGGTAGGTGAGCTTTTCGTGGTCAAAGCCGAGCAGGTGCAGCACGGTGGCATGCCAGTCGTGGATGTGGACTTTGCCAGTGACGGCTTCGTAGCCGTGCTCGTCGGTTTCGCCGTGGGAGAAGCCGCCTTTGACGCCGCCGCCGGCCATCCAGAGGGTGTAGCCTTTGTGGTTGTGATCGCGGCCGTTGCCATCGGGCGAGTGGGAGGTTCGGCCAAACTCGCCGCCCCAGATGACGAGCGTGTCTTTGAGCAGGTCGCGCTGCTTGAGATCGGCGAGCAGGCCGGCGATGGGTTTGTCGGTCTGGGCGCAGTTTTGGCCGAGCGCGGTCTGGATGTTCGCATGCTGATCCCAGGAGCCGTGACCTAGCTCGATGAAGCGCACGCCTGCCTCGACAAAGCGCCGTGCGAGCAGGCACTGGCGGCCAAATCCATCGGTGGGGTCTTCGTTGATGCCGTAAAGGGCGAGCGTCTGCGGTGATTCACCCGTCAGGTCCATCACGCCGGGCACAGCGTCCTGCATGCGAAAGGCGAGTTCGTAGCTCTCGATGGCTCCTTCGATGAGCGGAGCGTGGGTGTCGCGGGCGAGCTTCTCGCGGTTGAGCGCGTTGATGAAATCAATCTGACCGCGCTGCTGTTGGGTGGTGAGGTGTTCGTTGCGCAGGTGGTTGAGGCCGTCGTTGTTCACCTCGCCGCGGCGTTTGATGTCGATGGCGCGGCTGCGCTGGCTGCTGTCGCTGATTTGGAACTTCGTTCCCTGATACGCGGCAGGTAGAAAGGCGCTGCCGTAGTTCTGGGCACCGCCATTCGCACTCGGCGGATTGATCGTGATGTAGCCGGGCAGGTTCATGTTTTCCGTGCCGAGGCCATAGAGCGCCCAGGCACCGAGCGAGGGCCGCACGAACTGCGAGACGCCCGTGTGCATCTGCACAAAGGCCTGCGCGTGGCTGGGTTGGTCGCAAGTCATGCCGCGCAGCAGGCAGAGGTCATCCGCGTGCTTCGCGACATTCGGGAAAGCTTCCGAGATCCACAGCCCGCTCTGTCCGCGCTGCTTGAACTCCCACAGCGACGGCATGAGCTGCGATCCGGCGTAGCGCGATGGCTTGCCAGCATCGGCGATGAGGCGCGGCTTGTAGTCAAAGGTGTCGAGATGCGAGGGACCGCCTCTCATGCAGAGAAAAATGACCCGCTTCGCCTTGGGGGCGAAATGCGGCTGCTTGCTGGCAAGGGGCGATGTAGCCGCCGCAGCGATGCTTTGGAAGGCGAGATAACCAAAACCAGCCGATAGCGAACTCAGTGCTTCCCGGCGAGTGACGGCGGCGGTGCGGTTGAGGCAAAACGAGGTCGTTTTCATGAGTGGGATGCGCTTGAGTGCTCAATCAATGACGGTGAACTCCGCCGCGCAGAGCAATGAATGGGCGAGGGTGATGAGCGCAGCGTGGCGTGAGGTGGTGACATTTCCTTCGTGCCCAGCCTCCTGCTCAAAGGCGAAGGCTGTGGCGAGTTCGCGCTCACGATCAGTTGGCCTGCGGCCAAAGGCGCTTAGCCAAGCATGATCCCACTGCTCAAAAATAGTGAGCTTACTGAGACGGTCGGCGAAAGCCTCCGCCTGCTGCCGCACGAAGGCGGAATTCAGCGCGTGCAGTGCCTGGAGCGGCATGGTGGTCGTTTCGCGTGCGCCCATGACGTTGCTGGCATCAGGTGCGTCGTAGAGTTCCATCATCTCCGGCAGCAGACTGCGCACACGCGGCAGATAGACGCTGCGCACGGGTGCGGCGATTTTGCGAATCTCCGGTTCAAAGACGGCCTGGCCCACGGTGCCCTCGCCTGCGGCGGCGATGAGCGGCTTCGCGGGCCGGGTGAGGTCGAGTTTGCCGCTCACGGCGAGCATCGCATCGCGCACGGCCTCGGCTTCGAGACGACGCGAACTCATGCGCCAGAGGAAAACATTGTCGGGATCGCGCGCGAACTTCTCTGCATCAAAAGTGGATGCCTGCTGCCAGGTGCGCGTGAGCACCAGTTCGCGGATGAGAGCCTTGACCGACCATTTTTGCTCGATGAGCCGCAGCGCGAGATGATCGAGCAGCTCTGGGTGCGTGGGTTTGTCTCCCGTGGCACCGAAATCATCCACCGTGCGCACCAGGCCCTGTCCGAAGAGCCAATGCCAGATGCGATTCGCGATCACGCGGGCCGTGAGCGGATTGCGCGGGCTGGCGAGCCAGTCGGCGAGCTGCAATCGACCGCTGCCCTCGCGCAGACGCAGCGTCGGCGGTGTGGACCCGGGATGCAGCGCACGGAGGAAGCCCGCGCTGACCAATGCGCCCGGTTTGTCCAGCTCGCCACGCTCCAGGATGCGCGTCTCCAGCGGCGCATCGCGGTCCTGCACGCCCATGATGAAGGTGAGCGGGTTGCCTTGGGCATCATAGGATTGCATCAGCGCCTCGCTTTGATCCCGCTGCGTGCGGGAGCGCCGCAGCATGGCGCGGGTCACGCCATCGCCACCACGGATGGTGCGCATGATGTCGTCCATCTTTTGCGCGGCGGCCTCCTGCTCCGCCTTCATCTCGGCGAGCTGCTGCGCGGTGAGCGCGTCACGGCCCGCAGACAAACCCATGCCGGTGACATCGAGCAGCGTGGAATACTGCCTCGACTGCGCTTTGATGAGGCCGTAGTGCGTCTCCGTGTTGCGGAAGATCGCGGCGAGCGCGTAGTAGTCCGCCTGCGGGATGGGATCGGTCTTGTGATCGTGACAGCGTGCGCACGCGGCGGTGAGTCCGAGAAACGCGCGAGTGGTGGCATCGATCTGCTCATCGACGAGGTCCGCGTGAAACTTCCGATCCTCCACCTCGCCAACGAGTTTTTGACCGACAGCGAGAAAACCGGTGGCGACGAGATTTTGCGCCCACTCCTGGTCCGACGAGATCGGCAACAAATCGCCCGCGATCTGCTCGCGAATGAAGCGGTCGAAGGCTTTGTCCGCGTTCAGGCTGTCGATCACATAATCGCGGTAGCGCCAGGCATAAGGATGGATGCCATTGGCATCACCGCCGGTCGATTCGGCGAAGCGGGCCACGTCGAGCCAGTGCTGGCCCCAGTGCTCGCCAAAACGTGGCGATCTCAGCAGCGAGTCCACCAGTGCGGCGATGGCGGTTTGATTCAAATCCGGCCCGATTTCGCGTTGCCAGTGCTCCACCACCTCCGCAGAGGGCGGAAGGCCGCAAAGGGCAAAAAACAGCCGCCGCACCAGCACCCGAGCCTCCGCTGGTTTCGCGGGCGAAAGGCCATTTTTCTCCTGCGCGGCCAAAACATAGCGATCCACCATGCTGAGCGGCCAAGAGGCCTCTTTGACCGCTGGCGGCAGAATGTTCACCGGCTGGCGAAAAGACCAAAAAACCTCCTTTTTCGAGGCTTCCTGGCCCTGACAGGTCAGCGCGGCAACAAGCGGGAGAAAAAGGAAGCGTTTCATGGTTTGAAGCTGTTCGATGTGGTCGGCGGACGCTTCGGCTTCACCGCGATGGGCACGTCATTTTCCTCCTGCGCGGTGATGAGGTTCAGCTCGGTAATCTGACCGTCCTTCACCACGAGATGCGCCTTCACGCCGCCCTGCTTCACCGCCTCGAAAGCTGGATTCGCCAGCCCACCGCTCAATTCGATACCGACCAGCAAGTCTTGAGTTCGCCTCGCGAGCGTGGCCGTGGTGATGAGCGCCTTCTCCGCGACCTTCTGCGTCGTCTCCGCACCGCCACCACCACGCATCATGCCGCCCTTGCCCTTCCCTTTGCCCATGCCGCCGCGCATCATGCCTCCGCCGCTGCTGCTGTCGCGGGTGTAAGTCACCGAGCTGCCACGCACTGCCGTGATCGTCGCAAAAAATCCCGCACCCTCCGCCGCCTGCGCGACTGGAGTGCCACCAGCCACCGGCGGGCTGCCAGCGCCAAAGGGAGCGCCCATCTCGATCCATTGTTTGAAGTCCGCCAGCACCGCTGCGGAGAGCCGCTCGCGCGGCGGCATCTGCAAATCGGCATCCGCGTAGGTCATCGAGACATAGAGCAGGCTTTTCGCCGCATCACCGGGCACCAGCGCGGGGCCGCTGTCCCCACCCGCGAGCAATGCCGCATGCGAATCCACCGCGAGTCCGCCCTTCATCTTGCGGCCTGTTTGATGGCAGTTGAAGCACTTCTGCTGCAACACCGGCAGAATCTTCTGGCTGAAAAAATCCGCGCCCGCCTTCTGCGGCGCTTGAGGCGCTTGCTGAGCGTTCGCAGGCATCTGCGGAGGCTTCGCAGGCGTGGTCGGACCCGTCGCCGGTGATGCCGGAGGCGACGGAGGCGTCATGGGTCGGCCTTTCCCCTTGCCCTTCCCTTTGCCAAACCCGCCCCGCATCCCCGGCGGCGGCTGCGGGGCCTCCTCCGGCTTCTCCGGCAGCGGTGCCTGCGCCAGCGACTGAGCAGCGGCGGTCAAAATGAGAAGAGGGAGAAAAAGTCGGCGGAACATACCGCCAATCGTGGCCCCTCAAGATGATGCGAACATGATGCCAGCGGCGAAAATGACGGATTGGCAAGGGAATGGGGGCAAAGGAATGAATGAAAGGATTCAAACCGGCTTCTGGCATCAGCCCATCAAATTAGAACTCAAAAAAGAACATTCCCTTGCCCCCATTCCTTTGCCAATCAAACCCCACCTCGCTCCAACGTCGTGATTTCAACTCGAGCGTGATTGAGGTTGATCCACTGGATGGCCTTCAACTCCGTGTGCTCCATCAGAGTCACCAGGTGTTGTCGAAACGCCGCGTGATTCCGAGTGAGGCTCGTCAGTGTGAATGCATGTTGCTCGCTGTGCATCTGGACGGGATGAGTTCCGAGCGTGAGGTTGCCAGAGCAGACCTCCAGCCTCCGCAGGCAATGAGCCTCGCCGCCGAAGTGATGGATGAGTGCTTCGTTGTAGATCTGGCTGGAAAGATGCATGCCCCAGTCTTTGATGATCGCTTTGAGATGATCAAACAACCTCTCGCAGTTCGGAGACAAGACGCGCCAACCTGCCTTCCGTAACGTGGGCTGGTGCCTGGCTTCCTCGGTGATCGCATTGCGCACAATGTCGCCGCGCACTTTGGCCTCACCAAAGTTGATGAGCTTCACTCGCCGGATGTTTTGCAGCATCGCGTAGTGGAAGCCCTGCGCCCGGTGCTCCTCCAATAAGGATGCCACCACCTTCAACTCATAGATCATGTGATTGACGATCAGATCGAGGTAGTAGGTCTTCTCAAACGAGCCATGCGACACCGTTACCGCCACCTGCGTATGGACCTCAAATCCCTCCGCCCGCAATCTGGCGGCAAGGTCATTCTCATAGATACGCTCATCGAACAAACGGCCAAACTTGTTTTGAGTGGCATAGGCACAGCGCATCACCGCCTCATCGATCACGTCAAAGTCGGCGTCACTGACAGACTGAAGCTCAAGAGTGCGGTGGATGGGCATGGCGGGTAAGAAGTAGAGATTGGCAAGGGAATGAATACCAAAACCAAAAACTGGCTTCTGGCATCACCCCATCAAATCAGAACAGCAAAAAACCATTCCCTCACCCCCATTCCTTTGCCAATCCCCACCTCCGCATCATCTTCGCGTCATCTTCCAGCCCCATACTCCACCATGCGCCTCCTCGTCGTCGAAGATACCACCCGCCTGCGCGAGTCCATCGTGCTCGCGCTGCGGCGCAGTGGCTATGCCGTGGACGCCACGGGCGATGGCCGCGAGGGGCTGGAGATGGCGGAGGATCATCCCTACGATGCCGCCATCCTTGACGTCATGCTGCCATCGCTCGATGGCTTTACGATTCTCAAGACCCTGCGAGCCTCCGGCAACCGCACGCCTGTCATGTTCCTCACCGCGCGGGATGCCGTCGCGGATCGCGTGGCCGGTTTGCGCGGCGGTGCGGATGACTACCTCGTCAAACCCTTCGCCTTGGAAGAGCTGCTTGCTCGCGTTGAGGCGCTGTGCCGTCGCGGTTATCAAAACGCGGCCAGCGAGATCACGCTGGCGGACCTCACGCTCGACTCAGCCGCGCGGAAAGCCACACGCTGCGGAGTCACGCTCGATCTCACCGCCCGCGAGTTTGCCCTGCTGGAGTATTTGATGCTCCGCGCCGGGCAGATCGTCACCCGCACCCAGATCGAGCAGCACATCTACGACGATCTCGTCTCGCCCATGAGCAACGTCGTGGACTCCGCCGTGTGCGCTTTGCGGAAAAAAATCGCCGTGCGTGATGATCTCGCGCCGCTCATCCACACTCGACGCGGCCAGGGCTATGTCATGGAGGCACGCCGCTCATGACCTCCATCAAAAGACGCCTCTCGCTCTGGCTGCTCGGCGGCCTTGCTGTACTGTGGTGCGCCGCCGGAGCAGGCGTCTATCTCAGTGTGCGTCACAGCTTGCACAAATCCCTCGATGCCGCGCTCGCGGTCGATGCGCGGCTCGCACGATTCACCACCCGCGGCGACACCACCGACGATGACAGCACCCCGCGTGGACGCGGCATGCGCCTGCAAGACCGCCTCGCCGACTACCACGATCCGCAAGGCGGCTCCTACTTTCAGACGTGGAACTCGAATGGGGAGGCTATCGAGCGATCCAGCAGCCTCGGGGACATGCAGCTACCCGCCCTCGAAGTGTCCGGCACCGATCCCGTCTTCACCTCCGGCACGCTCGCCGATGGCCGCTCCGTGCGCATGATGGCCTTCCGCACCGCCGCGAGCGCTGCCAAAGGCTCGGGCAAAGGAAAAGGCAAAGGCAGGCCCGGCAGCGACTCCAATCTCATCCTCCTCGCCAAAGATTCCGCCGCCGCGCAGCAGACACTCAATTCTGTGCTCGGCGGCATCGGCATCACCGGCCTGCTCGCCGCTTGCGGCACCATCTTCCTCGTCAGCATCGCCCTGCGCCACGGCCTGCGCCCGCTCCAGATACTCGGCGAGCAAACCCGCAGCATCGACGCCCCCACGCTGCACGCCCGCTTTGATGCCACCACGGCTCCCGCTGAACTGCGCCCGATCTACACCGCGCTCAACGAGCTGCTGCATCGCCTCGAGCAAGGCTTTGAGCGTGAGAGACGCTTCAGCGCCGATCTCGCCCACGAAATGCGCACGCCCGTCGCCGAACTCAAAATGCTCGGCGAAGTCGCCCTCAAATGGCCGGATCAAGCCGATGCCGAGCTTCCGGCAAACACGCTCGCCATTGCCTCTCAACTCGAAAACCTGATCGAAGCCCTGCTCACCCTTGCCCGCCTCGAATCCGGCGAAACGGCCCTTCAACTCTCCACCGTCGATCTCAGCGCCCTGTGTCACGAATGCCTGCAACCCTGCGCTGACAAAGTGGACGCCAAGCAACTCGACCTCTGCCTCCGCTCCGAACCCGGACTCTCGATGGAAACCGATGCACGGCTGCTGCGCATCATCCTTACCAATCTGCTCACCAACGCCGTGGAATACGCGCCTGAATCCACCAGAATCGAGATCGAACTCGATGCAGGCAGCATCACCATCGCCAACGCCGCTCCCGAGCTGACCCAAGAAGACCTGCCGCACTTGTTTGACCGCTTCTGGCGTGCCGAAAAGTCACGCAGCAACAGCGCCCACAGCGGCCTCGGCCTGGCGCTCGCCCGGCAGGCTGCCAAAGCCATCGGCTGCCGACTCGACGCATCGCTAGCTGGTGGGGTTTTGAGTTTCACGCTCAAAAAAGTCTGACGCATCACCTTCGCGTCATCTTCGCGAATCATCATGGGCACGTGACTGAAACAACCCGGTCACTTCCAAACACCATGAAGAAAACACTCGTCACCCTCATCGCCGCCGCGCTCGCGGTTTCCATCCCCTCCGCATTCGCCCACCGCGGCGGCCACATGAAAGCCGCCGCAGGAGCAGCCGCAGCCGACGGCCAGGCCGATCCTGCTCCCGGCCCCGGAGACATGCACGGCAAAGGAAAAGGCAAAGGTAAGGGCAAAGGCAAAGGCAAAGGCAAAGGCAAAGGCAAAGGCAAAGGCAAAGGCGGCCGCGGCGGCAAAGGCACCAAAGGCACCAAAGGCACCAAAGGCGGAATGCCGGACCAGGATTGATGCTTCGTCCTGTCACGCCTGCACCCACAAGGCCGCGCCCCGAAAAAGGCGCGGCCTTTTTCATGCCAGGAATCCACGGAGTCAGCCATTTTGACAAAGCCGAACCTGTCTATACTCGTGGACGGCACGAGTTTCCTCACCGGAGTAGATCTGCGCGGTAATCTCGCCGTAGTGGTAGTGGAAGGTGATTCGCCACTCGCCAGCCGCCGAAGCATCACTTCGAGCTAAAGCTCGAAACACTTTGGGTGAATTGCCGGCTCGTCACGATCTCCAAAACCATGCCGGAGAAAGTTTCCTGACGGGCCATCCGCTCCAGCAATCGTTTGTCGCCCGGCAGCACGGCGCGGCCGAGGGCATAGCCGAGGAGCTTGCGGTGGAAGTTGGTGCAGAACTCGTGCTCGCGGCTTTTGAGCCATGTCTTCAAACCTTCTACGCCCTTCATTTCGCTGCCGTCGGCGAGCGTTTCGGTGTTCACGACGCGGGAGCCATCGCGCTCGGTATCGCGCCAGCGGCCGATGGGGTCGAAGTTCTCCAGCGCGATACCGGGCGGGTCGATCTTGGCGTGGCAGGCGGCGCAGTTGGCGTCGGCGCGGTGTTTGGCGAGCTGCTGTTGGATGTTGAAGCCCTCGCTGCTTTTCTCGTCTTCGCTGAGCTTCGGCACGTTCGGCGGAGGCGGCGGAATGCGGCGACCGATCAAGGTCTCGACGACCCAGGCACCGCGCTGCACGGGACTGGAGCGGAGGGGCAGGGAGGTTTTGGTGAGAAAGAGCGGCTTCGTCGCGAGGCAATCCTCATCGAGCAATCGCGAGAGCGGCGCATCGTCGAGGAAAACGCGATTCAACGCGGCATGAACCTCATCTAGCATCTCGCGGCGGCGCGCGGCGGTGAACTCGGGGAAGCGTTTTTCGTCCGGGCCGGTGAAGGTCTCGAAGTCCTCGAAGTGCCAGACTTGTGCAGCGAAGACTTCCGCGAGCGCTCTGGCGCGTGGATCGCGGAGCATGCGCTGCGTTTGCGCTTTGAGCACGTCGGGCTTGCTGAGGTCGGCGGCGAGGAGTTCGTCATCGGGAATGCTGGCCCAGAGGAAGAAAGAGAGGCGGGAGGCGAGATCAGAAGTGCCTCGATAGATGAACTCCGGCGACATCAGCACGGCGAGCAGCGGCACTTTCATCGCGCTGTCGAAGCTCACGCCGGGCTTCGCGGCATCGCGGTAAAGTTTGGCGAGCAGGGCCTTCTCCGCATCGCTCAGATGGCCGCGCCAGGCTTTGCGGGCGAAGTCTGCGAGCCAGCGAGCGGCCTTCGCTTCGTCAGCAGGCCGCGTGAGCGCGGCGAGCCGACCTTCGAGCGCCTCCAGCGCCGCGAGATCCTCCGGCGTCGCGTTTCGCCGCACCTGCGTGGCGCTGTAGTGGTAAGGCGCGTTGGGTTCTTCCTTGTCCTCGCCCTGATCCGTCCACGGGCCGCCGATGGCTTCGATGGTCGTGTGTTTCCAGGCGGTGAAGACATTGCGCTCGGCGTTGAGGCCGACCTTGGTGAGATTGGCCTCGGAGACGTTGCGCTTCCGCAGAAGTTGCTCGCGCTCTTTGTTGCCTTTTTGGCTGGCATCGGCCTCGCGTTTCTTTCCTCCAAAGACGTAGCGTCCCGGGATGTAGCTCTGCGATTTCGGCTTCTCCTTCAACACGAGCGCCTGAATGCTTGCGAGTTTTGTGCGGTTCTTGTCGAGCGTGAGATCGACCTCGAAGACGATGGCATTCTCCGGCACAGCGAACTTCAACGCACCCGGTGGACGCACGCCGATGGCATCGGGGCCGAGTTTCTGCGAGCCCTCGCCATCCACGCCCCAGGCGAAGGGCTTGCCGCTGTTCGCACCGACGATCTGCACGGCGTCCTGCCAGGGCTTGGCGCTGCCGTCTTTGAAAACGATGCGGCCTTTCTGCCACACGGCGTATTCGCCACGTCCGCCGTCACCCGCGTCGGTGACGATCAGAAAAAGCTCCCGTGCATCGCCAATGTCGATGCGAAAGGGCCAGTGGCCGTGCTTCGTGGCGGCTTCGAGCACTTCCTCGCGTGCCTCGTGAAAACTGATCTCGTAGGGCGGGGCGTAGTCTTCGTTCTCCACCTCGGTGGAGCCACCGTGCTTGCCGAGCGCGATGGCCTGGCACTCGGCACGGAGTTTTTCGTTGCTGATGGAGGCTGGAATGGCCCGCCATGCCTTCGCCCAATCCGCGAAGGGTGAATCGCGTTTTTCATCGGCAAGGATGCGCTGCCATTTTTCGAGCGCGACCGCTGAGAACGGCTCGTCTGGCAGTTGGCGGTCTGTTTTGGCGCGAAAGGCGAGTTCGAGATAAAAGCCATGCGCCGAGCCAAACTTCGCCGCCAGCTTCTCGCGATGTTCTGCCCCCCATTTCTGCTGCTGGGCGACATGCCAGGCGATGAGATCATCCACGCACTCCTTGATCTGCGAGGGGACATCCTCCACCGGCTCGCGCGGCACCGCGCTCCACACGAGGCCATCGTGCGGCGAGACGCGCAGGTGTTTCAACGCGCCCTTCGCGGCCTCCAGATACTTCTCGAACTGCGCCACGCCCATGCCTTGAGCCTCGCCGACATTGGAGAAGCCCTCGCCCGCACCGCCTTCGTTCGGCAGATACTCGCCCGCTTTCAAAACGATGCCGCCACTGAGGTCGCGGATCACGTTTCGATACTCGGGGCGCGTGAGCCGCGACATCACCACGCGGCCGGGATCATCCATCGAGGCTTCGGCGAGCACGTTGATCTGTCCTCGTGCCCAGGCGATCATTTCAGCGCGTTCCGCGTCCTTCGGTTGATTGCGCGACTTCTTCGGCGGCATGTCGTGCTCCTCGATGCGCAGGATGATGTCCTCTAGCGTCACGACATGCTCCGCGCCAGGCTTTCGGGACACAAAATCTTCCAAATCGAGATCGCCTTCCGTTTGCGTGGCGTCGTGGCATTTGAAGCAATGGGCTTCAAAGGAGGGTGGAACTTCTGCCGACAGTGCCGGAAGCCAGCACACGAATGCCAGCACATTGAAAAGCTGCTTCATGGACGGGACGAAAGTTCAAAGCGGGAGACAGCGAGCTTACGGTCGTTTCCGAAGGTGCTGATGATGGCCGAGGTGATGATGTTGCCCGCGGCGGTGGGCTGGCGTGTGCGGATGTGCGCACGGTGGTCGATTGCTTCGTATCGGCTGATCGGGATGGCCAGCTCGCACCACCCATCCGGGCCGGGTTTGAGCTCTTCCTTTGGAATGTGGCACTCAAAGTTTCCGCCGAATCCTCCGGCGACCTCGTTCGTCAACAACATGAGCTGCAGGCTGGTCGGCTTGTCCACGCGCAGGCGGTAGCGAATGACGCTGCTTTCAGTGACGATGAGGCGCAACGGCTGCTCCAGCATCGCCGTGCGCACGGAGACGCCGTGGTGGGTGATGATGCGGCCATCGGGCAGCTTCCTGGCCACATAGGAGCTGGCATTCATCATTCCATTCTTTGCAAATCCGCGCCAGTCGCGCGGCGGCGTGGCCGTGGTGAAATCAAAGCTCCAGTCTGTCAGCGGCTCCGGCGTGGATGCGGAATCGAGCTTCAAAGCACTGTCGAGCGAGGCCACGGCGCTGCTTTTCGCCGGCACCTCGATGGCGCTGTTATCTGCGAGGCGGCGCAGCTTCACGAGTCCTTCATCGACTTTCAGCAGTGTGTCTTCGGGCCGTGTGGAGAGATCGAAAACCGTCCCCACCACCTCAGCCTCGGCGCTCGGCGTGCGCACGAGCATAGGTTTGCCTTTTGGCTGTGGCCTCACCTGCGCGGAGAGTGATCCTCTGCGCAGCAGCAGCCGCTTTTGTCCGTCTTCGGAAAACGAAAGCTCGGACTCGCCGCTCAGCGTGATGAGCGTGCCGTCGGCAAAAGCGAGCTGCGCCATCGAGGTCTCGCCAATCGTCTCCAGCGTGCCCGAGCTGAGCTGGTCCCCATCCACCACGCTCTGCCGCAGCTCGCCACCCTGGCTCCAGGCGATGGAGCCCGACGAATCAACCAGAGTCAGCACCGGCACCTCACGCCGTGCGTTCCAAAACCACGCACTCGCCGCCAGCAACGCGACGGAGGCCGCGAGCGCGAGCCAGTTTGTGATGCGGGCACTCTTGTCCGCTGTTTGAAGACCAATGCGGACAGGAGTGTCCGCGCCGCGCGCAAAATCCCCCATCGCCACTGCCTGCACGGCGATCTCGCGCAATTCGTCCCGCAGCGCCGCATCCTCGCGCAAGCGTTGATTGATCTCGACCTGTTCCGCCGGAGTCAGGGTGCCATCGAGGAGACGTTGAAGCAGAAGTTCGTCGTTCATGAGTGGGAAAGACGTTGATCGACACATTGCTTGAGCTGGCGATGCAGCCGCGAGAGCCGCTGGTAAACCGCCTCCACACCCGCACCGAGTGCCTCCGCGACCTCCTGACACGGGCGGCCCTCAAAATAGCGCAGTTCCAGCAAACGACGCGAGTTCGCGGGCACGCTGTCCAGACACTCGCGCAGCGCCTCCATGCGCGGCCCTTCAGGCGCGGTAGACTTTGACTGCCACTCGTGATCCAGCAGATCCAGCACGTCAGGTTCCAGGCCGAGCGTTTCATTTTTGCGCTTCCGCAGCCAGTCGATGCCCTCGCGCCGCGCTGAAACTGTGGCCCACGAAAGCAGCGCGCCCTCGTGCTCAAAGCTCACACCGCGCGTAACCGACTTGAGCGCCACATTCTGAAAAATGTCCTCCGCCGCCTGCGCATCCCGCACGATCAACCACGCCGCCGCACTGAGCCGCTGACGTGCGGCAAAGAGGCTGCGGAGAATCGTTTCGTGATCGAGGGGCATGTGAGTCTGGAGTGGCAACGATCCTGCCCGGCAACTCCTGACAAGGCTACTTTTCTCTCGCGAGCACCGCCTTGTGAGCCGTCTCCTGCAAAAAGCGGGCGTAGGCAGCATCGAAGTCTTTCGGGAAGTAGCTGTTTCCGACAGCGCTCTCACCAAACAGCACTTCATACCACACGCAGGCACCGAGATACTCGCCTGCCGTGTTCGCGTGATGCCCGTCCATGCTGAGCGTGGTCTTCTTGCCGTCCTTCGACTTCGCCCAGCGCCAGCCGACGTGCAGCGAGTGCTTCTGGTTCGGCAGTGCGGGCTGCTTCGCGGTCTTGGGATCAAACGAAGTGTCGGTTTGATAGCCCCAGATCGCATCCGTATCGGCCATGAAAAGTGCGTCACCCACCGGGATCACCTTCCCGCCGAGTTCAGCGGCGATCTTGTCGTAGGCGGCGGTCAGTCCGCGATACATCTCCTCCTGGGTTTTGGGTTCACCCGGTTTGTCTGAGGGCTTGGTGAAACGCGGATCATCTTTCCGGTACGCCCAGGTCTGATGCACCAGCAGCTTCGCCTGCGGCGCGTGTTTGGTGATGTATTCGCGCAGCCAACCGGCATGAGGCTGATAAGTGGCGAAGTCGTGGCTCTTGATGCTCGCCTGCTGGATCGTGACGTAGTCCCACTTGTCCGCCGTGAGGTTATCCTTCAAGCCACGACCGCTCGTGTAGAGACCTGCTTTGTCCTTCGGATTGGCCTCGTTTTTCTGCGCCTTCTCCGCATGCACCTGGAAAGATGCACCACCGATCACGAGTGGCCGGTGAATGAGCGTGTGTCCGCCTGCTTTCGCGAGATCGCCGAGATGTCTCGTGGCATTCGCCGAGAAGCTGTTGCCGATGGTGAGGATGCGGACCGTCTTCGCCTCGCCAGCAAAGCTGACGGCAGTGAAGAGCAGCAGGGTTAAGCAGAGATGAAGCTTCATGATTGAATGGGTAGCCAGCGATGTCTGATGCACAATCACTCCGCGCCCATCGCGGGCAGCTCATCACACAGCGCCAGCGCCTTCAGCGCCTGACACGTCGCGATGTAGGTGATGTAGTGGTAGTTCCCGCGATACAGCGAGTGCATCCACCAGCGCCCGGAGACACGCTGTTCTTTCTTCAGCCAAGCCACGGCCTTTTGAAGGCGTTCATCCTTCGCCGGGACATGACTCTGACGCATCAGCACGATGGCGAAGGCGGTCATGTAGGCATCGCTCTCCGGCTTCGCGGCATCGGGAAGGTTCGTGATGAGCTTGGCCACGGTTTCACTGATCTCGAAGTGCCAGTCGTTGAGCGCGGAGAAGTCACGCGTGCTCCAGCCGCCATCGGCGTGTTGTTTGGAGGAGAGCAAAGCCAGCGAAGACTCGCGCTCAGCCTGCACCACGAGGTCCGGCAGGTAGTGCGCCAGTTGCAGTTGGAGGACTCGATCGAAGTCGTTTTTGAGCACAGGCTGCTTCAGCCAAGCTTTGAGCTTTCCGACCTTCGCGAGCAATGCTTCGTCCTTGAGCCCCGCGACCCATCCCGGCGCAGAGGTGATGGCACGCGCGGCTTGCAGCGAAAGCTCGAAGTCCGTCGTGATGTGCGGGATCTCGACCTCGCCGTGGCTGACGAAGGCTCCGCTGGCCGATTGACGCTCAAACATGTCCCGCAGCGAGCGTTCAGTGGCCTCGGAGGTTTTGCCGGTGACGTGCTTGTCCCACTCTGCAAGTCCGAGGCTGCGCCACACGCTGGTGAATGCGGCGGGGTAGTGCTTGTGGCCGCTCTTGGTCGCCGTCTCGGTGACTGCTTTGACCTCCTTGGGCACAAAGTCGATGAAGTCCGCCACGATCTCTTCATTCGCCTTGCCGAGCTGTGGGATGAGCGCGGGCCGCTCGCTGAGGTAGGGACCGGTCGTGTGGCAGTTCACGCAGGATTTTTCACGCACCCAGGAGAGGGCGCCGTCTTCGAGATATCTGGCCGCAGCCTGGATTGACTCAGGCCCGAACTGCGCGACGCGCGGCTCATCAGCGCTCGGGATGCTCACGTGAATGTCGCCCGATTCATATTGGAAAGCGGGTTTGGGCTTCGGCTTCGGAGCGTCGGCGGCAAAAAGAGCCGTGGAGGTGAAAAGGACGAAGAGGCTGGATTTCATGCCCGGAAAGAACGTCGGCCAGACGCGATCATTTCCTGCGGGCCTTCTTCTTCGCAGGCTCGGGTTCCTCGATCACCGGTAAAATCACGTCGGCGGTTAGATCAATGCCGAAGATCGCCGAGAGGTCTGCGTCGGCCAGATCACCTGAATCTGCCGAGAGGCTAGTGATCGCCGCGCTGCTGGCGTTCGATAGCAGCTCCGCCTGATCGACTCCGCGCAGGGTGAAGAGTAGCTCAGGCTTCGTGTCGAGCATCACGCCGACGCCGTAGAGCACGGCGGAGACATGCTTGCACATGTCGGCATGGTCCGGGCAGGAGCAGTCGAAGCGAATCTCCTTCGGCTTTGGGAAAAGGCCGTCCTTTGGATCGGTGAGGATGCTCATCAGGCCATCGCCCAGCTTGCCTGCGAGCAGATCCAGCATCGATCCGACCTGCCCGGCTCCTGCTTCCACGATTTGTTTCCACTGCTTCTTTGGCAGCGGCTGGATGTGGATGTTCGTGTCATAGAGTTCCGATCCTGCCACCACCGCGCATAGCTTTCCGGCTTCGATCCCGAGGTTGTACACGTTGCCTTGTCGTAGGTAGCTGCGCCCACGCGGCAGTCGGCTCTCATATTGCTGATACGATTCGAGGTTCTTGCACCAAGCCTGTCCCCAAAAAGTGGTACAGAGCTTCTTCTGTCCCGCCGGGGCTGCCAGCGGCTCGAACTTCTCGCCACGCTTCTTCCGCTTCGCGATCTCGCGTTGCAGTCGCTCTTTTTGTTCTCGGACGTCTTCGTAGGACCACCACATGATTCAGCGTTTACATTGCAGCAGGCGTGGCGTCGAGTCCCGGCTGCCATCACCGCCATGAAAACCAACCTCCTCCGTTTCGCCACCAGCCTCGCCTTTGCCGTCCTGCTTACTGCCTGCCCGGAAACCTACGTGCCTGATAACTTCGGTGCTGGTGCACTGAGTCTCAAGGCCGCCGACTGGGAAGGCAACTGGCATCCCACCGATGATCCGAAGGAAGTCTTCGTCTTCCGGGTCCGCGATGCCACGCAAGGCATGATTGAACTCCAGGAAGCCAATCCGAAGGATGCCAAAAAGAAACCTGAGATCTTCACGCTTAGCCTGCGCGAGGTCGGCACCAAGACAGACGAAAAGGTCCACTTTGCCATCCTCAAAGACACGTCCAAAAAAGACGACGGCACCCTGCACCTGATCCGCCCCTCCAAGGATGAAGTCTTTATCCTCTGGGCCATCAATCACGAAGCCGTCACTGCCGCCATCAAGTCTGGCGAACTGAAAGGCAGCATTCTCCCCGACAAAGACGGACCTCACAACTCCCTCACCGCCGATCCAAAGAACTACCCGCTCCTGCTCGGCCCGAAGTTCTGGAAGTGGACGGAGCCGATGGTGATGCTGCGGGAGAAGTAATCTGTCGAAACCATGGCCTCCGAAGTCCAAGTCCTCCAAGGCGACATCACCCAGCTTGATGTCGAAGCCATCGTGAATGCGGCGAACACCTCGCTAATGGGCGGTGGTGGAGTGGATGGGGCGATTCATCGGGCAGCCGGGCAGGAACTGGTCGCGGAATGCATGAGGCTCAACGGCTGCCGGACCGGCGAGGCGAAGATCACGAAAGGCTACCGACTTAAGGCGCGGCATGTCATTCACACCGTGGGGCCGGTCTGGCATGGCGGCGTGAATGGGGAGCCGGAACTGCTGCGGGCTTGTTACCAAAACTCGCTGGCACTGGCCGCGAAGCATGGCCTGCAAAGCATCGCCTTCCCGTGCATCTCGACGGGTGTGTATCGCTTCCCGGCGGATCAGGCGGCGGAGATCGCCGTGGAGGCGGTGAAGGCGTTTTTACAGATGCCGCGCTCGATTCGGACCGTGATTTTCTGCTGCTTCAGCGACGCGGATCGGGTGAGGTACGAAGAACTTCTGCGATAAATTCACTCCACCGCACTGACGTCCAGCTTTACGAAGTCGAGCAACTCCTCGCTGCTCATGTCGGTGAGGAGTTTTTCGGCTCCAGAGCCATCGCCGATGAGGTCTTGGGCGAGGGCCATCTTTTCCTCGATCAGGGCGTCGATGCGCTGCTCGATGGTGCCTTGGCAGACGAATTTGTGGACGATGACGTTCTTCTTTTGACCGATGCGGAAGGCGCGGTCGGTGGCTTGGTTTTCGACGGCGGGATTCCACCAGCGGTCGAAGTGGATGACGTGGCTGGCGGCGGTGAGATTGAGGCCGGTGCCGCCGGCTTTGACGCTGATGACCATGAAAGGCGGGCCGCCGGGCTGCTGGAAGGCTTCGACGAATTGCGGGCGCTTCTTCACGCTGGTGCCGCCGTGCAGGACGAGGCCGTCGCGACCAAAAATGGTGCTCAAGTAGCGAGCGAGCGGATCGCAGGTCTCGGCAAACTGCGTGAAGATGAGGGCGCGTTCGCGTTTCTCGGCGAGCTCGGAGCAGATCTCGGCGAGGCGGGCGAATTTGCCGCTATCGGCGGGAGCCCAGGCACCATCGCCGTTCCAGTGGCTGGGGTGATTGCACACCTGTTTGAACTTGAGCAGGAAGCCGAGCACGAGGCCCTGCCGCTTGATGGGCTCCATCTCTTTGTCGGCGAGCATCTTGGCGAGTTGATCGACGAGCTTCGCGTAGATCGTGGCCTGACGTTTGGTGAGGCTGCAGAAGGCTTTGAGCTCGATCTTGTCCGGCAGATCGGTGATGATGCTGCGGTCCGTCTTCATGCGGCGCAGGATGTAGGGCTTCACGAGTCGGCGCAGTGGCGCGAAGCCTTCGCTGGATTTCGCACAGCGTTTCACGGCATCGGCAAAGGCCCCGGATGCGCCGAGCAGGCCGGGATTGAGGAAGTCGAAGAGGCTCCATAGATCGCCGGGTCGGTTCTCGACGGGGGTGCCGGTCAAAGCGATGCGTGTGGGAGCTTGCAGGCGTTTCACGGCCTTTGTGCTGGAGCTGCCGGGGTTCTTGATGGCCTGTGCTTCATCGAGAATGACGAGGCTCCATGGATGTGTTTGCCAAGACTCAGTCCTCTGAAGGAACTGGTAGGTGGTGAGCATCACGTCGTAGCCGCGAAGGGCCTCGGTGGGATGTTTCACGGCGAGATCGAGCTTCTCGCGTGAGGCTTGTGAAGGATGCGCGACGAAGAGTCGCAAATCGGGCGCGAACTTGGCGACCTCGGCCTTCCAGTTTCCGACGAGGGAGGCGGGGACGATGAGCAGCGCGGGGGATTGGGTTTCGCGTTGGCGAGCGAGCAACAGCGCGATGACCTGGATTGTTTTGCCGAGGCCCATGTCATCGGCGAGGCAGGCGCCGAGACCGAGGTGAGTCATGAAGTGCAGCCACGCGTAGCCTTTGCGCTGATAGGGGCGGAGCGTGGCGCGGAGATTCGGCGGTGGCGCGAGTTCGGCTGGATCGCGGAGCTGATCGAGCACTTCGGCGAGTTGCTTGCCCGCGATGACATCGCTCCAGTCATGCACGCGTTCGAGTTCCTCGGCTTCGGCGGCGGTTCTTGCTTCGCCAAAGCCGGCGAGGAGTCTCATGCCATCGAGGAAACCAATGCCGCCCTCGCCAGTGGCGTGCTGCACACGCTGCCAATGCGACATCACTTGCTGAAGCTGCGCGCCATCGACCTCGACCCATTTGCCGCGCAGCGAGACGAGGCCGGTGTCGGCGCTGAGGAGCTTTTCCCATTCGGCGGCAGTCAGCGGTTCACCATCGAGACTTTGCTCGATCTTAAAGCTGAGCAACGTGCCTGCATGAAGCGAGGTTTTCTTCGGCGCATCAATGGTGACAGCCACCGCAGGTCGGGTGGTCTTGCCGCTGCGCCACCAGTCCGGCACCTTCATGATGATGCCGCTTTCCTGGAAAACGGCGGTCTCGCGCAGCACGCGATACGCCTCCTGAGGCGACATCGCCATCGGTTGGAAGAGTCGCTTCGTTTCGAGCCACTCGCGCAGCAGTTTTGATTTTTCAGCGGCGAGGCGCACGGGCTCCAGCAGGGCATTGAGGGCTGTCTGATCCTTCTGCCCTGAGTAGAGCTGCAAGGCCCGGGCCAGCGGCAGATGCTGCGGCTGGCCGGTGGCGCTGAGTTTCTCCGTGAAGGTGGCGAGGAAGGCAAAAGGCCGCTGCGTGTCTGTCTTGTTTTCCGCCAGATGAAAGCTCACGCGTCCAACGACATGCCACGCGGGGCATTCTTCGCGCAGCCAGGCTTCGATGCCTTGCATGGCGATCTGGGCGATGTGCGTGGAGAGATCGAGCCACCATTGCCGCAAAAGTTCCTGAGTGAGGTTTTCAGAACCGACAAAAGGCGGCGCGCTGGTCATCAACGCGGTGCATTCTTCATCGGTAAGAGCGGGGACTTTGGAGATGTCCTTCGTCTGGCAGAGTCGCGTGAAGAACTGCTGTGCGAGGTCACGCAGCCAGCGGTAGGGCGAATCGAGTTCAGCCGTCAGCAGCTCAGTGGCAAGGAGTCGCAGGATCTCTCCACAATGCGTTGCTGTGTGGATTTTCTTTTCCGCAGCTGATTCCGCCACGCCTTCGTGGAGAAGGTATCCTTCGACGGTGACGACGAACTGAAGCATGGCTTCCGGCTATTCCGAACTACGCACGGCATCGAGCGTGAGCTGCCACTGCTCGTCTCCGCGCCAGACGTTTCTTTGCACGCGCATGGCGATGTCCCAGGGCGCTTTGGGGAGGTTTTGCAGCGGCGCATTGAACCAGCGGGCCTCCATGCTGACGCCGTCCTGAGACAACATGACGCGCAGGTGCTTGTCCTTCATCGTGCGGCCTGGGAGGCGTGGAGTCACGCGGCGGCAGAGGAAGACGGGCTCGCTGTTTTGCTGACCAAAAGGCTCCATCAGGCGGAAGTTCTGGAGGAAGTCGTGTGTGAGGTCGGAGAAGCGGATTTCGGCGTCCATCTCGAGCACGGCGGAGAGGGCTTCGTCAGTCAGTGCATTGCGGGCGGCCTCGCAGAAGGCGGCGCGGAAAACGTCGAGCTTGTCTTCGCTGACGGAAACACCGGCGGCCATGGCGTGGCCGCCGCCGCGGACGATGTGCTCGCGGCAGATGTCGATTGCCTCGACGAGGGAGAAGCCGGGAATGCTGCGTCCGCTGCCTTTGCCCATGCCGTTTTCATCGAAGGAAAAGAGTATGGTGGGCCGGTTCGCGATCCGTGAGAGGCGGGAGGCGACGATGCCGACGACACCGGGGTGCCAGTTCCGTGATCCGAGCACGATGGCGTGATGCTGGTCGAGGTCGCCCATGGCCATCAACATTTGTTCGGCTTCGATGTACACGTTCAGCTCCACGGCCTGGCGGTCGCGGTTGTGGCTTTCCAGCAGGGCGGCGTATTCCGCAGCGATCAGTGGGTCTTCAGCGAGAAGGAGCTGCAGCGAGGTGAAGGCGGTATCGAGACGGCCTGCGGCATTCAGACGCGGCCCGAGGCGGAAGCTGACGTGGTGGGTCTGGATGAAGCTATCAACACCGGCCGTTTCCTTCAAAGCACGAATGCCGATGCGCTCGGTCTGGGCCAGGGCTTCGAGTCCACGACGCACGAGCAGGCGGTTTTCATCCACGAGGGGGACGAGATCGGCCACGGTGCCGAGTGCCACGAGGTCGAGCATGTTTTTGAGATCAAACTCGGGCAGCCGGCGCGCCTTCAGCAGGGCGTGGGCGACTTTGAAGACGAGGCCAGCGGTGCAGAAGTAGTGGTAGGCATCTCCCAGCTTTGGATTCACGAGCGCGATGCACTCGGGGCGGCCCTGCGGAGCCAGCTCGTGGTGATCAATGATCACGCAATCGACGCCCTGCTCACGCAGCCAGGCGAGTTCTTTGATCGAAGTCGTGCCGCAGTCGAGAGCGAGCAGGAGGTCAGGCTTGCCAAACTCCTCAAACAGCCGGGCAAAGCCATCGAGACTCAGGCCGTAGCCCTCATCCATGCGGGAAGGCAGGAAGAGGTGCGGCTGCACGCCATAAGCACGCAGCATGAGGCACATGATGGACATGGAGGTCACTCCATCGACATCGTAGTCGCCGTAGAGAGCCACGCGCTGATTCTGATCCACCGCCTGGAGGATGCGCTCCACAGCGGGGCCCATCTCCGGGAGCACGGTGGGATCGCCGAGCATGGCCAGCTTTGGCACGAGAAAGTCACGAATCTGTGCTGGTGCCGTGATGCCGCGCTGGGCGAGAAGAGCGCAGAGGACAAGCGGCAGTCCGGTCTCCTCCGCCAGCCTGTCCACACCTTCGGCCACTGGCTTGACGAGCCAGCGCGGAGGGCGCGTATTGGGCAGCGGGAGTTCAGAGGCGAGGGCCATTGGAGCAAACGTAACTTCCTTGTATGCAGCACGCACGTAGGCTAGTCAAAGCTTCGCTCTGAATGATATACGACAATAGTTCCTCTGCCAAAGCAGGCCGCCTCTGGCTGGCCGCCCTGGGCATGTCTCTGGCCCTTGCCGGGATGCTCTTTACATGGGTGCTGTGGACGGCCTGGCAGCGTGCCGAGGAGACGCGGCGGTGGACGCCCACGCCCTGTCTCATCGTCTCCTCTCGTCTGGAAAAAGAGCGCCCGACACCGCACTCGAATCATGCCTTCAAAGCGCAGGTAAAGTATAGCTACACCTTTGATGGCAAAGCGAAGACCGGCACGCGCATCAAGCGGGTGGACATCGCCAGCCAGCACGAGGATGTGGCGCGGAAGAAGATCGAGCCCTACCCCGTCGGCACGGAGACGACCTGCTTTGTGAACCCCGCTCAGCCTGACTTCGCGGTGCTAAAACATGACACACGCGCAGCACTCTACTCCATGTGGTTCCCGCTGCTCTTTGTCTTCGGGGGCTTGCGCATGACCTGGGGGGCGGCGGTAAACAAAGGTTGATCCGCGGGGCGGGCCTGTCCCAAGATGCGCGCCTGATGAAGCGCCTTCTTTTTCTCTCCCTGCTCGCCTCCACCGCACTCGCGGACTCGCTCGACTCCCATGTCTGCGAGCATTGCGCGAAGCATCTGCTGCCACAGCCGCTGAAGCTCGTCGCGGGGCGCAAATATGCGCGTGATCGGCGGGTGGACATTGAGCATGTGAAGCTGGACGTGACGCCTGACTTCACGAAGCGCACGGTCGCGGGCACGATGACGATGACCTTCCGCCCCATCGCTCTGCCTTTGGAAAAGCTGGAGCTCGATGCCGTGGGGCTGACTCTGGCGAAGATAGACATCACCGGCGCACAACTCGCGGATCAGATCGTGAGCGAGGAGAAGCTGACGCTCGTCTTTACCAAACCCATCGCGCCTGACACGGTAGTCAGCGTGAGCATCCGTTACAGCGTCGAGCCGCGTCACGGGCTCTATTTCCGCACGCCGGAGATGGGCTACAAGCCGGGTGACACGCAGCTCTGGACGCAGGGCGAGGCGGATCTGCATCGCTTTTGGTTCCCGTGCTATGATTACCCGAATGAGCGCTTCACCAGCGAGATCATCTGCCATGTGCCCGCAGACATGGAGGTGGTGTCGAATGGCGCGCTGCTTTCCAAACAACCCGCGGGGACGCTCACGGCCTGGCATTGGAAGCAGGACAAGCCGCATGTGAACTACCTCATCGCGCTCGCCGCTGGTTACTTCCACAAGCTGGAGGACAAAGTCGGTGAGCTGCCGCTGGCGATGCTGGTGCCGCCATCGCAGAAGCACACGGCTGAACTCGCCTTCCAGGACACGCGGAAGATCATCGAGTTCTACAATCGCGAGACGGGCGTGCCCTTCGCGTGGGACAAGTATTTCCAAGTGTATTGCCACGACTTCCTCGCCGGTGGCATGGAGAACACGAGCTGCACCTTTGAGGCATCGGACATGCTCTTTGATTCGAGCGTGGAGAATCTCCGCTCGCTGCGCTGGCTCGATGCCCATGAAACCGCGCATCAGTGGTTCGGCGATCTCGTCACCTGCCGCGACTGGTCGCACCTCTGGCTGAACGAAGGTTTTGCCAGCTATTACACGGTCCTTTACGAGCAGGAAAAACTCGGGCTCGATGCCATGAAGTTCTCCCTGTGGGAGGAGGCGGAGTCTGTCTTCGGCGCGAATGACACGCGCCCCACCGTCTGGCGTGATTACCAAGACCCGATGCAGCAGTTCGACACGCGCGTGTATCCGAAGGGTGCGTGGATTCTCCACATGCTGCGCAGCCAGCTCGGCGCGGATCTTTATCGCAGAGCCATCCACACCTACCTGGAGCGGCATCGCAACGGCATCGTCGGCACGGACGACCTGCATGATGTCATCGAGGAGGTCAGTGGTCTGAGCTTTGATCAATTCTTCGACCAGTGGCTTTACCATGGCGGCTTCCCCGAACTGAAGATCGACTACGCCTGGGACGCTGCCACGAAGCAGGTGAAGATCAGCGTCCGTCAGACGCAAAAGCTCACGGAGCAGGTGCGCCTCTTCCGCGTGCCGCTGCCCGTGACCTTCACGATCAAAGGCCAGAAGGAGCCGCTGCGCTTCACCATGGATGTACATGAAGCAGCGGGTGACTTTTACTTTGCCCTGCCCGCGCAGCCCACGCTCGCGCGGATCGATCCCGACTACACCGTGCTCGCGAAGATCGATTTCACCCCGCCCGGCCCGATGCTTGATGAACAGCTCGCCAGCGATGTCATCGGGCGACTGCTTGCCGTCCGTCAGCTCGGCAAAAAGGATGATCAGGCCAGCATCGACAAGCTCACGAAACTCGTGCGCGCGGACGCCTTTCACGCCGTCCAAGAAGAGTCTGCCAAAGCACTCTCGAAGATCGCCGGTGCGGCAGCGCGTGCCGCTTTGATCAGCCTGCTCGCGGATCAAAAAGACGCGCGTTTCCGCCTCGCCGTCGTGCAGGGACTCGCCAGCATCCCGCATCCCGACTGCCAAAAAGCGCTGCAAGCCCATGCCAGTCAGGAAAAGAATCCGCTCATCCTCGCTGCCATCGTCAAAAGTTGGGGCACACGCCCTGGCGATGCCGCGATCAGCGCCGAGCTGGTGAAAGCGCTGACCTCCACGTCCTTCAACAATGCCGTGGCCACCGCCGCCATCCAGGCTCTGCGCGCGCAGGATGATGCCAGCTCCGTGCCCGCCATCCTGAAACGCCTCCGCGAGACACCGCTCGACTTCCGCACGCGCGACTACGCCGCCGCTTTGGAGTCGCTCGCCTTCCTCGCCCGGCAAAGAGAAGCCCAGCCTGCGAGCGATGATGTCCGCACCTTCCTCGTTCAGCAGCTCACGAATCCGCGTGAAGCCCTGCGCACTGCCGCAGCAAAGTCACTCGGCGCATTGCGTGATCCCCGCTCGCTCGCCGTGCTGGAGCCGCTCGCCGCGCCGAGTGTCAGCCCCTTCCACGATCCCGTCCGCGAAGCCGCCGCCAAGTCCGTGCAGACCCTGCAAGCCACCCTCACCAGCCCCGCCGAACTCAAGAACCTCTGGGAACAGATCCAGCAGCTCCAAAAGAAAACCGAGACGCTGGAGAAGCAGATGGATGACGCGAAGAAGAAGGCGGCTCCGCAGAAGAAATGAACCACGGTTGATTTACCCTCAGCTCTCTGCTTTCAGATTTCCGCTCATGACCACCATCCTCTGCTTCGGCGACTCCAACACCTGGGGCTTTGATCCCGCCTTCATCACCGCGCTTTTCCCACGTCGGCATCCGCTGGGCGTGCGCTGGACGAGCTTGCTCGCGCAGCAGCTCGGGGATGAGTTTCGCGTGATCGAAGAAGGACAAAACGGACGCACCACCGTCCATGACGATCCGCTCAATGTCTGCCGCAACGGCAAGGACTATCTCCCTGCCTGCCTCGAAAGCCACAAGCCCATCGACATCGTCGTTTTGATGCTCGGCACCAATGATCTGAAAAGCCTCTACAATCTCCCGCCCGGCGAGATCGCCAACGGCGCAGGCATCCTCGCGCGCATGATCCTCGGCAGCACTGCCGGACCGGACAACTGCCCGCCAAAGCTCCTCCTCGTCTGCCCGCCGGAGATCGGTGATCTCTCCCATCTGCCTGATCTCGCCGCGAAGATCCCCAACGGCATCACCCGCAGCCAGCAGCTCCCGCGTTACTACGAGGCTCTCGCTGCGGCTCTCGGCTGTGCCTACCTGAACAGCCAGGACATCGTGCAGACCAGCCCCGCCGACGGCATCCACCTGGAGGCCAGCGAGCACGCCAAGCTCGCTCCCGCCATCGCGGCAAAGATTCGCGAGATGCTCTGAGCTACGCCGGGCAGAATAATACGCGCATTCAAGACTCTCCGTGGAGTAGAGCGTCGCCGCGTCGGCGTACATGTCTCATGCGCCCTCTTCCATTTGTCCTCTCGGTCCTATCCGTCGCATCCTTCCTCACGGCCCAGCCGGTCACTCAAAAAGTGGACCTTCTGGAGGTCATCCGCAGCGGCGCGGTCGAGCATCATGTGAATCCCAAGATGGATTTCCACGATGATCCGAAGGACATCTGGACCTTTGCCAAGGACGGCACCTTCAACATCAGCGGTCGCGGCTACGGCTACGTCGCCACGAAGGAAAACTACCGCGACTACCATCTCGTCCTCGAATTCAAATGGGGCACCAAGACCTGGGGCGCGCGCGAAAAGAAGGCGAAGGACAACGGCATCCTCCTCCACGCCTACGGCCCGCACGGTGCCTACGCCGACACCTGGATGGCCAGCATTGAGGCGCAGATCATCGAAGGCGGCGTGGGCGACATCCTCGTGCTCTCACCCAAGCTCGCCGATGGCACGGAGCTCACGACCTCGCTCTCCGCTGAGTTCGTGCTCGACCGTGATAAGGAGAAGATTTGGAAACAAGGCGCACCACGCCAAACCGTCACCAAAGGCCGCATCAATTGGCGTGGCCGTGACGAAGACTGGAGCGACACCGTCGGCTTCCGTGGCAAAAACGATGTCGAAAGTCCCAGCGGCGAGTGGAACCGCCTCGAAGTCATCGCCAAAGGCGACACCCTGCAATACTTCGTCAACGGAGCGCTCATCAATGAGGCCTTCGATTGCAAACCCGCCGAAGGCAAAATCCTCCTCCAGACCGAAGGAGCGGAGATGATCGTGCGCCGCTACGAGCTGTATCCGCTCGGCGAGTTCAAAGAGAAATGGTCCGCCATCCAGGCCAGCGGCGGCAGCGACATCGGCGCGGTGCGCGATGGTCAAAGCGAAGCCCTTTCGCCCGAAGAAAGCATGAAGCGTATCCAGCTCGACGGTCCATATGAAGTGCAACTCGTCGCTGCCGAGCCGCTCGTGCTCGACCCCGTGGAATGCACCTGGGATGAAAAAGGCCGTATGTTCGTCGCTGACATGCGCGACTACCCGCTCGGCCCGCCGAATCCCGGCGATCCCTGGCTTTCCCGCATCCAGCTCCTCACCGACGAAGACGGCGACGGCAGCATGGACAAGGCCGTGACCTTTGCCGACCACATGGACAACGTGCAGGGCCTCCTCCCCTACGACGGCGGTCTCATCGCCACCACGCGCAGCCAGATTCTCTTCCTCAAAGACACAGACGGCGACAACAAGGCCGACCTCATCAAGCCCCTCATCCGCGGCTTCAATCCCAAGCACAGCCAGCTCCAGGTCAGCGCCCCGCGCTGGGGTCCGGATGGCTGCGTGCATTTCAACAACGGCCTCGATGCTCGCGAGATCTATCCCGCCGATGCCCCCACGAAGGTCGTCGGCATCCCCGGCTCGAATTTTAAATGGAACCCCAAGACCGGCGAGATCACCCCCACCGGCGGCAAAGGCCAATACGGCGGCGCTTTCGACGACTGGGGCCACCACTTCTACTGCTCGAACCGCAACCCGCTCATGTTCACCGTCATGCCCTACGAAGCCATGCTGCGGAATCCGTACGCCGGCATCACCCAGGTGCATGAAGACATCGCCACGCCCGGTGCGGACACCCGCGTCTATCCGCTGCAAATCACCCACACCACCGCCGATGCTCACGCCGGCACGAACACCGCCTGCAGCGGTCTCGGCGTCTATCGCGGCCACTTGATGCCCGAACTCAAAAACAACGTCTTCGTGCCCGATCCCACCGGCCAGCTCGTCACCCGCTACAAGATCGAACCCAACGGCGCATCGCTCAAAGCCACCCGCGTCGGCGACCGCACCGAGTTCTTCCGCAGCAGCGACGAATGGAGCCGCCCCGTCAACTTCACCACCGGCCCCGACGGCGCGATCTACATCTGCGACATCTACCGCCGCTGGATCGACCACGCCCGCTTCTTCCCCGAAGAGTTCGTTAAAACCCACGACATGCGCCAAGGCGAAAATCATGGGCGCATCTGGCGTGTCGTTCCGAAGGGCACGAAGCAACTCGCCACCAAGACGCCGGGCCAATACCACGCCATTCCTGAAGTGGGCTGGGGCAATGTTCCCGCTGACCACGCTGATCGTGCCGCTTTCCTCAAAGTGCCAACGATCACCGATGTGAAGGAGCTCGCCGCGATTCTCACGAAGCATGCTGACGATCAATGGCTGGCCAAGATGGTCTCCAGCGCCGCCAGCAAACAAATGGGCCGCGTGCTCAGCCATCTCGGCGACAGCTTCTTCACCACCTTCTCCGAAACTCGTAGCACCACCGTCCGCACCTTTGCCGCAGGCTCTCTCGCCGACGCTGAAGCCGACGACGTGAAAGCACTACTCACGCTTCTCCAAAAACAACCCGGCGAACTTCTCTGGTGGAAACCCGCCCTCCTCCAAGGCCTCGCCAAGCTCCCCAAAGGCCACGAAGACGCCGCCAAGGAGATCGCCGCCCTGCAATCCAAGATCGATGACATCATCGCCGACCCCAAAGCGCCGCTCGATCAACGCCTCGCCGTGCTGCCGCTGTTGGCCTCGCGGAAATGGGCCGCCGTCGAGCCGGTGATGAAGAACCTGCTCACCAGCAACCAGCCCACCGAACTCACCACCGCCGCCGTCGCCTTGCTGAAGAAATTCAGCGCCACCAGCACCTCGCCGCTCATTTACGACCTGCTGCCCAAAGCCGGTCCCGCCTTGAAACGCGACCTCGTGACCATCCTCACCGCCAACGCCACCACCGCGCTCGAACTCTTCAAGCGCATGGAAAAAGGCGAGTTCCCCACCGCGTGGGTCGATGTCGAAAAACGCTGGGCTTACCAGCGCGGCAAAGGCGAAATGGCCGAACTCGCCAAGAAGCTCTTCGGCGAGGCCAACAGCAACCGCGCCGCCGTCGTCACCGCCTACCTCGACGCCGCCAAGAAGCCCGGCGACGCCAAAAAAGGCCAGCAAGTCTTCGCCACCATCTGCATCACCTGCCACAAGCACGGCACCATGGGCGTCGATGTCGGCCCGCCGCTCTCCGACGTCAAAGTGAAGCCCCCCGAAGCCCTCCTCAGCGACATCCTCGACCCCAACCGCATGTTCGAAGCCCGCTGGAGCGCCTACTCCGTCGAGACGAAGGACGGACGAACCCTCAGCGGCCTCATCCAGAGCGAAACTAGCGACGCCGTCGTCCTCGCCATGCCCGGCGGCGCCAAGGAAACCCTCTCCCGCAGCGCCATCAAAGACATGAAGTCCCTCGACCGCACCCTCATGCCCGACGGCCTCGAAGCCGCGATCACGAAGGAACAGATGAGTGACCTGATCGCGTTCTTGCTGGGGAAGTAAAACGAGTTTTCCAACTCGTGGATCGGAGCATAGGGGGGAAGGAGTTGGAAAACTCGTTCTACTTCATGCCTCGTTGTCTCCCCTCCATCATCGCCCCCTTGTTTCTGGCCATCTCCAGTGCTCCGGCGCAAACTCCTACGCACGCGAACGTCCACTACGGCAGGCATGAGCGGCAGGTGCTGGATTTCTACCAGGCGAAGGCGGAGAAGCCCGCGCCGCTGCTGTTCTTCATCCATGGCGGTGGCTGGATGAACGGGGACAAGGCGAACCCCGACTTCCTGGCGAAGTGCCTTGAGTCGGGCATCTCGGTGGCTTCGATCAATTATCGGCTCCTGCCTGATGCCATCGCGGAGAAGATCGAGCCGCCAGTGAAGGCTTGTTTGGAGGATGCCGCCCGCGCATTGCAGTTCGTGCGAAGCAGGGCAGGGGAGTGGAAGATCGACAAAGCGCGCATCGGCGGCTGCGGAGGCTCGGCGGGCGGCTTCACCGCCCTCTGGCTCGCCTTTCATCCTGAGATGGCGGATGCCGTCAGCGCGGACCCTGTGTCCCGCGAGTCCACCCGGCTGTGCTGCGCGCTCGGGTTCGTGCCGCAGACCTCGCTGGACCCGCAGCAGATGATGGCCTGGATCTCCAACAACGACTACGGCCACCATGCCTTCTCGCTGCCGAGCATGGCGGTCTTCCTGGAAAAGCGGGCTGAGCTGCTGCCCTGGATCGAGCGCTTCTCCCCCTACGCGCTGGCCTCGGCGGATGATCCGCCCGTCTATCTCTTTTACGACTCCGTGCCCGCGCTCGGGCAGCCCTACAAAGACCCGCCGCACTCGGCAAACTGGGGCGCTGGCCTCGTGGAGAAGCTGAAAAGCGTGGGCATCGAGCATGAGTTCAACTACACCGGGGCGAAGGACGTGAAGCACCCGGACATCTTCGGATTCCTGCTGGAGAAGTTGAAAGGGAAGTAGCATCATGCCCTGAGGGCCGCCCCCCGATTTTCCCCCTTATCACCCCGCCCTTGCCAAACCGGCAAAGTCGCCTAGCCTGCGCGCCCTTTTTCCCCGGACGTGTGTGAGCAGTCCGGGCGAGATTCCCCCCTGAAACCCCCGACCTGTCTTTGATCATGACCATCAACGTCGAACACCAGCCCAACTGCCGCGCCGTCGCCCACATCCGGGTGCCGGGTGAAGAAGTCGCGAAGCAGCGCAAAAGCATCGTGGCCTACTACGCCCAGAACGTCCGCCTCCCCGGCTTCCGCCCTGGCAAAGTCCCTGCCGCCGCCGTCGAAAAGCGCCACGGCGCCGATATCCAGTCCGAACTCGAGCGCCAGCTCATCAGCGACGGTCTCCGTGAGGCCGTGAAGCGCGAGGGCCTCGATGTCCTCTCCGTCCTCGGCGTCAATGACCGCATCACGCACGACACGGACAAGAGCTTCTCCTTCAGCGCCGAGCTCAGCCTCACGCCGAAGTTTGAGCTGCCTGAATACAAAGGCATCCCCGTCAAACTCCCCCGCATCGAAGTCACGGATGCCGACATCGACCACGATCTGCTACACCTGCGCGAGCGCTACGCCAGCTTTGAAGACGTGGATCGCGCCGCCGCGAATGGCGACTGCGTGGTGCTCGGCTACACCGGCAGCCTCGACGGCCAGCCGCTCGCCGAAGCCATGCCCGATGCGCCAAACCACCTCCACGGCATCGACGAGAACTGGTTCCTGCTCGACGACGAAGAAGACTTCCTCCCCGGCTTCTACGCGGGCCTTGTCGGCATCACCAAAGGTGAAGAGCGCACACTGAATATCACCCTCCCTGAGGAGTTCCCCTTTGAAGCTCTGCGCGGCAAGACCATCACCCTCGCCACGAACTGCAAAGGCGTGAAAAACAAGGCCATCCCGGCCATCGACGCCGAGTTCATCAAGAAAATCGGCGGCGAAGACATGACCGAGGAAACCCTGCGCGGCGAAGTGAAGGAAGCCATCCGCCGCCGCCGCGAGCAGAACCGCGAGAACGACAAGGCCAACCAGGTCATCGGCCATATCGTCGAGAAGCTCGAGTTCGATCTCCCGCAGGAAGTCGTGAACCGCGAAGCCCAGCGCCGCACCAATGACATCGCTAACCGCGCCATGCAGCAGGGCGTGCCACAGGACGTGCTGCTCAAGCAGCAGGACGAGATTCTCAGCAGCGCCACCCAGCAGGCGCGCAATAGCGTGAAGGTCAGCTTCATCCTCGGTGAGATCGCCAAGAAGGAAGGCATCATCGCCACGGATCAGCAGCTCATGATGGCCCTGGCCAACATCGCCGCGCGCCAGAAGGTGCCGGTGAAGAAGTTCATGCAGGAAGCCCAGAAGAACGGCATGGTCGATGGCGTCCGCGAGGACCTCATCCTCGAAAACGCCCTCCAGTTCCTCAAGGACAGCGCCCAGGTTGAAGAGACCGAACCCGAAGCTGAGCATTGCGACACGCATTCGCCGAAGGAGGCGTAAGCCGGGCGAGACAGATTCCAATGAGAAGAGGGACCCGAGTGGGTCCCTCTTTTTTGTTCTGAGTCCGCTTCCTGATTACGGAGCGGTGGTCGGCGGAGTGCCGGGGGTGGCGGCAGGGGCGGAGCCGTCGTCTTTGAGGCTGTTGACCACGCGGTCGATGCCGGTCTTTGCGTACTCACTCGGCGGGTACATGTGACGAGCTTTCAGATACCAGCCGAGGGCGGAGCCGGACTGTTTCCGCTGCTCATGCTGTTTGGCTTTTTCGACAGCGCTGACGAACTCGCTGGCCTTCACGCTGAGTTCGGAGCGCATCTTGGTGACTTCAGGATCTTCGGGAAAGCGGACATAGACGCGCTCCACGGCCTCCCAGGCACCGAAGGCGTTGCCGGTTTTGCTCTGCTCTTCGGCCATCTTCACCACCATGGTGACTTCAGTGACGTCGGTGATGACTTTTTTGATCTGCTCCTGCCGCGCTGGGTCATTGATGGAGGCGGCGAGGTAGCGGCCCTGCTCATTGAAGATCTGGCGGTAGGCGCGCTGGCTGAGGTGGCGATCCAGATCGAGCAAGGCCTGGGCCTGCACGTCGCTGTTTTGCCCGACCATCTCGGAGAGGCCACGCAGCTTCGGATTCGTGGGCCAGAGTTCGGCGGCCCCCTTCATCTCGGTGGCATAGGTGTTTTGGTCGCCTTTTAAAATGGCGGCCTTGGCGGCGGTGAGGCGCATGTCGGCCAGGGCGCGGGCGGTTTCGATGGCGGCCTGGGGTTTGGAGAAATCGAAGTCCTTCGAGTTCTTGCGCATCTTGGTCACCATCTCTTCGGCGAGGGTGAAGTCCTTCATTTCGAGGGCGTTCACGAGCTGGTTTCCATCGCGGACGTAGTCGAGCACCTTGAGCTTTTCAGTCATGGGCAGGCGGCGGACTCGGGGGAGATACTCGCCGATGGCAAAGGCCTCCATGAGACGGTTGCTGGCGCTCTGGTAGTCCTGGCGGAGCACGAGCTGCTCGAAGGCGACGATGGCTTCATCGACACCGCGGATGGCCTCGGAGGCGAGGCTGTCGATGAGACTCACGGTGGGCGGCACGCCGAGGCCGGCGGAGAAGGCCTTCTTCATGTCGGAGTTGTCATCGAGCTGGAGCACGCTGTCGCCGTCCTTGAACATGTGAGGGTAGAGTCGGCAGGCGATGAGGGCATGCTCGAAGCGACGCTGGAGGAACATTTGCAGGATGAGCGCCTGGAACTGGACCTTGCTGGTGACTTCGGAGAGGCCCATGGCGGTCTCGTTGAGCTTCTTGCGCGCTTCGATCTCGGCCATGTCCTTGATGTAGCCGGACACGCGCCCGACGGTGGCCGCCGTGGTTTGTTTTTGCGCATTGCCTGCCGCTCCACCGCCCTTGGCTCCGCCGCCGCTGCCGGTCTGGGGAGCCATCTCGGCATTGGAAAGAGCGACTTCGTTGTTCCATTCGAGCTGCTTGCGGCGCTTGCCCATGGCCTCGTTGGCGGCGCGGAGATTATTCACCTTTCGTTGGGCCAGCCAGACATCATAGACGGCGTTCGCCATGGTGTTGCAAAGGCCGGCGTCGATGCGGAAGGCACCTGCCTCAGGCAGCAGGGCGAAGGCGGCGGAGACATCGGGGCCGCCTTTGCGGGTGGGGGCGAGCAGGAGGACGATCTGGGCGATGATGTCGCGGTAGGCCTGATCTTCGGCACCATTGGCCTCGGGGGTGGCGAGGTAGATCTCGAACTTCGAGCGGACGAGGCGGTTGTTGTTCACCTGCCACATCTTGCCATCCCAGGTGACCATTTCATTGCCGGTGTCGGCATGGGGCAGGACGCCGCCCATCGAGGAGTTGTTTTGGGACTGGTTGTTGTTATTGCCACCGCCGGAGGAGTTCGCATTCGAGGCGGGAGCGGGCTGGGCGGGACCGGGGGCTGGCAGAACCTGCGCTGAGGCGGCGGTGGTGAGCAGCGTGAGGCTGAGGAGGAGCTTCGTCGTGTTCATAAAAGATCAGGCTTTGAGGAGTTGCAGGACTTCGAGGACACCGTTTTCCAGGACGCGAACTTTGAAGACGTAGCGCTGGCCGCGCTGGATGTTGGCATCAAGCGTGGAGGGCACGAGCACCGGGACAAAGGTGCCGCCTTCGCTGACTTGGACGGAGAAGAGGCGGTCGCTGCCCTTCCAGGAGTCGAGGCGGTTGTCGATGGTGCCTTCGACTTTGTAGGTGTTGCCGGAGAGGGCGTTGGAGCTGTCGAGATACTCCTCCGTGCTGAGTAAAGAAAGGCCGGTCATGGGATCGGTGCCGCGATTCAGCAGGGACCAACCTCCACTGATGAGGCCGACGAGAAGCGCCACGATGGCGATGAGATGAGCGGGCTTGATCCCGGATTGCGCACGACGTGCCATGATTATTTGGGGGGAATTTGGGCTGGAGTTTAGCGGGGCGCTGGATGCAGGGCAACATCTGCCTGCCATCGCCTGCCAAGTGGCGGGGAAAAACACCTTGCCGCAGGTGGCAAAGCGTGTTCTCTCAGGTTCCATTTTCACCCCCACAACCACCGCAATCATGAGCGAGAGACGCATCGTTATCACAGGCATCGGAGTCGTTTCCCCCCTCGGGAACAACAAGGATGACTTCTGGAAGAACCTCATCGCCGGGAAGAGCGGCATCCGTCGCATCCAGAGCATGGACACGGAGAAGTACGAGTGCAAAATCGCCGGTGAGGTCGTGGACTTCGATCCGACGCCCTTCTTCAACAATCACAAGGAAGCCCGCCGCGCCGACCGCTTCTTCCAGCTCGGCATGGCCGCCTCGAAGATGGCCGTCAAAGATAGCGGCCTGAACCCCGACAGCCTCGACCCCTGGCGCGTCGGCGTCATGGTCGGCTCCGGCATCGGCGGTCTGAGCACCATCGAGACGCAGTATGAGATCCTTTTGAACAAGGGCCCGAACCGCGTCTCCCCCTTCCTGATCCCGATGATGATCACGAACATCGCCTCCGGGATGATCGCCACCGAGTACGGCTTCATGGGCCCGAACATGTGCATCACCACCGCCTGTGCGACCTCGAACAACAACATTGGCGAAGCCTGGCGCATCATGAAGTTTGGCGATGCCGATGTGATGATCGCTGGTGGTGCTGAAGCCAGCATCCGCCCCTGCGGCCTGTCCGGTTTCGGCAATATGAAGGCTCTCTCCATGCGCAACGATGAGCCCGAGCGTGCGTCCCGCCCCTGGGACACGGGCCGCGATGGCTTCGTCATGGGCGAAGGCGCAGGTGTCGTCGTCCTCGAAGAATATGAGCACGCGAAGAAGCGTGGAGCCACGATCTACGCTGAGCTCGCTGGTTACGGCGTCACCGCCGATGCCTACCACCTCACCTCCCCGCATCCCGATGGTCTCGGCGCTGCGAAGTGTATGGAGATGGCCCTGCGCCACGCGAAGATGAACGCCAATGAAGTCAGTTACGTGAATGCTCACGCCACTTCCACTCCGGTCGGCGACCTCTGCGAGCTGCGCGCCATCAAGCGCACCTTCGGCGAATACGCGCAAAAAGGTCTGCTCGTCTCCGGCACGAAATCCATGACTGGTCACCTTCTCGGTGCCGCCGGTGGCATCGAGCTGGCGGCCAGCATCCTCGCCATCCGCGATCAGATCGTCCCGCCGACCATCAATGTCGAAAACCTCGATCCCGAGGTCGATATCGATATCGTCGCCAACACCGCGCGTCCTGCGAAAGTGACCTCCGCCCTGAGCAACAGCTTCGGGTTCGGCGGACACAACTCATCCGTGCTGGTGAAGAAGCTGGTGGATTGATCGGAGGTTTCCCTCCGATCATCGGACCTGACAGATCAGAAAGCAGGCTTCGTGTAGCCAAGGTAGCCCATCACCGCAGCGGTGATGATGGCCAGGATGACCACGAGCGGCGCGGCAATGACGCGCCGACGTGCCAGCACAGGCAGGAAACCGAGGACGAGCCAGAGGGCGATCTTGATATACACCCAGGTGGGCATCGACTTGAAGATGCCCAGCTTTGCCAGCAGCCCGAAGCCCGAGATGAGGCTGATCAGCAGGCCCGTGCCATGCCATTTCATGGCGCTGCGCGCTGAGTCCGAGGAGAGCAGGGCTCCGAAACCGACGAAGACAAAGATAAGACCGACGATGTGGGCGATGTGGTAGAACTGGAGGGAAAGCATGGCGCTTGGGATGTAGCCACTCTACGCCCCTGCCACAAGCACCGATTCAGAAACCCAGCGGGCATAGGTTTCGGCCACCTGCTCAGGCTGGAGGGAGATGATCTCGGGCACCTCGTAGGGGTGCAGTTCGCGCAGGCGGGCTTCGAGAGCTGGGTAGGCCGCCACCGTGGTTTTGAAGACGGCCAGCACCTCGGCGCTCGTTTCCACGGCTCCCTGCCAGTGGTAGATCGACTCCACGCCGGGGATGAGATTCACACAGGCGGCAAGCCGGGCCTCGACAAGAATGCGGCCGATGCGGCGCGCCTGATCTGCATCTGGAAACGTGCAGAGGATCAGGCGGATGTCCGACATGACCGGTCGTGCTGAATTACCGGTCGAACTTCTTGATGACGGCGCGCTTGCGCAGGCCTTCCATCCACTGATCGAGAGAGCCTTTGGATTTTTCTGAGGAAAGGGAGCGTTCGATTTCTCCGCGCACTTCACTCAGGCTCTTGGCACTGCCGTGCTTGATGGCCTCGCAAGCGATGATGATGTACACGCCTTCTTCTTCGAGCACGCTGCTGACGCCGCCTTGCTTCAGACTGAAGGCCACGTTGGCGATGGAGGGCTTCATCTGGTCACGCGCCACCCAGTCGTCGGCATAAAAGCTGTCGGGTGAGTAAGCTTTGGCCGTGGTGGCGAAGTCCGCACCGCCGATGATCTTGCGGCGCAACTCTTCGGCGATCTTGCGCTGTCCTTCGGGCGAAGTTCCGGCCTCGCCACTGTATTTGGGGATCACGATTCGGCTGATTTTGATCATCCCGCCTTCACGCCACTTGTCGATGTTCTTGTGGTAGTAGGCCTCGACTTCTTTGGGCGTCGAGGGAACCTGCTGGGCGGCCTGTTTGCCGCGCATGGCGGAGACGATCATCATCTTCTCACGCAGCTCACGGAACTTTTTCAGGGTCATGCCGTTCTGGGCCAGCTCTTTGACAAAGGCATCGCGGTTGCCTTTGAAACTCTCGCGGATGATGGAGTTCACGTCGTCATCGACATACTGGGCCTTCATCGTGGCACCCATGCGCTTGAACTCACTAAGCACGAGTTCGCGGTCGATGAGGCTGTCGAGCGCAGTGGCGCGGAGGTTGGCCAGCTCGCGTTGGAGAGTGGCGGGGTCGTTTTGAAACTGGAAGCGCAGCATCTGCTCCTGAGCGGTGACGGCTTCCCGCACTTCCGAGCGGGTGATGACCAGACCATTAACGACAGCGGCAATGCCGTTGCTGGAGGACTGGGCGATCACTCCAGTCGAGGAGATCAGAGTCAGCAGGGAAACCAACAGGAAACGAGGCGGGGTCATCATGGCGTTCAGGGGACTATCGTTAGCCATCCGCCTGAAGCCTAGCAAGGAGTAAAACGGCCAGCTTGGTGATACGTCCGTGCTGGAAAATCACGGCCAGTGACGGAGGCTCTGCTTTTTATTCCTTATCCCCATCAGAGCGGACCCCAAATCGCCCCTGATTGCGGCTTGCCATCGGCCTTCATCATGCGAGAGCTTTGTCTCGTCATGGAAAGCACCCCACCTCCTCAAGACGGCGGCGCACCGAACAACGGTGTGACCGGGCCTGGCAAAGACGAAAAAATGATGGCGATGATCTGCCACCTTCTGCCCTTTGTCGGGTGTTTGGTTCCAGGCATCCCGGTGCTGAACATTGTGGCTCCGCTGGTACTCTGGCTGATCAAAAAAGACTCCATGCCCTTCGTGGATCAGCAGGGGAAGGAAGTGCTGAATTTCCAGATCACCGTCAGCATCGCCATCTTTGCCTGCATCCTCACCATCTGGCTGATCCTGCCTTTCATCCTCGCCATCGGCATTGGCATTGCCGCGATTATATTGATGATCATCGGTGCCATCAAAGCGAACGATGGGGTGGCTTACCGCTATCCTTTCACGCTGCGCCTGATCAAGTAAGACCATGAACGAGCCGCCTCCCCCCACGCCTCCTGCCAGCGCCACCGCACCGCCAGCTTCATGGCTGGAGTTTCGGTCGATGCTCCGGGCTTTGTTGGATCTGCTGATGGATTTCTCCTTCAAGCGCTTCGTCACGCCGCATCTCATCCGTCTCCTCTATGTGCTCAGCCTGGGGGCCGCGGTGCTGGCGGCTCTGACATGGATGTTCAGCGGCTTTGCTCAGGGGCCTTTGCATGGTCTATTTACCTTGGTCACAGGTCCTTTGGCCTTTCTGCTGTATGTGATCAGTGCCCGGGTGGTCATGGAGGTGATCATGGCGGTCATTCAGATCGCCGAGCGGGTGCGGGAGAAGTGATTTGAGCTGACAAACGTCTTACAACCCGCTCACAAGCTCCTGACGCATTCCTTTTCGGATGTGGAATCATGGCAGCAGATAACGGTGAGCGGCTCGCTGCTCCCACATCGCTCTTTTCTCGTTGGTAAACCTCCTGGCTGTTGGTCCCTCCGAAATGCTCTGAGGCGGGTCGAAAGACCCGCCTCTTTCTTTTTGGCGATGCTCCGCGCCTTCTTCAGGGCCGCGTCATTTTCGAGAATGCGGAGCCCGCGAATCTGAAAATTTTCGCAAATAGTCGAAATCGAGGCTTTAATTTTTACGAGTGAGGAATAATTTCAATAGTTAGCTCTGCCTGACAGAAAATCCTCCGTCCCGTTCTTGTGGCCCACTCTGATCCGAATTCCTCACCTGACCCCTCTGGGTTCGGCCCGGTTCCGCTCTCCCCGGCGAATCCCTTCTCGACCGATGTCTGCCGCACCCCCTGGCATGTGGACGACTCGGTGCAGGGGCTGAACGCTGACGTGCTGGACCAGCTCGTGGATGTGGTGGGTGGTCAGAGTGCAGGGCCGCTGATGCTGCTGACGGCACCCCGCGCGGGTTATGGTAAAACGCACCTTTTGGGTCGAGTCGCCGCCGCTGCGGCGGATCAGGCGGTGATCGTGCCGGTGGCCTTTCGTTCGGGGGATTCACTGACGCTTTCCACCTTGTCGAGACGCGGGATCGAGTCGCTCGCTGAAAGCGCTGTCGCGGGAGGTTCCCAGGACTGGACGCGTCTGCGTGGGGTGAGTGGACATGTGGTGTTGCTTCTTCTGCGCCGGCTGATCGAAGGCGGCCAGCTTGCCTGTGCGAATACCGATCAGGCTTTGGAAGCGCTCTCCGGGTCGGGGCAGGATGTTTTTGATCCCCATGGAAAGGCGTGCCGCATCGGAACCTGGATCGCCCAAAACCGGGAGAGCCTGCGCGGACCGATGGCCATGCTGGCTGCACGCGAGTTGCCACTGCGGGCGGAGTCACTGGACTTATGGATGGCCGCCATGCTGGAGCAGAGCATCCATGGTGGACTGGCTGGCATGGCGGAGATGCAGGAATTGACGGCGGAAGACAATGACTCGGGGGTGCCCGCCTGGCTGCGTCTGATGGCGCTTTGGCGGCCTGTCGTCTTGCTGGTGGATCATTTGGACGGCTTTTACCGTCACCCGGATGCCGGGGTGAAGATCGCCTCCATGCTCATGGAACTGGTGGAGGCCCATCGCCTCCATGTATTGCTGAGTTTGAATCAGGATGTCTGGCAGGCCACCTTCGGACATCACCTGCCCAGTGCCCTGGAGGACCGTCTCACAGCCAGTCAGGTGCTCCTGCGTGGATTAACGGAAGAGGATGCGGAGAGTCT
>NZ_JBILYB010000046.1:0-42398 GCF_044378005.1 Prosthecobacter sp.
CGATCGCCGTCTCATGCTCAACATCGACCGTGGCGCTGACGACTCCGCCGGGCTTGTGCATCATCAGGTAGAGCGCTCGCTCGGCCTGCTGCACCACTTCGGTCTCTAGCTCCACTTGGGTGAAGCGATCCACCTCATGCTGGTTTGCCGTGCAGATGGCAGCATCCACCCGCACGCAGCCGCTGGAGATCAGTCGATGGGCCTCGCTTCGCCCGAGCGAGCGATGTTTGGCGATGAGGCGGTCGAGTTTCACACTGCATTCTGCATCGCCTTGGCGGCGGGTGAAACTGTTTCGCGAGTTCTTCCGTTTGTTGCCCACCACCATGAAGCTTCTTCCCTTCGCCGCCCTCCTCGTTCTCACCTCACTTCAAGCAGCCGAGCCGCCTGCTGGCTTCAAAGCCATCTTCAATGGCAAGGATCTCACCGGCTGGTATGGCCTGAATCCACACAGCGTCCAGAAGCTCACCGGTGAAAAGAAAGACGCTGCGCTGAAAAAGATGCGCGAGGAGTTCCCCACGAACTGGAAAGCCGAAAATGGCGAACTCGTGAACGATGGCCACGGCCCCTATGCCACCACCGAGCAGGAGTTTGGAGATATGGAATTCCACATCGAATACAAAACCGTGCCGAAAGCCGACAGCGGCATCTACCTGCGCGGCGTGCCGCAGGTCCAGATCTGGGACAAGAGCCAAGTCTTCGATCCAGCGAAGCCCACCCGTCGTCCACACCTCGGCTCCGGCGGTCTTTTCAACAACACGCCTGACACACCTGGGCGTGATCCGCTCGTGATTGCTGACAAGGACCTTGGCGAGTGGAACAGCTTCCGCATCCGCCAGATCGGTGCCCGCACCTGGGTGTGGCTGAATGACAAGCTCGTCGTCGATGGTGCCCCAATGGAGAACTATCCCGACAAAGCCGTCCCCTATCCCGCCAAAGGCCCGATCATGCTGCAAACCCACGGCGGCGAAATCCGCTGGCGGAATCTTTTCGTGCGTGAGATCGGTGCGGAGGAAGCGAAGAAGATCCTCGCTGAGGCTGATGCGAAAAAGTAGATCGAACTTCCAAGTTCGATCTCAGCTTAGCGCCCTGCCAGGGAACGGACTCGGAAGTTCGTTCTACGCCTCCTCGCAGATGCGATGGCTGTTCGCTTGCTTTGCTGTGCTTGATCATCGGCTGATTTGGTCCCCTCTTCGGTTCAAAACAGCTCATGCCCTCTTTGTTGTCCCATCATCAACTGCGTCTTCGCGATGGGCTACCTGTGATCCTGCGCCCGCTGCTTCCGAATGACCGGGAGCGGATCATCGACGCCTTCAAGCGGCTCTCACCTGAATCCACTTACTTCAGGTTCTGGACGCGTTTTCGCGGTGTCAATCCGACCTTCATTGACAAGCTTTGTGCGGAAGATCAGGGCCATCATGCAAGCTGGATCATCGTCATCCAGGACAACGACGATGTTCCCGGTGTGGGCGGCGGCTCCTTCTGGCGATCTGGCGAAGATGAGAGTCTGGCGGAGGTTTCTTTCACGGTGGCAGATGAGTTTCAGGGCCAGGGAGCTGGCACGATTCTGCTGGCCGCCTTGTGGGAGCAGGCCTGGGCAATGGGCATCCAGCGCTTCGTGGCGCATGTGTTGGATTCCAATCACGTCATGCTCACCTGGTGGACCAGCTTGGGCGCGTCAGCCATCCAGCATCCGCATGGATGGGAAATGACGCTCACGCTCGATGAAGCCGCGCTGCCCGACACGTCAGCGGCCAACAGCCTGCGGCACTGGCTTGCCTTCCTCCGCGCAACACCTCCAGATGCTCCTCTGGAATGAAGAGATCTCGTTGCAAGGCTTCCTTGCCTCCCCACGACTATGGCGTTCTCAAAATGCTCTTCCGTCTCCTCTCCCTCCTAGCTTTCACCAGCGCGACATTCGCCGAAACGAACCCCACTTACACCTTCCCCATTCAGGCCAAGACGCCTGAGGAGGAGCTAAAGACCATCCAGTTGCCGGATGGCTACTCGTTGGAGCTCGTTTTGAGCGATCCGCTGATCAAGGAGCCGATGGCGATCGCCTTTGATGGTGATGGCAAAATGTACGTCGTCGAGATGCGCACCTACATGCAGGACATCGACGGCACGGACGAACTCACGCCAAAGAGCCGCATCTCGCTCCATGAATCGACGAAGGGCGACGGCGTCTTCGACAAGCACAGCGTGTATCTGGATAACCTGCTGCTGCCTCGTATGGTGCTGCCGCTGGATGACCGGGTGCTCGTCGGCATCACGAACACGAATGACATCACGCTTCATCGCGATGCAAATGGCGACGGTGTGGCCGATGAGCAAGCGCCGTGGTTTGTCGGCGGGCCGCGGGGTGGAAACATGGAGCATCAGCCCAGTGGTCTCGTGTGGGGCTTGGATAACTGGATCTACACCACCTACAACGGCTACCGCCTGCGCTGGGCGGGCGAGAAGCAGCCGGCACTCAAAGAGAACACCGCGCCGAATGGCGGCCAGTGGGGATTGGCGCAGGATGATTACGGCAAGATGTGGTGGAGCAATGCCGGCGGCGAAAAAGGCCTGTGGAACTACCAAGCGCCCATTCTGTATGCCGCGATCAATGTGAAGCAGCAAAAGAGCGAGAAGTTCGACACCGTGTGGCCCATCGTCGGGCTCGGCGATTTCCAGGGCGGACCCGGACGCTTCCACTCGCCGGAGGACAAGCGCTTGAACCACTTCACCGGCTGCGCCGGACAGACCGTGTATCGCGGGGATCGCCTGCCGAAGGAGCTTTATGGCAACGTCTTCTTGCCTGAGCCGGTCGGTCGCCTCATCCGCCGCGCCACGGTGGAAATCAAAGACGGCATCACCACCGTCGCGAACCCGTATGAGGAGCAGATGAGCGAGTTCATCCGCAGCAGCGATCCGAATTTCCGCCCGCTGAACATGACCACCGGCCCCGATGGCTGCCTCTACATCGTCGATGCGTATCGCGGCATCATTCAGGAGGGAAATTGGGTCAAACCCGGCAGCTTCCTGCGCGGAGCCATCGAGCCCACCGGCATGCAGCACGTCGCCGGTCATGGTCGCGTGTGGCGTCTCGTGCATAAAGACTTCAAACCCGGCCCGCAGCCGAAAATGATCGGCGAAACGCCCGCACAGCTCGTCGCGCATCTCACGCATCCGAACGGCTTCTGGCGTGATACCGCGCAGCGCATGCTTATCGTCAAAAACGACAAGTCCGTGGTCCCCGCGCTTGTTTCACTGCTCAAGCATGACAACCACCTTGCTCGCTTGCATGCGCTGTGGACGCTCGAAGGCCTCGATGCCATCACGCCGGACATTCTCCGCGCTGCGATGAAGGACGAGCACGCGCAAGTCCGCGCCAGCGCCATCCGCGTCGCTGAATCGCTGCTCAAAAAAGGCGACGCCGCTTTGATCGCCGACATTCAAGCCCTCAAGGCCGACAAAGACCCGACTGTGGTGCTGCAGACGCTTTACACCGCCAAGCACCTCAACTGGCCCAAGTGGAAGGGCGAAGCGCAGATGACGCTCATGACCTCCGCCAGCGTCGGCGTGAAGGAAATCGGGGCGCAATTGCTTGTCGAGGCACCAAAGATCAGCGGCAGCTTCACCAAGGACGAAAAGAAGCAGCTCGAGCGCGGCCAAGAGATCTTCCGCTCGCTTTGCTTCGCCTGCCACGGCTTTGACGGCGCGGGCATGCCCATCGCAGGCCGCGAAGGTGCCACACTCGCCCCACCGCTCGCCGGATCACGCACCGCCGTTCAAGGTGACGCCATCGTGCGTGTCATGCTCAATGGTCTCGCCGGCCCCATTGATGGCAAAACCTACGAGGCGCAGATGGTCACCATGGCCAGCTTTGATGATCAATGGATCGCCGATGTCGCCAGCTACATCCGCAAAGCCTTTGGCAACAACGGCAAGCTAGTGGCGAAAAAGGAAGTCAATGCGCTGCGCAAAGAACTCAGCCAGCGCACCACGCCCTGGACCATCGAAGAACTCCGCTCGCATTACCCGCAGCCTTTGCCGAACCGCGCCGCGTGGAAGCTCACCTCCAGCCACAACGAGAAGGAACTCACCAAAGCCATCGACGGTGATCTCGGCACCCGCTGGGATTCCCACACACCGCAAAAGCCCGGCATGTGGATTCAGATCGAGCTGCCCGCCGCCACCGCCATCACCGGCCTCTACCTCGACACCGCCAAATCGCGTGGCGACTGGCCCCGCGGCTGGAAGATCGAAACCTCCGCCAACGGCACCGAATGGGACAAACCCATCCTCGAAGGCAGCAGCGAAACCAACGTCACTGAATTCCTCTTCCCCAAGCCCGTGACCACAAAATTCATCCGCATCACCGACACCGGCGAAGTGAAAGGTCTGTACTGGTCCATCCACGAACTGGACGTGCTCGGGGCGGTGAAGAGATAGGCTTACACCTTCAGCCCATAAAACCGCACCGCATTCCCGCTCCACAGTTTCCGCTGTTCGCTGGCAGGTCGTGAGGCCACGATCTGCTTCAGCGCATCTACCCAGCCGCGCACAGGACTGCCGAGCAGGCAGACGGGCCAGTCGCCACCGAAGAAAACGCGGTCGGGACCGAAGGTGTCGAGGCAGTGATTGACGACGGGAGCGAGGTCTTCCGCCTGCCATTTGCCCGGCGGGGCAAAGGCAACGATGCCGCTGATCTTGCACATGACGCCGGGTTGCGCAGCGACGGCATCAATGCCACGTTTCCATTCATCGGGCGTGCAGCTTCGATTCAAACCGGGACCGAGTTTGGGATTGAAGGCTTTGGGGTCGCCATTGCCGCAATGGTCGAGCACAAAGCGGGTGTCTGGGCATTGTTGGATGAGCTTCACGCCGTCCTTCAATTCAGTGGGGCGCATGGTCAGCTCAAAGTTGAGCCCATGCTTGCCCAGCGTGCGAGCGCCGCGCACAAACTCGGGGCTCAGGCAGAACCCCGGAGGCGTGGAGTCGCCATGCAGCACCTGACGCAGACCTTTGACGATGCCATTGCCCGCGTAGCGCTTCACATAGGTCTCGAAGTTATCCGAAGCAGGCCTTCCACCAATCGTCGCGGCGATGGTGGGTGTGTTTCCAGCGCGGCACTGGACCACGATGTCATCCGCTTCCTTAACGTGATCCTTCGGAGCCACATCGACCTCCATGTAGATCGCTTTCACGTTCAGACCTGCATTGGCCTTCACATAGTCCGCCGTCACAAAATCATGCCGCAGCACTTCCGGTGCACCTTTGATCCAGGGCGGACTGATGACGTCCCGATCCCAGAGATGCTGATGCGTGTCGATGATCAGTGAATCTGGCTCGCTCAACGTTGAGCATGAGGTGAGAGCAGCTCCGGCAGTGGTTTGGAAGAAGTGGCGGCGGTTCATGGTGGATCAAGGCTGTACGGAGCGCATGCATTCTCCTTGTCACTTCGTTTGCAAAGCTTGATCGCGTGAAGCGATAAGGCTGTCGCGTTTAAGATGGATGTCTTTTGCTCGAATCGCACTCGCTCTGCTTCCCGTCGTTTCTTTGGCTGCTGATCAACCTCAGTGGGGGCAGCCGTGGACGAGGAATCTCGTGTCGACGGAAAAGCACCTGCCAGACAGTTTCGATCCCGAGTCCAAGAAAAATGTGAAGTGGGTAGTCGATCTCGGCACGCAGACGCACTCGACGCCGATCGTGGCAGGCGGTCGCATCTTCATCGGCACAAACAACACCAACCCACGTGATCCGAGGCACGCTGGAGATCGCGGTGTGTTCATGTGCCTGGATGAAAATGACGGGCATCTGCTCTGGCAACTCGTGGTGCCGAAGCTGGAGGACGACAAATACTTCGACTGGCCAGAGACGGGCATGTCATCGGAAGCCACCGTCGAAGGCGAGCGCGCCTACTTGGTGACCAATCGCGGAGAACTCGTGTGTCTGGACGTGAATGGTCTGGCGAATGGCAACGACGGGCACTACCAAGACGAGGGCAAGCACATGGCCCTGCGTGATCAGCCTGTAATGACACCAGGACCTCTCGATGCGGACATCGTGTGGATGCTCGACATGAAAGAGGCCTGCGGAATCTGGTGCCACGACAATGCGCACAGTTCGGTCCTCATTCGCGGTGATCACTTGTATGTGAACACCGGCACCGGTGTGGACAATACGCATCGCTTCATCCGCCGACCCGAGGCTCCCAGTTTGATCGTCGTGGACAAGAACACGGGAAAGTATCTCGCCCGCGATGATGAGCACATCTCACCAAACATCTTCCACTCCACGTGGTCATCGCCGAGCTTCGCGGAGGTGGACGGCAAACCGACGATCTTCTTCTGCGGCGGTAACGGCATCACCTACGCCTTTGAAACTCTGGAAGCTGCATCGCCCACCGATGCCGTGGTGACGTTAAAGAAGCGCTGGCAATACGACCTCGATCCCGCCGCGCCGAAGACAAAGGTGCATTTCTACACCCAGAACAAGCAGGAAGGCCCAAGCAACATCTACGGCATGCCGGTGATCGCGAATGACAGGCTTTTCATCGCTGGTGGAGGCGATGTATTTTGGGGCAAGAACCAGTCCTGGCTCAAATGCGTCGATCCACACAATGGCAAGGAAGTATGGAGCTACGTGCTCGGCAAACACACACTCACCACCGCCGCTGTGCATAACGGTCTCGTCTATGCCACGGACTCCGATGGTGGTGTGCATTGTGTCGAGGAGAAGACCGGTGCAGCCGTGTGGACGCACTCGATGAACGGCACCTTTTGGGCCTCGCCCATGATCGCCGATGGCAAAATCTACCTCGGCACCCGCAAAGGAAACTTCTGTGTGCTCGCCGCAGGCCGGGAGAAAAAGGTGCTGTGCAATCTCGAACTCAAAGCACCCATCAGCGCCACCGTGACCGCGGCGAACGGCGTCGTTTATTTGGCAACGATGAAGCAGCTCTGGTCGCTGAAGGCGGAGTGAGTGGCGATCACGCACAAAGATCCTTCACCACATGCCCGTGGATGTCGGTGAGGCGGTAGTTGCGGCCTTGGAAGCGGTAGGTGAGGCGTTCGTGGTCGAAGCCGAGCAGGTGCATGATGGTGGCCTGGAGGTCGTGAACGTGGACTTTGTTTTCAGCGATGTGGAAGCCGAGTTCGTCGGTGCTGCCGTAGTCGAATCCTGCCTTCACGCCGCCACCGGCCATGAAGAGCGTGTAGCAGTCCGGGTAGTGATCGCGACCGAGCACCTTGCTGGCAGCGGTGCGACCTTCGCGGAAAGGTGTGCGGCCAAACTCACCGCCCCAGACGACGAGGGTGTCATCCAGCAGCCCGCGTTGTTTGAGATCTTTGATTAATGCGGCGACGGGTTTGTCCGTGGCAGCCATCTTTTTCGTCAGGCCATCGGTGATGCCATTGTCCACGCCCGTGCCGTGGAAGTCCCAGCCCCAGTCGAAGAGATTCACGAAGCGCACACCTTGTTCGATGAGTCGGCGCGCGAGCAGGCAGTTGTTGGCGAAGCTGGACTCTCCAGGCTTGGCACCATAGGCCTCAATGATGTGCTGCGGCTCCTTCGAGATGTCCATGACCTCCGGCACGCTGGCCTGCATGCGGTAGGCGAGCTCGTATTGGGCGATGCGGGTGACAGTCTCGGGATGGCCGAGTTCGGCGGACTGGAGTTCGTTAAGCTCTTTGAGCGCATCGAGCGTCTTGCGGCGCATCTCGCGGCTCATGCCGGCGGGATTGTTCGCATACAAAACGGGATCGCCTTTGCTGCGGCACTGCACGCCCTGAAACACACTGGGAATGAAACCACTGCCCCAGCAACCCTGACCACCGCTGGGCTGCGTGCCGCTGGAGATGAGCGCGACGAAGCCGGGCAGATCCTGGTTTTCCGTGCCGAGTCCGTAGGTGGCCCACGACCCCATGGAGGGCCGACCCTGGCGCACATGACCGGTGAAGAGCAGCAGCTCCGCAGGCGCGTGATTGAACTGATCTGTGTTCATCGACCGCACCATCGTGATGTCATCGGCAATGGTATGGAAGTTCGGGCAGGCATCGCTCATCCACATGCCGGCCTTGCCGTATTGCTTGAAGGTGCGCGGCGTGCCCATGAGTTTTGGCACACCGGTGGTGAAGGCAAAGGTGCGGCCTTTGAGTTCGCTGTCGGGGCAGTTCTGGCCGTCGCGCTTCACCAGCTCCGGCTTGTAATCAAAGAGGTCCAGGTGCGGCGGTGCGCCAGACATGTGCAGGTAGATCACCCGCTTCGCTTTCGCGGCATGGAGCGGATGCTTTGGCGCGAGCGGATTGTCCGACTTCGGGGCCGCAACGGCCTGCATCGCCTGCATGGCGATGGCACCGAGGCTGAACTGCCCTGCATTGCCAAGAAATTGGCGACGTGTGCGGAGCTGGAGCTTGTCGTGGAAGACGGGATTCATAGGGGGATGAAATTACGAGATTAGAGGGCTCAATCTCTCCAATGCAGGGTGCAACAGCTTCCTATGCCATCAATCCCCATCAGGCTGACAGAAGAAGGGAGCAGAAAATAGGATCACTCTCATTTTTCTGCCCCCATTTGCTGTCGGTTGGTTTGCGAACTCACCCCGCCCGGTTCACCGCGCTGAGCACGGCTTTGATGGAGGCGAGTTCGATGTTGGTATCGACTCCGGCACCCCAGACGAGTTTGCCGGTGGCGGTCTTGATCTGGATGAAGGCGAGGGCGGCGGCTTCGGTGCCGGAGCTGAGGCTTTGCTCGCGGTAGGTGGACACCTCAAAGCTCGGGGCTCCGGCGTCGGTGATGAGGGCGTTCACAAAGGCGGCGATGGGGCCATTGCCGGTGCCGACGACTCCGCGCTCTTTGTCATTCACGACGAGACTGCAACGGCAGGTGAAGACGCCATCCACGCCATCGGCATGGAAGTGATGAAGGGCAAAGGGGGTCTCGCGCTCGATGTATTCGTTCCAGAACATCTGCTTCAGCTCGGTGCCGCTGACTTCGCGGCCCAGCTTGTCCACGAGATCATTGGCGATGGGGCCGAACTCGCGCTGCATGTCTTTGGGCAGCTCGATGCCGAACTCGCTTTCGAGAAGGTAGGCGACGCCGCCTTTGCCGCTCTGGCTGTTCACGCGGATGACCTCATGGTATTCGCGGCCGATATCATGCGGATCGATGGTGAGGTAGGGGACATCCCAGATGGTTTTGTGCTCGTCGTAGCCGGTGAGGCCCTTCTTGATCGCGTCCTGATGGCTGCCGCTGAAGGCGGTGAAGACGAGCTCGCCGGAGTAGGGCTGGCGGGCGGGGACGGTCATGCCGGTGGTGCGCTCATACATCTGGATGAGGCCGTTCATGTCGCTGAAGTCCAGCTTCGGATCGGTGCCGTGCATGTAGAGATTCATGGCGACTTGGACGATGTCCAGATTGCCCGTGCGCTCGCCATTGCCGAAGAGCGTGCCTTCCACGCGATCGGCTCCGGCCAGCAATCCCAGCTCCGTGGCGGCGGTGCCGGTGCCGCGGTCGTTGTGCGTGTGCAGGCTGATGATGAGGCTGTCGCGGTTTTTGATGTTCGTGCAGATCCACTCGATCTGGTCGGCATAGACGTTCGGCATGGCCACCTCGACGGTGTCGGGCAGGTTCAGGATCATCTTATGCTCGGGCGTGGGCTGCCAGACATCCATAACGGCCTCGCTGATCTCTTTGGCGAACTCGACCTCGGTGGCGCTGAAGCTCTCGGGCGAGTATTGCAGCGTGACTTTGGTGCCGCCTTCAGTGAGGCGATGCAGGCGGTCTTTGATCAATTTGGCACCGCTCTTGGCCACGGCGATGATCTCTTCCTTGCTCTTGCCAAACACATACTTCCGCTGCGCTGGCGAGGTGGAATTGTACATGTGGATGACCACCTGCTTCGCGCCGATGAGGCTCTGCACAGTCTTTTCGATCAAGTCCTCACGCGCCTGCACCAGCACCTGGATGGTGACATCATCGGGAATGCGCTTTTCCTCGATGAGGCGGCGGTTGAAGCTGAACTCGGTGTTGGAGGCGGAGGGGAACCCAACCTCGATTTCTTTAAAGCCGCACTTCACCAGCGCATCGAACATTTCCAGCTTTTGGGAGACATTCATCGGCACGGCGAGGGCTTGATTGCCATCGCGGAGATCGACGCTGCACCAGATGGGCGCGTGGGTGATGGTGCGGCTGGGCCACTGGCGGTTTTGGATCGGGATCGCCGGGAAGGGCTGATACTTGGCGGAGGGGTTCTTTAACATGACAGACTTTCTTTAAAGGATGAACAAGAGGAAAAGATGCACAGGATTTCCCTGAGATCGGTAGCCGTGACGTGACGGCTGGGGAGCATGACGAGGAAACGCGGGCCGCCTACCCTTGCGTAAGTCGCAGGGAGAGGAGGAGCAAAGCCGAAGCTGGCGCGGTCATGAGGGCGAATGCTAGAGTCGGATGCCGACTTGTCCAGCATGGTTTTGGCTGCTAGCGGAGGGATCTGGCGGCGTTTGTTTCTGCCCCCCATCATGTCCGATTCCCGTCCTGCGCCCTGGCTACGCTCCATCGTCTTCCTCATCATCAGCGCTGCTGTCGCTGGTGGTGGATGGATCTTCTGGCAGCAGCAAAAAGCGTTGAAGCAGATCCCAGCCGCCGCCGCGAAGGCGAAAGGTGCCATGCCGATCTCTACCGCCAAGGTCACCCGCATGGACTACGCACTCGACTTGCTCGCCATCGGCACCGTGGCGGCAGATGAGTCGATCGACCTCAGCGCGAACGTCACCGAGACAGTCACCGCGCTACATTTTGAAGACGGGCAGCAGGTGAAAAAAGGTACACTGCTCGTGGAACTCAGCGCAGCGGAAGAGCTGGCAGCGCTCTCGGCCTCGAAGTCCCAGCTCACCGAGCACGAGCGCGAGATCACCCGCCTGCAAAGTCTCGTCAAAGACGGCGCGGCACCCGAGGCACGACTGGAGGAACGCCGCACGCTGGCTGAGGTGGCGAAGCAGAGCATCCTCGAAGCCGAAGCTCGTCTCGCAGATCGGCGCATCGTGGCACCCTTTGATGGCTGGCTCGGGCTGCGGCGCATCAGCGTCGGCGCACTTGTGTCACCGGGCACAGTGATCGTCTCGCTGGATAAGATCGACGTGGTGAAGATCGACTTCAGCGTGCCGGAAACCTACCTCGGCATGATCAAGGAAGGCACGGAGATCGAAGCGCGCACCGAGGCGAGTCGCGACCGAGTTTTCAAAGGCAAGCTCTCTCGCCTCGACTCGCGCATTGATCCCGCCACCCGAGCTGTCGCCGCGCGTGCGGAGGTGCCAAACGCGGATCTTTTGCTGAAGCCGGGAATGCTCGTCACCGCCTCGTTGCGCGTGGAGCCACGCATCTCTCTTTCCATTCCCGAGCGGGCGCTCGTGCCCATCGGATCGAAGGCTTTTGTCTTCATCATTGCTGAAGAGAAAGCCAAGCGTGTCGAGATCACCACCGGTCGCCGCAAGCCGGGCTACCTCGAGGTGCTGAAAGGCCTTGAGGAAAACCAGCTTGTCGTCGCTGATGGTCTCGTCGGTTTGCAGGACGGCATGGCCGTCAAAATCACCGGCCAGTTCGCCGGTCCTGTGAAAGCCTTCAATCCCGAGGCGCTCTCGTCCAAAAGCAGCGGGGAGAGCGCGAAGTAAGTCATGTGGCTCTCTGACACATCCGTTCGCCGCCCGGTGCTGGCTTTGGTGATGAATCTGGTGCTCGTCACCTTTGGTATCGTCGCTTACACGCGGCTGCCGTTGCGCGAGTTTCCTGACATCGAGCCGCCCATCGTGACGGTGGAGACTTACTACCGCGGAGCTTCGGCGAGTGTAGTGGAAAGTCGCATCACGCAGCGGCTGGAGGATCGCATCTCGCAGGTCGAGGCCATCGAAAACATCTCGTCGATCAGCGTCGATGGGAAATCCGAGATCACGGTCGAGTTCAGCCTCGGGCGCGACCTCGATGCAGCGGCGAATGACATCCGCGAGGCGATCAGCCCCGTGCTCGCCACACTGCCGCCAGAGGTGGACCCACCGAACGTCGGCAAGACGGAGCTAAGCGCCGAGGTGCTGATGTATCTGAACCTCACCAGCGAGTCGCGAAACACGCTGGAACTTACCGACTACGCCGAGCGCTATCTCATCGACCGTTTTTCCCGGCTGCCCGGCGTGGCGCGTGTGCGCATCAACGGTGGCTCGCGCTATGCTTTGCGCGTGTGGCTGGATCGTGAAGCACTCGCGGCGCGTGGGCTCACGGCCATCGATGTGGAAAAGGCGCTGCGCAGTGAAAACGTGGACCCGCCAGCGGGCACGGTGCAGTCGCTCGACCGGCAGTTCACGGTGCGCCTGACGCGCCAGTATAGGACAGTCGAAGACTTCGAGAAGCTCGTCATCGCACGCGGGGCGAATGGTTATCAGGTGCGGCTGAGTGAGGTCGCCAAGATTGCGCTCGGAGCGGAGGAGGCGCGCACGGTTTTCAAAGGCAATCGAGTGCTAATGGTGTCTGTCGGCATCATCCGGCAGTCGCGCTCAAATCCGCTCGAAGTCGCCCGTGCTGTGCGTGCGGAGGCGGAAGACATCCGCAAGACCTTGCCGCCCGATTTGAAGCTGGAGAACAGCTACGACATCAGCCAGTTCATCGAGGAATCCCTGCATGAAGTGTATCGCACGCTCGGCATCGCGCTGGGGCTCGTGGTGATCATCATCTTCCTCTTCCTCGGCAGTTTCCGCGCGGTGTTGATCCCGACCGTGGCGGTGCCGGTGAGCGTGTTCGCCACCTGCTTGGTTTTGCAGGCGCTCGGCTACTCGATGAACACTCTCACGCTGCTCGCCTTCGTGCTGGCGATCGGGCTCGTGGTCGATGACGCCATCGTGGTGCTTGAGAACATCCACCGCCGCATCGAGCATGGTGAAAACCCACTCGTCGCCGCTTACAAAGGCACACGTCAGGTCGGGTTCGCCGTCATCGCCACCACGCTGGTGCTGATGAGCGTCTTCATCCCCGTGGCGTTCATGCCGGGGGATACGGGACGCATGTTTGCGGAGTTCAGCGTCACGCTTTCCATTGCTGTGGCATTCTCGGGCTTCGTGGCTCTGACGCTTTCGCCGATGATGGCCTCGAAGATCCTTCGTGGTCGCGAGGGCGATGGCTTCATCGCTCGCACCTTGGATCGTCTCTTTGGGGTGGTTCAGCGGAGTTATCGCTGGGTGCTGGATAAGGCGCTGCACTTCCCAGCCTCAGCCTTTCCCATCGTTGCAGGCATCACGGCGCTGTGCGTTTGGCTGCTGATGAACATCCCGGATGAGTTCATGCCGCGCGAGGACCGTGGATCGTTCTTCGTCGTCGCCACCGGCCCGCCGGGCACGACGTATGGCAATGCCGTGCAGACGCTCGATGCACTCACGGAGCGGGTGATGCCGCTCGTGGAGGAGACCAAGGAGGCCACGCGCGTGAATTCACGCGCACCGCGAAGCTTCGGTTCATCCGCCGACTTCAATGACTCCATCGCCGTGATCACCCTGACTCCCTTCGGCACGCGGCGGGATGGATTCACCATCATGGAAGATGTGCGGCAAAGAACCGCTGACATGACCGAGGCCAAGGTCTCCGTCATCATGCGTCAGGCCATCCTGCGCGGGCTGAACAAGCCGCTCGAGATCGTCGTGAGTGGCCCCACCTTTGAAGAACTCGCCAAGTGGCGGGACATCATCTTGGCAAAGGGACGACTCAATCCGAAACTGCTCGGCTTTGATTGTGATTACCGAGATACCAAGCCGCAACTGCGCGTCACCATCGATCAAGCGCGTGCCGCTGATCTGGGCGTCTCGACAGCGGACATCGGCATGACTTTGGAAACCATGCTCGGTGGTCGGCGGGCCACGACCTTCCTTCATGAAGGTGAGGAGTATGACGTGATGCTGGAAGGCAGCTACGCCGACAAACGCACGCCGGTGGACCTGAACAATCTCTTCGTCCGCAGCGAGCGCACGAAGCAACTCATCCCGCTTTCGAACCTTGTGAAGACCGAAGAGTTCGCCGACAGCGGCACGCTGAACCGCTACAACCGCATGAGAAGCATCACCTTCGATGCCGAGCTGGCCACGGGTTACAGCCTCGGCGAAGCGGTGACTTACATGGAGCAGCTGATCCGCGAAACCCTGCCCGGCAGCGCCATCGTGGGCTACAAAGGCAACTCGCTGAAGCTCAAGCAGAACCAGGGCAACATCGGCCTCGTCTTTGCCCTCGCGATGCTCATCGCCTTCCTCCTGCTGGCGGCGCAGTTCGAGAGCTTCGTGCATCCTTTCACCATCATGCTCACGGTGCCGATGGCCGTGGCTGGCGCGCTGCTCGGCCTGAAGTTCATGGGCATGAATCAGAGCATCCACAGCCAGATCGGCCTCATCATGCTCATCGGTCTGGCGGCGAAGAACGGCATCCTCATCGTCGAGTTCATCAATCAGCTCCGCGATGAAGGCGTGGCCTTCCGCGAGGCCATCCTCACTGCCAGCGAGCAACGCCTGCGCCCCATCGTCATGACCGCGCTCGCGACCGTGATGGGCGCGCTGCCGCTCATGCTCGGAGGTGGAGCTGGCTTTGAAACGCGCCGCGTCGTCGGTGTCGTGATCGTCTTCGGCGTCAGCATCGCCACCGTCGTGACGCTCATTCTGGTGCCGATGATGTATGCGCTGCTCGGCCAAAGGACAGGCTCACCGCTGGATGCGAGCCGGAAGCTGGATGAGGCGCTTGAACAGACGAAACCTGAATGACGAAAACGATCTCCATTTCCCTGCTTTGCAGCATGTTGCTCTCTGGCTGCAATGTCGCGCCCAAGTATCTCTCGCCGAAGCCGGATCTGCCGACGGAGTTCAAGACGCAGGGCCCCTGGCGCACAGCGAAGCCAAGTGATGCCGAGGCGCGTGGCGACTGGTGGCGCTACTTTGGCGATGCGAGGCTCAGTCAGCTCATGCGTGAGGCGGAGACTGCGAGTCCGACGCTTGAAATTGCCCGCCAGAGAGTTCTCGAAGCCCGGGCACAGGCACGGGCGGACAAGGCGGGGCTGTTTCCCTTCGCCACGATGCGCAACAGTGCGCAGCGGGATCGTAGTACTGAGACGATGGCCTTTCAGTTCGCCGGCGGACGCTCGCGCAACACGCTGCTGAACACGCTCGACTTCACTTACGAGGTGGACTTCTGGGGTCGCATCCGCAATCAAAGCAAGGCTGGCAGCGCCCGCGCGGATGCTGCTGAGGCGGATCTGCAAAACGCGCACCTCGGCCTGCTCAGCGAGCTGGCGATGAACTACTACGCGCTGCGTGTGTCGGATGCACAGATCGCACTCTTGAAGCGCACCGTCGCCGTGCGACAGCGCACGGTGGATATGGCGCGGAAGCGTTTCACTCAGGGTGACATTGCCCAGATGGACGTGGCGCAGGCGGAAACAGACCTCGCCGAAACCCAAGCCGAGGCCATTGGTTTGGAAAGGCCGCGCGCCGCGCTGGAACACGCTATCGCCCTGCTGCTCGGGAGGATGCCGAGTGACTTCGCACTGCCTGCCGGACCGCTCGCTGGCTCGCCCCCTTCCTTGCCCCGCAGCGTGCCGAGCACTTTACTGGAACGTCGTCCTGACATCGCAGCGGCGGAGCGTGAGATGGCGGCGCTGAATGCCGAGATCGGCGTGGCAAAGGCAGCTTACTTTCCCACCGTCACTATCGGCCTGCGTGGCGGCACGCAGACGAGCTTCTATGACTTGATCGACAACGGCAGCAGCCGCATCTGGGGTCTCGGACCCGCTGCTGTCGAGTGGCCACTGCTGCGCGGAGGTCGGGTCAAAGCCACCCACGAGGCCACTAAAGCACGCTACGAGCAGGGGGCCTCCGCCTACCGTCAGACCGTGCTCGCCGCCATGCGTGACACCGAGGACAGCCTCAGCGCTCTCGATGTCCTCCACCGCCAATCAGCAGCGCAGGACGTGACTGTCGCCTCCGCCACGAAGGCTCTGGAGCTAGCTCAAAGGCGCTACGATTCTGGCCTCGTCGCCTACTACGAAGTGCTCGATGCCCAGCGCACGCTGCTCCGTGCCGAGCGCGAATCCACCCGCCTCCAAGGAGAGCTTTTCCTTGCCACGGTGATACTGGTGAAGGCGCTCGGGGGTGGGTGGTGAGCGACTTCATTTCCTTCAGCAGCTTCTACGAGAGTTTTAGGGGTGCTGTCTGATTCCGCCAGGACGTTCCGATCCACTCAAGCTTGCACCAAACGCACTCAAAACTTGTGAACTTCTTAGCTCAACGATATTGACTGGAGACCTTCTTTCTTCATTGCCTGGAAGTGTGGCATCTGCGGTGGCACGCCAGCAGCTTTTCAAAGGCAGTATGTGATGTCGGCTTTGCTATTTCTTGTTCATCGTCTCGTCTGCACTATCTTAGAATATGACTGTTCACTTCGATCATCTCCCAGGCCTTACCGCGACCGTGGATGATGTGTCCTACGATCCCACTCGACCCGCACCTCCGGATCGTCCGCATCCATTCGTGTATCATGTGTCGATTCACAATGGATCTGCAGAGACGGTGAATATCTTTGGTCGCAAATGGATTGTGCGTGACACCGATGGCGACACTCTCGTCGTCGAAGGAGATGGGGTCGTGGGTCAATTTCCCAAGCTCGAACCCGGGCAGACCTTCAGCTACAATTCATATCATGTGATCAAAGCAGAGAGCACAGCGACGGGTTCCTTCTTCGGCACCACCACACATGGTCGCCCTGTATTCGTTCGCATCCCGCGTTTTGAAATGCATCCGCCGATGCTGGCGTGAACCAGCTCATGAAGTGATGTGGAGGATCCCTGAAAAACAAAAGACCCTCTGGCGGTGAAACCAGAGGGTCTGTTAGCGATCCAGCAACCAACAACAGTGAGGACCGATGGCACGAAAGTGAGAGCTAATGAAGCTGCATCTCCGTGGCCCATTCGAGAAACGGCTCGTCTGGACGAACGGAGAGTAAAAACTTTTGTGGCCCTCGTCAACCAATGGGGTCGTTTTTTGCAAAAAGAGGAGGGTTTCTCATTAATGAGTTCCTCTTTTAGGGGCAAAAGTGTGATAATTTTAGAAGAAAGCGCCTTGACAGGGTTGTGGATAAACTGCTGTTCATGTGAATAAGCCTAACAACTGGGGGCTTTCATCACCTGCCAAAGCGACCCTTCTCGCCGAAAGATGCCTTCTTGGCAGCCCGTTTTGCCCTGACTACCCCCCATTTACCTCGAATCGCGTGATTTCTGTCATGCCGACAAAGGCGTTGAAGTGGCTTCGGCTGCATGGACGGTGTAGTTCTCAGTCCTCTACTCAACCCCATGGAATCTTCATTCACTTCGCGCCGAGCCACCCTCCTGGCAGCCGCGCTTCTCGCCTCAGGAAGTTTTGCCAACGCCAATGACTGGACCAACTGGCGTGGCCCTCTCCAGAACGGTGTCAGTCTGGAACACTACACGGGCGCTGGCAAGCTGGCCGACACTCCCGCTTGGACCTACGATGCCCGCAGCCGTGGCGCTCCTGTCGTGGTCGATGGGAAAGTGGTCCTCTGGGGCTATCGCGGTGAAACCACCGACCTCATCGAGATCCTGACCGTCCTCGACGCGAAGACCGGCAAGAAGCTCTGGGAAGTGGAGATCGCGGACTACCTCTCCGACTCCATCTATAATAGGTACTCCATCGGTGCTCCAACCGTGGACCCTGAGACAAAGCGCATCTACCTCGTCAGCAACGCGGGCCGCTTTGTCTGCTATGAACTCGACGGCAAGAAGGTCTTCGAGATGCCCCTGATGGAAGATCTGGGCCGCATGACCTTCCCGAACTCCCGCGTAGGCAGTCCGATCATCGAAGGCGATCTCGTCATCATTCACTTCATCTTCTCGAACTGGGGTGCTGACGGTCCTGCCGCTGACCGCGTGTATGGTTTCGACAAGAAGACTGGCGAACTCGTCTGGTGGAGCCTGCCCGGCGTGAGCCCGCCGGTGGACTCCTCCTTCTCCACGCCCGTCGTGGAAACTCGCGATGGCAAACGCGTGCTCTATTTCACCACCGGCTGTGGCAATCTCGTCTGCGTGAACGCCCGCAGCGGCAAGCCTTACTGGAGAATGCCCCTTTGCAAAAACGGCATGAACCCCAGCGTCGTGATTCACAAAGGCAACGTCATCGCCATCCATGGTGACGAAAACATCGACACCTCCGAAAAAGGCCGCATGTCAGCCATCAAGCTGCCAGAAAAACTCGTCGCCGCTGCCCCAGGCACTGAAACGACCGTGCTTGAAGCCAGCGCCGAAGCTTGGCGGAATCCCATCGGTGCCACCAGCAGCTCGCCTGTCCTAGTCGGCGACATTCTTTATCAACTGACCGACGGTGGCGAGCTCTACGCCATCGACGCGAACACGGGTAAGGACCTATGGAAGAAGAAGCTGAGCAATGCCAACCTGCATTCTTCCCCTCTGTATGTCGATGGCCTGCTCTATTGCCCGATGATGGAAGGCAAACTCGTCGTCGTGAAACCCGGCGCGACCGATGCGGAAATCGTCCAGGAGATTAAACTCGATGGCGGCAACTCCGCCCAATGTCTCGGCGCTCCCGTCGTGTGTGATGGCACCCTCTACGTCACCACCACCGAGAAATTCTACGCCTTCCCGATCCCGAACAGCGGCATCAAGGTCGATCCCGCTCCCGTGGCTGAAATCCCTGCCGCAGGCAAAGCCGTGGCTCTCCAGATCATCCCTGCGGAAACCGTCATCATGCGTGGCAACAAGCAGGCCTTCCGCATCCGCAGCGTCGATGCCAACGGCATGGTCGTCAGCGACAAAGTCGAAGGCGTGAAGTGGGCAAGCTTCATCCCACCGACCGCCAAGGTGAAAGCCACCATGGACGCCAGCTTCAACGATGCTGGTGAGCTCGTCGTGGCCGCCGATGCCAAGATCAGCGCCGGTGCCTGGAAAGCCACCTCTGCCGATGGCTTGACCGGCACCATCCGTGGTCGCGGTCTGAAAGGCCTGCCCATCACCGAAGACTTCGAAGGCTACAACCTCACCGAAGAGTTCCCCGCCGACCCAGCCAATCCCGCCTACAAATTTGCTTACCCGCCGCTCCCATGGATCGGCGCTCGCTTCAAATTCCAGGTCATGGAAAAAGATGGCAACAAGGTCTTCGGCAAGAGCTTCGACCGTCTCCTCTTCCAGCGCGGCACTGTCTTCGTCGCCCCGTCCACGCTTTCCAACTACACCATGCAGGCCGACGTCATGACCGACGGCAACGCCCGCTCGAAAGCCGACCTGGGTCTCATCAATCAGCGCTACCTCATCTGCCTGCGTGGCAATGCCAACAAGCTCGAGATCAGCTCCAACCTCGAGCGTCTCGCCCAGACCGCCGTCTTCAAAGTCAGCGCCAACACCTGGTACACGCTGAAGACCCGAGTCGATGTCGCCGCTGATGGCAGCGGTGTCGTGAAGGGCAAAATCTGGCCCAAAGCTCAGCCCGAGCCCGAAGCCTGGACCCTCGAAGCCAAGGTCCCCAAAGCCCACACCCAAGGCAGCCCTGGTATCTTCGGCTTCACACCGATGAACCAGAAGCGCGTCTTCCTCGACAACCTCAGCATCACCGAGAACAAGTAACTTTCGCTCCAGCCCATTTCCAATGAAGCCAAAAAACACCCTCATCTTAGCGCTGCTCAGCGCCGCTTCCATCCACGCAGCCGACCTTCCCGAATGGGGCGGCGGCCAGAGCCGAAACATGGTCTCCTCTGAAAAGGGACTGCCCATGGACATTGATCCCGGCAAAAAATACGGCCCCAAAGCCGCGCCGAAGATCGCTGGTCGCCTCCGTCCAAACGCCGAAGAAGCCAACAAAGGCCCCGGCGCGGAAGACATCGACATGTCCACCACCAAGAACTGCCTCTGGGTGGCTAAACTCGGCTCCCAGACCTACGGCACCCCCATGATCGCCAGCGGTCAGGTCTATGTCGGCACGAACAACGAATCCCCCCGCAACGACAAGCACATCGGCGACCGCGGCATCGTCATGGTCTTTGATGAATACACAGGCCAGTTCAAATGGCAGATGGTTTCCCCGAAGATGGGTTCCGGCAAAGTGAACGACTGGGAATATCTCGGCGTCTGCGCCAGCCCCACCATCGTCGGTGACAAAGCCTACGTCCCCGGCAACCGCTGCCAGATCATCTGCATGGACGTCAACGGCATGTCCAACGGCAACCAAGGCATGCAGGACGAAGCCGCCTTCATGGCAGCTCCTGACAAAGACGGCAAACCCGTCCCTGTCGAGCCCGGCAAAACCGATGCCGACATCCTCTGGGTGTATGACATGTATAAAGAACTCGGCGTCTTCCAGCACAACGCCACCGCCGGCTACCCGCTCATCGTCGATGGCAAGCTCTTTGCCCCCACCTGCAACGGCGTGGATTGGACCCACACCAACATTCCCGCTCCACAGGCTCCCAGCTTCATCATGTTGAATGCTGAAGACGGCACCCTCCTTGGTGAAATGGATCACGTCGCCTCCGAGCGCGTCCTCCACTGCTCCTGGTCAAGCCCGACACTGGGTGAGATCGATGGCAAAAAACAAATCATCTTCGGCGCTGGCGACGGCTGGGTTTACTCCATGGCCACCGAGACCGAGAAGAAGGACGACTTCGACATTCTCAAGGAGTTCTGGCGCTACGACGCCAACCCACCTGAGTATCGCAAGAACTCCGCTGGCGAGCCCATCAAGTATGTCGAATACGACGGCCCGAGCGAAATCATCGGCACCACCGTCTTCCATGACGGCCTCGTCTATGTGAACATCGGCCAGGACCCCGAGCACGGCGAAGGCGTCGGCATGCTGAGCTGCATCGACCCTAAACAAACCGGCGACCTCTCCGGCAAAGCCGTCTGGACCTTCAAAGGCATCGAGCGCTCCATCTCCACCCCAGCGGTGAAAGACGGTCTCGTCTATACCGCCGACTACACCGGCCGCGTCTTCTGCCTCGATGCCAAGACTGGCAAAGAATACTGGAAGTTCGACACCAAAGGCCACATCTGGGCCAGCCCGCTCGTCGCTGACGGCAAAGTCTGGATCGGCAACGAAGAAGGTGAACTCTTCATCCTCGCCGAAGGCAAGGAACTCAAAGAACTCAAGACCATCGAGTTCCCATCCCCACTGCTGAGCAGCGTCGTCGCTGCCAACGGTTGCATCTACATCACCACCCACACGCACCTCTACTGCTTCAAAGAAGGTGCCAAGCCTGTCGCAGGCGCGGAGTGATTATTCCAAAGCAACTCTAGAGTTCATTCGCGGGCCGGGATTCATTTCCCGGCCCGCTTTTTTCAGGATCAGCCAACGCTGGTGCTGACATAGGAGCGGAGATCAAAATCCTCCGCCACCTTGTCTGCCTGCCAGCGGCCGTCTGCGTTGAGGCGGAAGGTGCCGATCCAGCGTTGATGCCAGGACTCGGGCTCGATCATGCTGAGATGTCTTTTGCCCTCGATCTCGTAGAGGTGATAAACCTCGCCCATCACGGGCTCGAAGCCGAATTGGGATTCGTAGATGAGTTTGTTCCAGTTGAAGGCGTCGATGACTTTTAAATAAGCTTCGCGCAGTTCCACAAGCTCCTGCTGGAGTTCCCGCTCCACACGGGTGATGCCACGGCTTTTGAAATTCGTCAGGTCCTGCGGAATGATTTTTGCCGCGAGGCGTGACGAAGGGTAGGGGAGGTAATTGGTGCGAGGGTCCGTCTGGGAAAGATCGCGGTCGATGGGGTCATCCTGAGTCATTGTCATCATGAGTGTAGGTTTACGCCTGTCAGGGGAGGGCGGCTGGTGATGTTTTGTTTTCAAGCAAAGGCCGGACGAGAGGATTGCCATCCGTGTTCTGGCAGGGTAGTCTGCCAGAGAATGAAACTTCGTCTCCTGCTTTGCCAACTGACCTGTCTTTTGGCGGCCTGCACCTCCTCCTCTGTTCCCACTCCCGAGCAGCTTGATGCCTTGGAGCAGAAGCTTCGTGCCGAGAATCAGCCGCTGTATGCCGATCTGAGCCAGCGCCGTGCGTCAGGCCAGCTCAGTCAGGCTGAATATGAGGCCGAGCGCGCCAGCCTGGATCATCGGCTGCTCGCCAAGGTGGATGCCATGACTTGGAGCCGTCACGCCCTGGTGCAGAGCGAAATGAAAGCCAATGGCATTCCCACGCCAGATCAACCCGTGGTTCTTGAGGCTCCCGGGGCTGGGACCGTGCAGGGTTCTCTCTATTCCTCTTCGCGAATCAATGGGCTGGGAAACCAGATTCAGGGAAACATGATGCGCGACGTGGGCGGTGGGAATTTCAATCAACGTCGTGCTGGCACAATCTACGATCCGCAGTGATGCGCATTGCCTGCTGACTCAATGAGTCCGAAGCATCTGGAAACAGTGGCCTCAGCGGTGATCGGTCAGACACTCCGCCGTCTGCCGGATTCGATCCGCTCCGCCGCCGGGGAGTGCCTTGTGGAGATGGCATGGATGGAAAACACCGCATTGCATGAAGAGGGTCTGGCTGATGATTTGCTCGGTCTTTTTGAGGGCTGTTCCCACGGCGAGGATCAAGAGGGGGCAAGTTTGGGAAATCTGCCGCGCATCCGATTGTTTTTGGACAATCTCTGGGACCATTCTGGCCGTGACCGTGGCCGGTTTCGAGATGAAGTGCGAGTGACCCTGCTGCATGAGCTCGGGCACTACCTCGGACTCGATGAGCAGCAGGTTGCGGCGCTTGGGCTGGCCTGAAGCCTGTCGCAAGGGTCCATTCTTGTCTGGCCTTCAGTGCATTATAGCCAGCCTAAATCCCATGCCGTTAAGCAATCGAGTTTTCAGCTCATCGCAGGGGAGAAGGCAATTTGAGCGGGGAGCACAGGATTGCCGCAGGGTGGGAAGGTTCGGAGCTAAATGACTGCACCAAGAAAGTGAACAACGATGCCAACTTCCCGGCGGCTTGGAAATCTCCGCCAGGAAGGTGCGCGAGGGAATCCATTCAGCTGAGCCTCGGCGGTCTTGATCTCGGGGAGATCGGGGCGGAGATCACTTTTTAGCTGGGCATCCGGGGGGCGTTGTGGCTAGCTTAATTTCTCCACATGTCTTCCACCCCCCGCCCGGCTCCTGAAATCCGCGACCATGAGACGCTCCGCATCATCGGACGCGGTGCTTATGGGGAGGTGTGGATGGCGCGCTCGGTGACGGGTGCTCTGCGTGCGGTGAAGGTGGTGTGGCGTGAGGACTATGATCATGCGGACTCCTTTGAGCGCGAGTTCGAGGCGATCAAACGCTACGAGCCGATCTCGCGGCGTCATCCCGGGCTGGTGCCGATCCTCCAGGTCGGGCGCAGCGATGCACAGGGCTTCTATTATTATGTGATGGAGCTGGCCGATGATCTGGAGACGGGCCGCGACATCGACGCTGAGAAGTACAAGCCGCACACGCTGGGGCTGGAGATGCGGCGCTCGAAGCAGATCAAGGCGGACCGCTGTCTGGCCATCGGCGCGAATGTGGCAGAGGGTCTGCAACACCTGCACGAGAGCAAGCTGATCCATCGCGATGTGAAGCCCTCGAACCTGATCTTCATCGACGGGCACTGCCGGCTGGCGGACATCGGGCTCGTGGCTCTGCTCGGGCAGCGGAGCTTTGTCGGCACGGAAGGTTTTGTTGCACCGGAGGGGCCGGGCTCTCCCGCGTCGGATGTGTTCTCCCTCGGCATGGTTTTGTATGAAGCCAGCACTGGAAAAGACCGGCTCGACTTCCCGGACATCCCCTCGTGCAGTGACAGTGGGGACAATCTGGAGTCCTGGCAGCGTCTGCATCGGGTGATCTGCACAGCCTGCGCCCCGCAGGCAAAGAACCGCTACATGAGTGCGCGTGAGATGGCTCTGGATCTGCGCGGGCAGCCGCTGCCGTCCTCACGCAAGGCGATGTGGCAATGGGCCGCCGCCGCGGTGATCACGCTGACTCTGGCGGTGGGCTTTGGCATGTGGCTGGCGCAGCGGAATGGAGCCCTGGGGATGGTGTCGGTGCAAAAAAGCACGCCCATGCTGATGATCAAAACCACGCCCGCAGGAGCCCATGTGTATGCGGGGGAAGATGATCTGGGCGTGACGCCGCTGGCGCTGAATCCTGAGGAAGGCGTGCCGATCATTTACCAGCTCCGCCTGCCAGGGCACAAGCACCAGGAGGTGGAGCACACGGCGAACCGGGCGAAACCTGCGGAGTATGATCTGACGCTGGAACTGACGCGTCTGCCTCAGGAAGGCGAGCGCTGGCAAAACAGCCTCGGGATGATTTTCAAACCGGCACCGGGCGGGCACATGACGATCCAGCCGGTGGAGATCAAGCACTTCAAACGCTTCCTCGAAGCCACAGGCCGCTCCTTTGAGGGGCGTGTGGTGCGCGCGGGCACGGGGAAAGAGACGGCGTATTATGTCGTCGCTCCTGTGGGAGATTCGGAGGCCTTCCGCTTCTGGCTCACGGACCGGGACCGCGAGGCAGGGCTGCTGAGCCAGGAACATCATTACGAAGTGGAGCCCTTCTATTATGTCGATGCTCCCGGTGCAGGCGCCGAAGACATGCCGGATGAACGAGAAGCCGAGCCGACGGGCACGAGTGGCAACGAAAGCGCGGACTGGCAGGCCTTTCACCTTCGCGTGGAGCGGCAGACCTACGGCAGTGTGATCATTCGCAGCACGCCGGAAAAGGTGCGTGTTTTCCAGCATGAGGAGTTTCTCGGCTACACGCCGCTGGAACTGCCGCGCGTGCGCAGCGGCCTGATCGAGTATGAACTTCGTGAAGAAGGCTTCTCCGATGTGGTGCTCGAAGGCGAAGTGAGTGCCGGTGAGTTGCTGGAGCTTTTCACTGACATGCAGACGCGGCAGGCGGTGACCTTTGGTCGTGAGTGGAAGGCAAACGGTCTGGGCATTCGCTTTGTGCCACTGACGGACACGACCATGATCGCCGCCACCGAGACACGGCGGCGGGATTACATCGAGTTCGCGAAAGCCACGAATGTGCGTCGTCCGGGGAACATGGATGTGGACGGCAAAGGCGGCACGCAGCCCGTCGTGGGCGTGGACCGCGAAGAAGCACGCGCCTTCTGTGCCTGGCTCACCGAGCGCGAGCGCAATGCCGGGCTCATCGGCCCGAAGGATGTGTATCGCCTGCCCACCGACGACGAATGGAGCCGCGCCGTCGGCCTGCCGCCGGAGCGCGGCACGAAGCCGAGTGAGCGCAATAGCCGCATCCGCGGCATCTACCCCTGGGGTTATGATTGGCCGCCGCCGCCGAACATCGACAACCTCGCCGATGCCAACGGGGCGCGGAAAGCCAACCTGGAAACCTTCATCCCCGGCTACGAAGATCGCTTTGCCAATCTCGGCCCCGTCACCGCCTTCCAACCTAACGAACGAGGCATCCTCAGCCTCGCCGGCAATGCCAGCGAGTGGGTGGACACCGACTTCGATAGCGCGAAGGGTGGCGACTCCAAAAGCACTCTCGGCACCGTGCGCGGCGGCAACTGGCGCAGCGCCAACCCCGACGAACTCCTCTCCTCCACCCGCACCCCCGTCCCGCCGGACACCAAGCGCCCGACGATCGGATTCCGCATCGTGCTGGAGCGGCGGAAGTGAAGCAGCAGAAAGTGCTCAGTGCGCAGTTCTCAGTTTGTCCAAAGACAACGATTGACCTGACATGCGGGCAATTTTCCGAGGACTGAGAACTATCCCACCTCCACCGCCTCACACTTTTCCCGCCAGCCGGGGAAGTTCCACACATTCGGAAAGCCGGAGCACTGGATGGGTTTCACGGCCTGGATACGGCAGACGTTCACGCCTTCGAGAAAGAGGCACTCTCCATTCGGCTTGTCGATGATCGAAAGCCCGCTGCGTTTGGAATTCAAGCGCGTGCTCGTCTCGATGAACTCCTGCTCATCCATGCCAATGTAGGCCGCGATGGCGGTGACCTCCTCGGCGGTGACATTCACATCCCCTGGCCACCGACAGCAGTTTCCGCAACGCACGCACTGGTAGTAGGGCTGGGCGGATTCGGCGGCAGGTGTGTCAAGCGGGGCAAGTTCAGACATGGAAACTTTTCAATTCGCGGGATCAAAGGGGTGAAGCCATAATGCCCGGATGTTTCGACTCCTGCAACGCATGGATGATGCCGAACCGCGCCACGTTGCGGGTGGTGAATCCATGCCTGCAAAGCGCCCTGAGCTGCGTCCGTTGACGGTGCTGGCAGAGGCGGATGAGTCGGAGATGGAGGCTCTCGAAGACTGGGCGCGTGGTCTCGACTGGGTGCAGTGGCTGCTTTCCGGTGTGCGCCAGCGGATGTCGCATTTGCACTTCGTTTCGGAGCGCACGCGGCCACGCATTGGTTTGCGCACAGATTGGGATCGCTTCGCCAGCGGGCCGCTCGACTCGATTCTGGCGGCGCATTTTCATGCCTGCTGGCAGGCGGTGCAGCAGCATGATCTCAGCGCGCTGATGGCGGTTGATGAGGCCTTTTCCCAAGCTCTCTCGGAGGAGGAATGTGCCCGCAGTGTGGAAGCCTGCCGCCTTTTGCTGAAAGCGACGAATCGCGCGCGCTACCAGGGGCTGCTCGGACGCTTCCGCACGGCTTGTGAGTCAGGTGCGACGCCGGGCCACTTCCTCACGTTGTGGGCGGTGGTGGCGCACTTTTTCCAGCTCAGTCTGACGAACGGCATCGCCGAATATCTGCGCCTCGAATGGGGGATCGCCACACGGCATCTGCCCGAGACACCGCCGATGAAGGATCTGCCGCAGCTCACGGCGCGGGTCATGCAGCGCGGGCTGGCCGAGTTGCGCGTGGTGGCGTGATCACACGAGCCGGACGTAGCGCCGGCCCGGCAGCGCGCGGATGAGGCGCTTCATTTCCAGGCGCATGAGGGTGACGTTCACGGTGGCTTGAGTCAGACCGGACCGAGTGGCGATGTCGTCGATGTGGCGCTCGTCGGTGTCGATGGCATTGAGGAGGATCTCTTCATCCAAGGTAAGTGTCACGTTTGGCTTCGTGGCTTCCAGCGTCGGCGGCTTTGGAGCGGTGGGGAAGAGCGTCATCAGATCATCAAGCACATCGCCGCCATCCATGACGAGCTTGGCACCCTGCTGAATGAGGCGGTTGCAGCCTGCGGAGGTCGGTTTGTCGATCTGGCCGGGCACGGCATAGACGGTGCGGCCCTGTTCCGTTGCCTGCTGCGCGGTGATAAGTGAGCCGCTTTTCAAAGGTGCCTCGGTGACAAGTAGCCCGTTGCTCCAGCCCGCGACGATGCGGTTGCGATACGGGAAGGTCTGTTTGTCGGCGATGCGATCCACGGGGTATTCGCTGATGACCGCGCCGTTTTGGGCGATGCGCTCCGCCAACGCCATGTTCTCCGGTGGATACAGTTTGCCGATGCCCGAGCCGATGACGGCGATGGTGCGCCCTTTCGCGGCGAGGGCGGACTCGTGCGCGGCGGTATCGATCCCACGCGCCAGCCCGCTGATCACCGTGTAACCCGCGAAGGCGATCTGGAAGCTCATCTTCTTCGTGGCATTCATGCCGTAGATCGTGGCATGGCGGCTGCCGACCACGCCGATGGCGTTGTGGTCGCGCTTTGTCACCTCACCCCAGACATAGAGCACTAACGGTGGATCGTAGATAGATCTCAGCAGCGTCGGGTAGAGTTCATCCTCCTGCGTCAGGATCGTGAGTCCCCGGTCGCTGATTTTCTTCAGCTCCAAAGCCAGATCGATCTGCGCTTCCCAGCCCGCGAGAGACTCCGCCTGAGCACGGCCAAAGCCGTCCACGTCCATGATTTCGGAAGCCTTCGCCGAAAGAATCTGCTCCGGCGTGCCGAAGCGGGCGAGCAGCTTCCGCACACGCACCGGCCCCACCTGGGGAATCAGGTTCAGCGCGATCCAGGCTTCGGTGCGGGTCATGAGTGGGGATTCATGAAGCATTCATTCCAGCCATGCAATGTGTGACAGAGGTTTTGGAATTATCTTTGCATCGCCGGGGGCTTCATGTATCACGATTCAAATCCACACCATTCATGGGCGACACCAACGGCAATCGGAAATTCAGGCGCGTTCTTCTCAAACTCAGCGGCGAGGCTCTTCGGGAGCCGGGCAGCACTGATAACATCAGCCCCCCCATCGTCGAAGACATGGCGGCGCAGATCAAAGCCGCGCACCAGACCGGCATCGAGATCGCCCTCGTCGTGGGTGGCGGCAATTTCTGGCGCGGCGTCAGCGCGAGCAATAAAGGCATGGAGCGCGCCACGGCCGACTACATGGGAATGCTGGCCACGGTGATGAACTCGCTGGCTCTGCAAAGCATGCTGGAGGCCATCGACGTGCCGACCCGAGTGCAGAGCGCCATCGAAATGAAGAACGTGGCCGAGCCCTTCATCCGCCGCGTGGCCATGCGCCATCTGGAGCTGGGACGCGTGGTGATCTTCGCCGCTGGCACGGGCAATCCATTCTTCTCCACCGACACCACCGCCGCTCTGCGTGCGAGTGAGATCGGCGCGGATGTCGTCTTCAAAGCCACCAAGGTGGACGGCATCTACGACAGTGATCCGAACAAGAATCCAAACGCCGTGCGCTATGACAGCGTGAGCTTCCAGGACTGCCTGACGAAGCAGCTCAAGGTTATGGACGCCACAGCCTTCTCCCTCTGCCAGGAGAACAACATGCCCATCGTCGTCTTCAGCATGAATGAGCCGGACAACATCCGCCGTGCGCTCGTGGGCGAGCCTCTCGGCACCGTGGTGAATGCCACGGGCACGCTCTGATTCTCCGCCGCGTGACACCACGCCATGACTGAAACGCTCACTTACGAAACGCCGCAGTTCCTTCAGAAGCTGGTCGGGCATGATCTGGCGGGACTGAAGGTCGTGGCCGAGAGCTGCGGCGTGCAAGTCACCTCGCGGGACAGTTGGGTGAAGATCGAAGGTGAAGAGAAGTCCGTCTCTGCCGCTCGGGAAGTTTTCATTCAGCTCGAAAAAGTGCGCCGCCAAGGTGGGGAGATCTCCACCGCCATGATCAAGCTGGTGGCCGAAAGCGTGCTCTCCGAGCATGGCGACGAGCCTGCCGAGGCTATCCACGCGCTGAAGCTGCTGACTTCCAACAAAAAGCCGCCCGTGCTGGCGAAGACGCGCGGCCAGATCAGCTACGTGCAGGCCATGCGGGAAAACGAAGTCGTCTTCGGCATCGGCCCGGCAGGCACTGGCAAGACTTTCCTCGCCATGGCCCAGGGGCTGCATTTGCTCCGCGAAAAGCAGGTCCAGCGGCTCGTGCTCACTCGTCCCGCCGTGGAGGCTGGCGAGGCGCTCGGCTTCCTGCCCGGCGACCTCAAAGAGAAGATCTTCCCCTACCTCCGTCCGCTCTACGACGCGCTTTTCGAGATGCTGGAGCCCGAAGAAGCCGAGCGACTGATCGAGAAAGGGGCCATCGAGATCGCCCCGCTGGCCTACATGCGCGGACGCACGCTGAAGAATGCCTTCATCATCCTGGACGAAGCGCAAAACACGACCAGCGAGCAGATGCTTATGTTCCTGACCCGCCTCGGCGAAGGAGCCAGATGCGTCATCACGGGCGATCCCTCCCAGGTCGATCTCCGCCGCCATGTGAAATCCGGCCTGCGCGAGGTCGTGGAGATCCTGCCCGGCGTGCCTGGGGTCCGCTTCGTGCATTTCCTGAGCAAGGACATCGTCCGCCTCCCCGTCGTCCAGCGCATCATCGAAGCCTATGACCGGCATCGTGCGGAGACGGAGAAAGCCAAAGTTGCTCTCAAAAGCGAATCTTGAACTGCTTCTTTGAACAGCGCTCAGGGCAAATCACGCCTTGTCCCGCACTCGCACTGTGGTAGCCTTTCTCCCCATAGAGCCATGTTTGAATCCCTCCGGCGTGCCCGATTACAGCGTGAAGGTTTATCCTGCGGAAAAGTCCGCCGGAAGCACCAGGATGGCGACTTGGTCGATGAACTCCGCACCCATCCGGCGGCCACCGTTCTGGTCTATGCCATGTTCTTTGTCGGGCTCGGCATCCTGATGAACCTCGCCGCCTCGGCAGTGCCGGGCACGATCCAGCCGCAGTTGACCGCCTATCTTTGTGCGGGTGCCATCGGCGCTGCCATGGTGATTCATCTCCTCGTCGCCCTGAAAGATGAGATCACGGACAACACCGAACTGCTGCTGCTGCTCGGCACCCTGCTCCTGCAATTTGCTGCCAGCGTCGGCATGATCGACTTCGCTTATGAAAAAGGCTGGTCCGGGGCTTTGCCGGTTCTCGCGCTGCCGCATGCACTTGGTCCGATGGTGCTCTCCGTGGCGCTTGGGAGGAAGATCGGCCTCTTCGGAGCCATCTACTCCAGCCTGCTTGGAGCCATCGTCTTCATGGCGGTGAACGTGGTGACCTACCTCGCCTGCTCGGCGCTCATCGGCTTCCTCGTTGTCCTTTTCACCAACCGCGTCCGCCGGCGGAACAAGCTCTTCATGGCCGGCCTCTACATTGGCACTGCAGCGGCGATTTTCTCCGTCATCCTGCATCACGCCAGTGGCGCCGTGGACTCAGCGACGCTCAGCCGGATGATTGGCATTCCTTTCACGGTCGGTGTGTTTACCGGTCTGATCGTGGGTGGTGGCATGCCCGTCATCGAGAGTCTCTTTGGTGTGACCACTGAGGTCTCCTGGCTTGAGCAGGCGGACTTGAATCATCCTTTGATGAAACGTCTCAGCATCGAGGCTCCGGGAACTTATCACCACAGTCTCGTCGTCGCGAATCTCGCGGAGGCAGCAGCGGAGGCCATCGGCGCGAATGCTGCCATGACCCGTGTGTGCGCTTACTTCCATGACATCGGGAAGCTCACGAAGCCGGAGTATTTCATCGAAAACATGGACCCCGCGCACAATCCGCACGAGGACCTGACCGCGCGCATGAGCGCCCTGATCCTCATCGCGCATGTGAAGGACGGCGTCGATCTGGCCATCAAGCACAAGCTCAATTGCAGCATCATCGACGTCATCGAGCAGCACCATGGCACCACGCTGGCCTGGTATTTCTACAAGCGCGCGCTGGATCAGAAGGCCGAGATGATCCGCCTCGTCGAGCAGGGCAAGTCCAAGGAAGACGACATCCCCCAGGTGACCGAAGAAGTCTTCCGCTATCCCGGGCCGAGGCCACAGTTCAAGGAAGCTGCCATCATCTCGCTGGCTGATGCGGTGGAGAGTTCCTCCCGCTCGTTGGAAAAGCCCACGCCAGCCCGTGTCGAGGCGCTGGTGGACGAGATTGTGCAAAACCGAATGGTCGATGGTCAGCTCGACGAATGCGACCTCACCATCGCCGAACTCGCGCGGGTGAAGGCCCGTTTTGTGAAGACGCTGCTGAGCATGATGCACAGCCGCATCAAGTATCAGAAAGCCACGGAGACTCCCGTCACCACGATCATCGGTCCGAGGGACACCGCTGCCTCAGTGCATGTCCATGATGGCCGCACGCTCATGATAGACTCGCCCTACCTTGTCAGTGGAGAGACTCCGCCCTCGGAGAAAAAGAAGCGCGCTCAGCGTAAACCTCCTGCCTCTGCTGCGTGATGGCCCGGCTGCCGAGTCTGCATCTTTATAATCATCAAAAGCGGCACAAGCCGCCGCTTCCGTGGCTCAAAAAGATCGCCCGCATCGCTCTGCCCGCCTGTCAGCATGAGGCCCTTTCCCCTGATGCGCCCATCCGCGTTCTTGAGGAGATCGAGATTACCTTTGTCAGCGACGAAGAGATCGCCCGCGTGCATGGCGAGTTTCTGGAAGACCCGACGCCCACGGATGTCATCACCTTTCACCACGGCGAGATCCTCATCAGCACCGACACAGCCGAACGTCAGGCTGCTGAGCATGGCCAGAGTCTCGATCACGAACTCGCGCTCTACATGATCCATGGCCTGCTTCACCTGGGTGGGCTGGATGACCACGAGCCCGAGGACGCGGAAAAAATGGCATTGATCCAGGCCGCGATTCTGCGCATGACGCTGATGAAAATGGCGCAGTCGTGAGTGGTGAAGCGCATGCTTCACTCTCCTTGAATGTTCAGGGCCGGCCTTTCAAAGCTGCGAGACAAAACTTTCATGACACGTGCCGTAGGCTTGCTCCTCGGCCCTGGACCTGCTTGCATCAGCCCTCGTGAAAACCATTCCCTCTGAAGCAGGTCCATACATCCTGGCGACTGCCATCATGGCAGTCCTTTTCGTTGCCGCGCTGATCCGCGTCTGGCTGCTGAGGCGTGTGGAGGAGAAGCTCCTCAAGAACAAAGACAAGCTCGAAGCGCAAGTGATCGCCCAGCAGAAGGATCTCATGCAGGTGCGTTCAGACGCGAACGCCTGGCGCTCGGAAATGCAGCGCCAGTTTGACCACTTCCGCCACATGGCCAGCGACCAGCTCAAGGTGGAGGAGACACGCTTCGACAACCTCCTCACCAAGTCCCGAGATCGTGAGCATGAACTTCAGGCTACGCTCGATCTCACCCGCCAAATGTGCGCCGAGCTACCCGCTGCGAAAGCCCGCGTCATGCAGCTCGAGGGCCTGCTTGGCATTGATGGAGGCGAGGGACTGACTCATGGAGGTGCAGCCACAGAGCCAGTCAACGGCACTTCGGCAATGTCAATTCTGCCGGATCTGAATGGCAGTGGACCTGAGACCCTCTCCGAGACTCTCCCTGAGCCTGATCCGGCACCACGCGCGGAGGTGCTCACCGAAAACATCACCGAAGTGCCCAACTACGCGTTCGAAGAACTCCGCCAGCAGAACACCATTCTACAGCAGGCGCTCACGGCAGAGCGCCTGCGTGCCCGCATTCGTGAGAAGTCTTCCGCCAGCAGCAGCCGCCGGAAGAATGGCCGGTCCTGATCTGTCATTGCAGCCGCCGTGCAACCTCGCCACTCTCACGGCGTGTCTTTGCTGCCACACCATCTAGCCCACGACCCACACGCCCTGATCAAGCGCTGGCGTGCCGTGGCAAAAACTGCCGGACTCCGCGTGCGTGTGCTTACCGAACAGGCGGGAGAAAAGATCCTCTATCTGGAAAGCCCTCGCGCTGGCAGCCAGCCCTTCGTTTATTTCTCCACTGGCGTGCATGGAGATGAAGCAGGCTCCGCTTGGGGGTTGCTTGCCTGGGCTGAGCGCGAGATCGAGCAACTGCGGCAGCGCCCGTTCCTCATTTTTCCCTGCCTGAATCCTCATGGTCTTCGGCTGAATACTCGTGCCGACCATCGTGGAATGGACATCAACCGCCGCTTCCATCTCGATGGAGATGAACTCTGCGGCCCCTGGCGGCAGATCGTGCAGCAAAGACAGCTCAGCATCGGCGTCTGCCTTCATGAGGACTACGATGCCCAGGGCTCCTACGTCTATGAACTCGGCCATCATCGCATGCGCCACAGCGACCTGCTGATGCGCGACTGCACGAGCCGTATCGCCCCTGATCCGCGCGCCAGCATCGACGGCCGCCGCGCCCTTGATGGAGTCATCCGCCGCAGCACCATCCCTTCAGGTCTGCCCGGACTACCTGAGGCCATCGTGCTCTGGCAGCTTGGCTGTCCCGTCACACTCACGTTTGAAACCCCCTCCGAGTTCAGCTTGGATGACCGGGTGCAGACGCAGGCCGACTTCGTCTCCGCCGTGCTCCACCACGCGGTTCCCAACCACCAACCATGACATCTCTCCATCGTTGTTGTCTCGCCGGCCTCCTGCTGGCGGGGCTCACCGCGTGCAGCAGCCTGCCGAAGCTGCCGTCACGTCCGGAGCTTCGTGGGCAGGACTGGACGAGCTATGATGGCAAAGTCATGCCCTTTAAAAAATGGCTGCCTCCGTCCGGCTCGAAGCCGCGCGGCGTCATGATCGCCGTGCATGGTCTCAGCGGTGCGGCGTCCGACTTCTGGTTCATCGGCGACACGCTGCCAAAGCAGGGCTACGCCGTTTATGCCTATGATCTCCGTGGCCAGGGGCATGATCCCGTCATCTCACAGCGGGGCGACATCACCTCCGCGAATCAATGGCTGCGCGATTTGGAAACCTTCCATGGGCTCGTGCGGCGCGAACATCCCAAGACGCCCGTCTTCTGGTATGGGGAAAGTCTCGGTAGCCTCATCTGCCTGCACACCGCCGCGAACCGCCTGCCGGATCGCCGTGATCCAGACGGCATCGTGCTCGCCTCACCCGTGGCCGGACTGCGCATGACGGTCTCCCATTTCCGCCGCTGGCTTCTGGAGACGGCTGCCAGACTGACCCCGAGGACGCGATTTTCCATCGGCGATCTGGCGGGAGTCGATGAATCCAAACTCCAAGTCACCAGCACCACCACCCACGGCGGCCAAATGCAGCAGACCGAGCACCATGTCAGCGCCTTCACGGTGCGGTTGTTATCTGAAGTGGGCGGCCTGCTAGACGAGAACCCTGAAGCCGCCAGGCATCTGCGAATGCCCGTCCTCTTCCTCGCCTCGCCCAACGACATCCTCAGTTCCCCGGATCAGGTGCAGACCCTATTCAGCCAGGTGCGCTCGCCGAAAAAGCGCCTCCTTTGGTACACGCGTAGCTACCACCTTCTCCTGCATGACGTACAGCGCAGCGAGGTCAGCCAGGACCTGCTCCGCTGGCTCGGACGTGTGCGGTAGGGCAACGAGAACCAAGTCATGGCGCTTCCCCGTCTGGTCATGGATTTTCCCGCTGATCCCGGTGCTTGAGCAAGAAAGCTCCCCACTGCGCGTAACCGGGGAAAGAATAATCGCTGCTTGCGTTAGGCCTGCGATTTTGTGTAGCCTCTCATCCTCACCCCTTCACTCCTATGTTTCGCATCCCCGGCTCCCTCGGCAAAGATCTCTGCGACAAAGACCTCGGCATGACCCGCCGCGACATCCTGCGCGTGGGCGGTGCCACCATGATGGGCCTCACGCTCAATGGCATGTTCCGCGCGCAAGCCGCTTCCGTGAACTCCGCCGCCGCAGGTCGTGCTGGCTGGGGCAAAGCGAAGCATGTGCTCATGATCTACCTCCAGGGTGGTCCGAGCCATCTCGACCTCTGGGACCCAAAAGAGAACGTGCCGGACAAGGTGCGCTCCGCCTTCAAAACGATCCCGACCAAGGTTCCCGGCCATCATTTCACCGAGATCCTCCCGCAACTCGCGAAGGTGAACGACAAGTTCACGATGATCAATTCGATGAGCTACACACCGAATGGTCTCTTTAACCACACGGCGGCCATCTACCAGATCATGACCGGCTACACGACGGACAAAGTCAGCCCGTCCGGCCAGCTCGAGCCACCGAGCCCGAAAGACTTCCCGAACTTCGGCAGCAACATCATCCGCCTGAAGCCGATGGATGAACCGATGCTCCCCTTTGTGATGCTCCCGCGTCCGCTCCAGGAATCCAACGTCGTCGGCAAAGGCGGCACTGCGGGATTCCTCGGCAAGGCCTACGATCCCTACACGCTCTATCCCGATGGCGATGACCTCGACATGGGCAAGATGGACCGCATCAAGATCGAGGACCTCCAGCTCCGCCCCGACCTCTTCAGCGTCCGCCTCCAACGCCGCGCGAAACTGCGTGACGCTATCAACGACCAGATGCCCACCATCGAAGCCGCTGTGAAGGACATGAGCCTCGACAGCTACTACGACCAGGCTTTGAACCTCATCGCCAGTGGCCGTGCCCGCGATGCCTTCGCACTCGACCGCGAGTCGCCAAAACTCCGCGACCGCTATGGCCGCAACACCTTCGGGCAAAGCTGCATGTTGGCACGCCGCCTCATCGAAGCTGGCACCCGTGTGGTCGAACTCATTTGGCCCAAGGTCGCCAACTCGGACAATCACAGCTGGGATCACCACGTCGGCCTGACTCAGCGTATGAAGAACCAGAGCGGTCCGATGCTCGATCAGGGCCTCAGCGCCCTGTTTGAAGATCTCGACGCCTCTGGCCTGCTGGATGAAACGCTCGTCGTCGCTCTCGGTGAGTTTGGCCGCAGCCCTGAAAAAGGCGTCTCCACCTCCGGCAATGGCAACAGCGCCGATGGTCGTGACCACTGGCCATACTGCTACACCGCCGTCATCGGTGGTGCCGGCATCAAGCGCGGCTACATCCACGGCAAATCCGACAAAACAGGCTCTGCGCCTGCCGAGGACGCCGTGCATCCGATGGAGCTGCTCGCCACCATCTACCACGCCGTCGGCATCGACCCCGAGACCATCGTGTACAATCACCTCAACCAGCCACGCGAGCTGGTGAAGGCGAAGCCGGTGACGAAGCTCTTCGCCTGATCGTTTATCGATTCGCCCGGCATGATCACCCGATCGTGCCGGGCTTTTTTTTCGCTCCAGGGTAGGACGGATTCGCCTTCACCACCTTCGCTGGGACACCTGCCACCACCATGCCGGGCTCTGTGACTGAGCGGTTCACCACGGCGTTTGCGCCAATGTGTGTCCAGTCGGCGATGGTCACCGCACCGAAGATCTTCGCCCCCGGTTCGATCAGCACATGATCACCGATCACCGGCACGGCCTCCTCCGTGAGCCCGACGCCGATCACCACGCCGATATTCATCCGCGCGTGACTGCCGATGCGGGCGTTTTGGTGAATCAAAATGTCCCCTTCATGGATGAGCATCAGCCCGGGGCCGATGGCGTTTAGCGGGATGTTAAAACCGAGCAGAAGCCGTGCGCGCTTCATCTGGAGCTTCAGCCACATCCGTATGGGCCACCAAAGCGGACCTGGGCGGCAGTTCGTGTAATACTCCTGCTTCCGAAGCAGCCGCTGAAAATACCAGATCGGGTCCTGAATCAGCAGCAGCGGTGGCATCCCCGCACGACCCAGCGCCAGGCGGTCAGCCTCCAGGTAAGCCAGGTAATCAGAGCGGGAACGAATCATGCGCAGTCGGGTACCATCACGGCCTGACGGAAAGCCGTCAACCTTGAGACCGTTTTCAATACATCAGCACAGCATCACGCCGCGTGGCAAAAGTCGCCGCTTCTGCCGCCCAGAATTCCGCGATGTTCCGCCAATCCTTGCCGATGCGGATCTGCTCCAGCAGTTTGGCGTGATTCAGCAGGGTGTTCACTTTGGTGAGTGCAAACTCTTTCGGGTACAGCTTCTGCAAAGTCACCGCGATGCCGACTCCCGCCGCCACGGGCTTCAACGTCTCACGATCCGTGATGATCATCCGCACGCCGCCGCAGGACTCGTCTTTGAAAACACTCGCCGTCGGTTTGAACCGCACAGGCACGAAGCGCAGACCGGGCAGGCCAAGTTTGTTCAGTTCATGGGCCAGTCGCAGGTCATCGACATACGGGGCACCGAGCACCTGGAAAGGTGTGTCCGTGCCGCGCCCCACGCTGATGCTGAACTCGAGAAGTCCGACGCCGGGATACAGCAGCGCCGCCTCCAGCGACCGCATGTTGGGCGAGGGGCTTTGCCAGGGCAGGCCGGTTTCATCAAAGGTCAGCTCACGTCGCCAGCCTTCGACATGGATGACCTGCAAGTCGGCTCCGATCTTCCGCTCGGCGTTCATCATCTGTGCCAGCTCGCCCACTGTCATGCCATGGCGGATCGGGATGGCATGAGTGGCGGTGAACTTCTCCTCATCCACCAGCGGCGAGCCTTCCACTTCGATGCCACCGATGGGATTCACGCGATCCAGCACGGTGATTTTTTTCCCCGCCTTTGCCGCAGCTTCCAGGCTCAGACGCAGAGTCGAAATATAGGTGTAGAAGCGGCAGCCGATGTCCTGGATGTCGAAAACCAGGGCGTCGAGTTCCTCGAGTTGCTCAGCTTTGGGCGCGCGATTTTCACCGTAGAGGCTGAACACGGGCAGGCCGGTCTTTGTGTCCTTCGAGTCAGTGATCTTCTCCTGATCCAGTTCACCGCGAATCCCATGCTCCGGGCTGAAAAGGGCGCGCAGCTTCACGTCCTTCGCCTCATGCAGCAGGTCGATCGTGCTCTCGCGTCGGGCATTGATGCCCGTGTGATTCGTGATGAGCCCGACGCGCAGACCTTTCAGCGCGGAGAAGCCATCAAGCTGGAGCACGTCGATGCCATTCAGCACCGTGGGCACTTCTTTCTCACCGCGCTTCGGCAGTGCATTTGTCACGCTTTTGAAATCAAACCCAGGGATGCACTTCGCCGCCGCTGTTCCGACCAACTCATAGAGATCCCGCACGCTGCCGCCGCCCTCAGGATGGAGGCGTGAGCTGAGAAAGATCACGAAGCTCTGCGAGGCAGGCTCGATCCACAGACTCGTGCCCGTGAAACCCGTGTGACCGAACGAGCCGATGGGAAACACCTCGCCGCGAGGCCTACTGTAGAGGGAATCAATATCCCACCCGAGCCCACGCCTTTCATAGACCGTCGCCGCCGTCTGCACGCCTTGCATTTGCGCGATGGTCTCCGCCTTCAAAACACGCACGCCATCAAGCTGACCACCTCCGAGAATCATCCGCGCATAGCGTGCGAGGTCCGCTGCTGTGGTGAAGAGCCCCGCGTGACCTGTCACACCGCCCATGCGCCGTGACGTGGGATCATGCACCACGCCATTGAGCATCTGCCCGAGTTCATCGCGCTCTGTCGGCGCGATGCGTGAGCGCCAGTCCGCTGGTGGCACAAAGCGTGTCGAGGTCATCTTCAGCGGCTTAAAAACGCGATCTGCGGCAAACACATCCAGCTTCTGTTTGCTCACGCGTTGCACGATCTCGCCGAGCAGGATGAAGTTGATGTCGCTGTATCTGAAAAAGCTCTCCGGCGGTGCATCAGGAATGCTGCTGGTGGCCCGGCGGATGCCTTCTTTGTAGCCAGTCCATGTCGGCTCCTTTGGAATCCCCGGCTTCAGGCACGAGGTGTGCGTCAGCAGATGCCGAACGCGGATCAATTCACGCCCTTCACCGACAAACTCCGGCAGATAACGGCTCACCGGAGCCTCGATGTCCACTTTCCCCTGATCTGCGAGGATCATGATCGACGGCGTCGTGGCGATCACCTTCGTTAGCGAGGCCGCATCAAAGATCGTGTCCGCCGTCATCTCCTCCCGTACGGGCACCAGTTCACGCGCACCCTTCACCAGCGTTTGCGTCTGCCCCTGATGTTCCAGCCACACCACCGCCCCGGCGGGATTCTTTTTCGCCACCGCCTTCTCCACCACCTCATCCAGCGCCTTCAGTCCGCTGGCATCAAAGGTGGTTTGGGCGGCTAGAGCGGCCGTGAGAAAGAGAAAGCAAAGGGCTCGAAGCATGAGCCCATCCTACCAAGTGGAGTCGATGGGCCGCAACTGCTGCTTTCACTGCATCGGCAGCATCAGTTCCACCGTCTTGCCTCCGCGAAGCACTTTCACGGGTACCTTCTCACCCTGCTTATGCTCCTGCATGAGATGGCCGTGGAGGCGGCTTTCGGTGATGCGGTGTTTGAGGTCGGCGACTTCGATCAGTACGTCGTCTTTTTGGAATCCAGCCTTCTTTGCCGCTGCGTGGATGTTGTACATGCCGAGGCCTTTCACCCACAGCGCCATGCCATCCGTGCCGAGACCGCGAGCTTTCCGCTCTTCATCCGTGAGGTCCAGCAGGTTCAGTCCGCCTGCCGCCATGCCACGCATGGACCACGCGGAGGCGCGCCCAGAGGTGTCGGTCTGCTTCTTCCAGCCGGAGGGCAGGTCGAGCATGAGCTTCGTTTCCGCTCCACTGCGTTTCACGACGACTTCATGCTGCGCACTGTCACCCGTGCGATGCAGCGCCCAGCTTACATCGGCGATGGATACCAGCGGTTGCCCTGCAAAGGCCGTGATCTCATCGCCCGCTTTCAATCCTGCCTTCTCGGCCAAACTACCTGTGGTGATAGCACTCACTGTCGCCACCTGATCTGCCATGAGCGCGATGCCCAGTGTTTCTGGTGATGGCATCGGGAAAACCCATTCGTCGGGCACGGCCTGTTTTTGGTCGCGATACGACGTGCGCAGTGCATCACCGATCATGTGACAGTGGATGCAGCTTCCCACGACCTTGCCATTCCAGTCGAGCTCACGCTTGTACTTCTCCGCCAGCTTTGGCATGTCAGTCGGATTCACATAGGGGAGTGGGCCGGGCTGTTTGATCGCGAGACTCGTTTTGTTCGCCGGATAGCCTTTGTGGATGGCGAGCGCTGCCTCGAGAGCCTTCTTGTAGCCAGCCAAAGTCTGGTCCGCCGAGTTCTTCTGGTGTGTCCATGAGCCGTAGCGGCCATACACGGTGCCGTCGCCATTGAAAAAGAGCGTCGAGAAGGAGAGATCGAAGTCGAACTGAAGCTTCGAGAGATCGAGATCGTTGGCATTGATCACACGCACGCAGACAAACTGGTCGAGCAGCGCGGAGAGTGCATCACTCTCCATCAGCACCGCCGAGTCCAGCCCCATGCAGGCCAGACACGGCACGCAGCGCATCACGATGAGCACCGGCTTGCCCGTGAGCTTCGCCTGCTTGAAGCCGCTCTCGACATCGTTGTAACCCCAGCGTTTGTCGGCCTCCATCTTCGCCTTGTCCGCACGCACCGCCCCTTCACGATCTTTGACGGACTCGGCGCGGATCAGTGGATTCAAAAGCAGCGCGATGGCACACAGGATAAGTTTTGTCTTCATGAGGTCGGAGGTTGGGAAAAGCAATTTCGCAGGCGAGCATGACATTTTCGTTAAGCTCAGGTAAAGCCCAAAACGCCGGGTGCTGACAACGCATGGCACCACGGCCCTGGCATCGACTGCGAGGTGCCAGGCAGGACGATCGGGTTGAGCTGGAAAGGTTCCGCCGGTCACTACGGGGGCGGCACTGCCTTCCCCTGCCACCAGCAAGAAACCGTTCGGGGCGTGCTGTGCCCACAGGCCGATGAGTCGCTCGGTACCTTCACCGACGACTGTCAACCTCTTCAGCCCAGGGCAGCACCAGCAACGCGTCCTTTCAGCATCAACAACATGCGTGTTGTCGGGGCCTCACCTTCCTTGGGAATGGGGCGGCACGTCCGGGCCGCCACGTAGAACCCCATTCCAATTAGGTTCGGAGTCGAGCGCACACAATCAGGCGGTCTTTTCAAAGGGTTGGGTGCGAGAACTTCCTTTACGGTACCACGACCTTGGCATTCGCCTGAATGCCGCCGGTGAAGGTCAGCATCAGGGTGAGCTGCCCATCTTGCAGGAAGACTCGGCGGCCCAGGGCTCCGCCGGTGGTCGTGCCATTGAGCAGGGCGGTGATCGCCGTCACGACCCGTGGGGTGCCGTCCACGTTGAGGGTGTCACCTTCTCGCACGGCCAGCTTCACGGCTCCACTTTCGTTGATCACCCACAGGCCGGTATCGTTCGCACTGGTCACACCGCCGACTCCGTTGGTCATCGTCGCCTGGAACATCGGCTGGGCGGTGCCGGGCAGCGCGATCTGGCTCAGCCGGTAGAAGGTGCTGCCGACGACTCCGGGCGCTTCACTGCCTTCTCTTGCGACAAGTGCGAGCCCGTTCGTGGCGTGCTGCGCCCACAGGCCTTTGTCATTCACGTTGGTCACCACTCCGCTGCCACGCACTTCACCTTTGACGAGGTATTCGTAGTCCCCGCCGCCGAGCACGAGGTCGCTGAAGTCGCTAAACACGAGGCCGCTGGTGCCGGGGGCGGCGTCGTTTTCACGCAGTTGCAGCGTCAGCACTCCGGGCGCGGTATCCACAAAGACACCGACGTTGTTCGTGGTGCTGACTCCGGCCAGCGTGTTGGTTAGCATCTGGCTGATGAAGCCGTAGTAGCTGCCCGTGTTGTCAAAGCCGGGGCTGCGGAAGCTGCCCCACTTCGCCAACGGAATGACCGCCGGAGCAGCATAGGTGTCCGCGAGCTGCTGGCTGGCTCCGTAGGTCGCGCCAAAGCCCGTGTCGCTCGTGCCATCGAAGCTGCCCACCACGACGCCGGAGCTGTTGTCAGTGAAGGTGACGTTGATGCTGACGAGGGACTCACCCGTGGGGGCCACGCTGAGTTCCTTGCCATGACCGGAGGAGGCATTGCCAGTTTCCAGGATGTTAAAGCTCTTCACTGTCTTGGTTACGCCGTTGGCATCGAGGCTCTGGCCATTGCGCATGAGAGGACGAAGACCGGTATTGGCGTCCCAGCCGAAGAGCACGATGCTGTTATCCACGAGCGTGCCGAGGAAGATGATGAGATCACCGCCGATGGAGAAGTTGCCGATGGTCTTCAGATTGCTGGTGAGGCCAACATTCATTCCCGTGCGGGCCACGAGTTTCAGGGTGCCATCGCTGGCATTGCTGAACAGGCAGCGGCTGTTGACGTTCTTGGTGATGCCTGCGCCGCGCACTTCGGCCGTGAAGGCGATGTGGTCGGTCTCATTGA
>NZ_JBILYB010000314.1:0-2923 GCF_044378005.1 Prosthecobacter sp.
CTGCGCACACGACCGCGTGCGTCCCGTTTCAAAATCGTGATTTGGTTGTCCATAACGTGGGACATCCCTGACTCCCCACGCGCCCCGTTCCAACCGCGTTCCTATGGGCGTTACGGTGACGCTTACGTTCAATCAGGCGATTTTTCCCACCATTCGCGATCCGCGTGAACTCTACCAAGAGGTGAAAATGGAAGATCGAACTGTTGGAATGCATGACGACAACACTACTCCTCGCTGGGCACTTTTGTGGACTCATGGAATTCCCGGCAAGAGCAAGCAGCCAACTCTTGGCTGGACCATTGCTCACGTATGGGATCGGAGCCAAGATTTGGACTCTTATACGCGCCTCGCCAACCTCGCTCTCATCCCGGAATACCTTGGAGGGCTTTCTGACAAGCAAGGTCCGCTTACACAATACCTGCGATACCACGCATGGCAGGTCTATCAATGGAGGCCAGCTGATGCAGACGTGCCCATCGCACCGGCTCATTATGCCGAAATCCGCTGGAACTATCTGACACCAGTCGATGATCCAGTTGGCTTCTTTCGAGATGAATTTGCCTCGGCAAACTGCCGGCGCAGCAAAGTGTTGAAGCCATTGATGCCACCAAATTCGATTGTCTGATCCGTGATCAAAAATTCAAAGACCTATTCATCGATGAGGTGATCAAACAGGCCCGGCTGGAACGGCTCCAGGGCGGCCTGCTCTGCTTTGAAGAAGTCCGCCTTCGTCTTCCCGCGCTTCTTGCCTTCCCGCGTATGGCAGTCATAGGCATACTCCGGGATCGCCACGTATTCGCCGCTCTCACGTAGTTCCTGCGCCAGCGTTTCCGCATCCAGCCCCGCCTGCTGGTCATAGACCATGTTCTGCAAGTGATCGGGATCGCGACTCTTTTTGGACAGGCACAGCAGGATGACTGCCTTACTGATGAAGATGCGGCCCTTGGCCTGCTTCGGCGGGATGCCGTCATTGATGACCAAGTAGCTGTCATGCAGCGCCTTAACCTCCTGCGTGAGGATGCCCCAGCAATCCTCCGCGCTGATGGTGAGCAGGCGCTTCCACACATACTTGCCAAAGCCACTGCTCCACAGTTCCAGCGCCCAGTATCCGGCCAGAGCCGCGTCACCACGGCGGATGGCTTTCTGCATCGCAGAGGATACCTCGCTGAAGTTATAATGACGAATCGTGCGCAATTGCATGGGGTTGGCGGGAAAGAGATCTGGGAGGTCCATGAATGGAGGCCTCGTCACCGTGGCTTCGAGGTTCCATCCGTTTGCATCACCAAATGATGCCGTGGGGTTTGGTTAGGTCGCAGGGTTTGGGAGGTGTCTTGGGGTGCGTCAATCGAGTTGCCACCTGTCCGCTAACTGCGTAGCTCTCCCCCATGTCCATGAAACTTCCCAAAGGGGTGACTCCCCGCAAATTCGCCCGTGCACCTCAGGCGTGGCGTGAGAAGAAGGCTTTCAGTCAGCGCGATGCTGCGGAGTTCCTCGGCATCAGCAAGCGCACGCTGGAAAACTGGGAGCAGGAACGAGCAACGCCCCGTGGCTATGCCGTGGTGGCGCTCATTCGACTCATCGACCCGCCTGCCCAACTCTCATCCTCCACCCAACGTAAGACGCGATGAAAGTTGCATCTCGTTGCGCAACGAACCTCAGCCTAAAATGACGTCGATGAGTTTCCTCGGACGGCGGGGCATGGCTTTCGGCTTCTTGGGCTCTGGTGGACTCCAGCCCTTGGCGGGCATGATGGCGAACCATTCCTTGGCTTCCGGTTCCGTGACTAATTCGCGGTAGTGCTTGAAGATGATGTCTGGCGAGTTGCCCGCCTCCAGAGCCACTTTCGCCGCGTCTTTGACGATGGCCAGACGGTAACTGATGTAGGAGTGCCGCAGCGCATTTCGAGGCCATTCCATTCCAATCTTTTCAGCCAACTTGGTGAGATCAGGCGCAACCTTGCCAACCACCTTGCCCTCTCTTGGCAATAGCTCAATCCATGCCGCCAGATTATCACTGATCGGCACGATTCGCCGAGACGCCGTCTTGGCCTGATCCGCCCTCAAGGTGATGATTCGCCGGTCCAGATCTACCGCCTTCCAGTCCAAACGTTTGATCTCAGCCATGCGCAGCCCGGCAAATCCGCCAATGGCCAGGAGCGCCAACTCCTCCGATGAAGCTGCGGCAAGAAGCTTGGTCATCTCCGCTGGCTGGAAGATTTCCGTCTTCGTCTCCCCCTCCTTGGCAATGGGCACCAGTTCTGCCGCCGTGGCTTCCGATTGCGGCAAGTAGCCACGAGACTTGGCGAATGAGAAGAACACCTTGATGCAGCGGTGCAGTGAATTGCGCGTCACAGGAGGGTGATTGAGGCTGCGAAGCCACCGGTCAATATCACCAGACTTGATGGTCAAAATCTCGCCAGGAAAAGCGACCGCAAAGCGTTTCACACTTCCAGATAGTTGGAACCGATAGATGCGGCTGAGATTGTCTTCGGCCTTGGCCTTCACAAACTCAGCAATCAGGTCCGGCACTTTCACCCCGAGTTGCACGCCCCGATTACGCCGCACGAACTCCTGGATGGCAGCCATCAGTGGCACATCCCCGAGCAACTGTCGGCAGCGAGCGTATTCCTCAACCGCAGCCACCAGTGGCATATTGAAGGGAGCCATCAGACGTTCCGCAGCGAGGTGGTTTTCTCGCTGGGCAGAAGTCAGATCGTTGCTGGAGGATTTGCCTTCCTGAATCTTGCGGGCCATCAACTGAGCCTCAGCTTTGGCCTTTTCGAGACTGCCGAAGTTTCGCCGCACGCGCTTGCCGTTCATGTGATAGGCCACGGTGTAGCAATCCCACCTGCGGACACGGCCCTTGTAGATCGGCACCACAGCGCTACCATGCTTCATCTTCAAGAATGGCCGCCCTCTTTTCC
>NZ_JBILYB010000315.1:0-2913 GCF_044378005.1 Prosthecobacter sp.
GCACTCGGCGCACCGCTAACGAACAACTCCCCAGGTTCCTCGGCGCAGATGCGTTCTCAACTGACGAGCCTGAAAGCCCTCATCGATGCGGTGCCGACGATCACTTCGGTCGTGGTGGACTCGGTGAACACCCTGCCCGCTGGTTCATCGGCGACGGTCTCGGCATCCGTGGCCGGCTCGGTGCTGCACCTCGGCTTTGGCATTCCGCAGGGAGACACGGGTGCGCCGGGAGAAGTGACCTCTGCGGAACTGGCGGCGGAGATCGCGACGACGAGCAGCAACAGCAACGCGGTGGCGCTGCTGATGGAGGGGGCGGACGGCTTTTACAATCAGACGCAGATGCAGAGACTGATCGACAAGGTGGATGAGCTGATCACGGCGCTGAGGAGGGCGTAGAAAGAAAGTTCTCAGTTCTCAGTTCGCTGTTGGGAAGAAGCGAAGCGTCGTAGAACGAGTTTCTTACTCGTACACCGGTGCGGCGGGTTTGAAACCCGCCGATGGCAAACCCGAGTTGGAAACTCGGGGCACCCGCTGACGACTTGAAAAGTCGTTCGACTGCTACAGGCGACGCTCCCTGACCTCCGCGGTGACTTCGGCGAGGAAGTCCGCGATGGGCTTCACGCCGAGGTCGCCACGTTTGGCGTGACGGACGGCGACACCACCCGCAGCGGCTTCTTTTTCGCCGAGGACGAGCATGTAGGGCACCTTGTCGAGCTGGGCGTTGCGGATCTTGGCACCGATCTTGTCGGCGTCGTTGTTCAGCGTGACGCGCAGGCCAGCGGCTTTGAGTTGGGCGAAGATGTCGTTGGCGAACTCGTCCACCTTTTCACTGATGGTGAGCACGCGGATCTGCTCCGGGGCGAGCCAGGTGGGGAAGTGACCGGCGAAGTGCTCGATGAGCACGCCGCAGAAGCGCTCCATGCTGCCGAAGGGCGCGCGATGGATCATGACGGGGCGGTGAGTTTTGTTATCTGCGCCGGTGTAGTTCAGGTCAAAACGCACGGGCAGAACGTAGTCCACCTGCACGGTGCCGAGCTGCCATTCGCGACCGATGACGTCTTTGATCACGAAGTCGATCTTCGGGCCGTAGAAGGCGGCCTCGCCGGGCTCCTCGGTGAAGGGCACGCCCAGAGTGGCGGCGGCTTCACGGCAGGCGGCTTCGGCTTTGTCCCACTGCTCGGGATTGCCGGTGAACTTGCTGCTGTCAGGATCACGCAGGCCCACACGCACGCGGTAATCGCTCATGCCGAGGGTATTCAGCACGATCTTCACGAGGCTGAGGCAGCCGAGGACTTCGGCGGCGACTTGGTCTTCGGTGCAGAAGAGGTGGGCGTCATCCTGGGTGAAGCCGCGCACGCGGGTCATGCCGTTCAACTCACCGCTCTGCTCCCAGCGATACACGGTGCCGAACTCGGCGAGGCGCACGGGCAGGTCGCGATAGCTGCGCGGCTGGCTGTCGAAGATCTTGATGTGATGCGGGCAGTTCATCGGCTTCAGCAGGAAGCCATCGAGCAGTTTGTCATCGGGCATCACGCGGTCTTCGGTGATGATTTCTTTGCCCGCGCGCTCGTTGAGCTGCTGGCGCAGTTTCGCCGAGACGGCACCGAGACGGTCCATGACTTCGCAGCAGCCACAGCCCTCTGCCGTGACCTTGGCGAGGTCGTCGTTCTCGATCACCGGGGCGAACTGGCTGTCCTTATAATAGGGGAAGTGGCCGCTCGTCTTGTAGAGCGCCAGCTTGCCGATGTGCGGCGTGAAGACCTGGGAGTAGCCCTGCTTGCGCAGCTCTTCGCTGATGAAGTTTTGCAACTCCTGGCGAAGCACAGCACCATTCGGTGCCCACAGGATCAGGCCCTGGCCCACGTCTTCGTCGATGTGGAAAAGCTTCAGCTCTTTGCCGAGGCGGCGGTGGTCGCGCTTCTTCGCTTCTTCCAGGCGGACGAAGTAGGCTTCGAGCTCTTCTTTGGATTCAAAGGCGGTGCCGTAGAGGCGCTGGAGCTGCGGCTTCGTTTCATCGCCCATGTAGAAGGACGAGGACACCGAAGTCAGCTTCACGTTCTTGCACTTGCCGCTGTAGCCGACGTGTGGCCCGGCGCAGAGGTCGATGAAGTCACCGTTCTGGAAGCAGGAGATCTGCTCGCCCTCGGGGATTTTGTCGATGAGGTCGAGTTTGAAGATGCTCGGATTGCCAGGGCGCTCGCTGAGGCCGCCGAGACGACCGCTTTCGGCCATGGCCTTCGCGTCTTCGCGGCTGATGCCTTTCCATTCGAACTTCTGATTCTCCTTCGAGATCTTCTTCATCTCGGCCTCGATCTTCTCGAAGTCATCCGGCGTGATGCGGTGCTTCATCTGGAAGTCGTAGTAGAAGCCGTTTTCAATCGGAGGTCCGTAGGCGAACTGGGCGTCCGGCCAGATGCGCAGGATGGCGGTGGCCATGATGTGGGCACAGGAGTGGCGGAGGCGCTCGATGTCGGTCATCTGGGCGCGTTGTTCGAGGGTCTTGCGTTCGGTGGACATGATTGGAAAAAGGGCGCGCACACTGGCGCAGGATGCGCTGGGTGCAAGGCGGATGGATGGACTGATCAAGCTGGCCAACTGACCTCAAAACGAGGGCAGCTTGGTCGCAGAGGGTAGATCACTCGATGAAGGTGAAGAACGACCCAAGCTCAGCGACCCGACGCGCGGGACGCAACGATTGCAACCACGACACTCACGCCGGGTTCGCTGTAGCGTTAGCCCGCCATTTCGTGATCTCAATCATTGTCGAACGCTCCAGCCTCTACCTTGCTGGTGAACTCTGAAAACGATACTGCTCGGTCCTCAGTTTCGCCAGTCTCGTGTGACCACCGAACAACTGCCGCCTCACCCGATGAGTCCGAACGTGAATAGTCGAAGCAATAGTAGTCCCCAGCG
>NZ_JBILYB010000175.1:0-11452 GCF_044378005.1 Prosthecobacter sp.
TTCGAGCTGACCGTAACGTTCATCGGCTTCCATGGAGACGACGGTGCCGGTGCGTCCGATGACCTCCTCGGCCTCGGTATCCGCATCGGCCATGGCTTTGAAAAGCTTGGCGACGGGGATGGTGACCAGCTTCGTGGCGATGGCGCTGATGGCAAAGTTTGGCAGCAGGAGCAGCAAGGCTCGCAAAGTGTCGGCATCGACATTCCACTTCTGATTCAGCACTAGCGAGACGAACCACATGAAGAGGATGATGAAGCTTCCCCACACGACAATGGGCACCTGGGAGAAGCCCATGAGACGACCTGCTGTGATCCAGGCACCGCCGGTATTCACTCCGTGGCCGTGATGGGCGTCCACATCACCATCGCCGAGGTCATCAGGCATGTCGGTTTCGAAATCCAGTGCGCCGAGAATGACGAGCAGCCAGTAGCACACGACCAGTCCGAGCAGAAGGCTAAGAAGGATCTGGTTTGGGCTGATGGAGGCGTGGAGAAGTTCGGACACGTCGGGAGAGCGGGCTGAATTGGCCGCGATTTAAGCGAGTGCCCGATGAGGTGGCGATTACAATTTTCGACTCCGAATCCAAGAGTTGTGTGCAAACCCAGAAACCGCCTGAAGGCGGAACTACGAACTCAGACGGCGATGGCCGCCTTGATGGCAGGGTGCGGATCGTAGCCTTCGAGGGTGAAGTCTTCGTATTTGAAATCGAAGAGATCCTTCACGTTGGGGTTCAATTTCATCACGGGGAGCGGTCTTGGCTCGCGGGTGAGTTGGAGCTTGGCCTGCTCGATGTGATTCGAGTAGAGATGCAGGTCGCCAAAGGTGTGGACGAACTCACCGGGCTGCAAATCGCAGACCTGAGCGACCATGAGAACTAGCAGGCTGTAGCTGGCGATGTTGAAAGGCACGCCGAGGAAGAGATCGGCACTGCGTTGGTAGAGTTGGCAGCTCAGTTTGTCTTCGGCGACGAAGAACTGAAACAAGCAGTGGCAAGGGGGCAGGGCCATCTGGTCGATGTAAGGCACGTTCCAGGCGCTGACGATGTGGCGGCGGCTATACGGATTGGTTTTGAGGCCGTGGATGAGCTTGGCGATTTGATCGACAGGCTCCGCTTCGGGCGTGCCCTGCCAACGACGCCATTGCGCGCCATAGACGGGACCGAGTTCGCCGTTTTCATCGGCCCACTCGTCCCAGATGGTGACTTTGTTATCACGCAGATAGCCGACGTTGGTGTCGCCTTTCAGGAACCAAAGCAGTTCATGGATGATGCTGCGGAGGTGCAGCTTCTTCGTCGTGACGACGGGGAAGGTCGTGCTGAGATCGTAGCGGCTCTGCTCACCAAAGACGGAATACGCGCCAGTGCCGGTGCGGTCCTCGCGGTAGGAACCGTGATCGAGGACTTTGCGGAGGAGGCGGTGATACTCTTGCATCCAGGGTGAGCGAGGAGGTCAATCAAGCATACGGCACGGGCGTGCCGGTGGAGTTCGCGAGCACTTTGAAGCGCTTGATGATCTCGGCGGTGAGCTTGCCGGGCTTGCCGTCACCGATGGGGCGGCGGTCGTATTGCACGGCGGGGATGACCTCGGCAGCAGTGCCGGTGAGGAAGCACTCGTCGGAGGTGTAGATCTCGTGGCGGGTCATGGTGATCTCGTGGACCTGGAGTCCCATTTCGCGCATGACTTCGATGACGGCCATGCGGGTGATGCCGTTGAGCGCGCCGCTGGCGATGGTGGGGGTAAAGACCTGACCGTTCTTGATGATGAAGACGTTGTCGCCCGTACACTCGGCCACATAGCCCTGCTCGTTCAGCATGATGCCTTCTTCACATCCGGCCTGGATGCACTCGATCTTGGCCATGATGTTGTTGAGGTAGTTCAGGCTCTTCACCTGTGGGCTCAAAGCGGCGGTCGCTGGGCGGCGAGTGGCGCAGGTGATGAGGTTCAGGCCGGTCTCATACTTCTCTGCCGGGTAAAGGGTGATGCCGCTGGCGATGATGATCACTCCCGCCTTCGGGCACTGGTAGGGATTCAGACCGAGCGAACCGACGCCGCGCGTGATGACGAGGCGGATGTAGCCATCGCGCAGATTGTTGGCCGCGACGGTCTCGACGGTGGCCTTTTCCATCTCCTCGATGCTGATCGGGATGGTGAGCAGGATGGAGCGGGCGCTTTCATAAAGACGCACGAGATGCTCGGTCAGACGGAAGACGCGGCCATTGTAGATGCGGATGCCCTCGAAGCAGCCGTCGCCATAGAGCAGGCCGTGATCGAAGACGGAGACTTTGGCTTCGGATTCGGGGACAAGTTTACCGTCGAGGTGGATGAGCAGGGGGGCGGCCATAAAAGGAGAGCGCGGAGAGTGGCAGGAGTGGGCAGGTTTGCAAAAACAAACATCGCGGAGGCCACTGGGGCGTCCGCGATGTGAGAAAGAATACTTTTTAAAGCTGAGGCGACTATGCGGAGGCTGCGCTGAGCTTCGGTGCGGAGCGGCGGGCAACCGAGGTGCCGTAACGCTGGGCGAATTTATCGACTCGTCCGGCAGTATCGACGAAGCGCTGCTCACCCGTGAAGAACGGATGGCAACCGGCGCAAATGCCGATGCGGAGGTTCTGCACGGTGGACATGGTGTTATAAACCGTGCCACAGGTGCAGGTGATGGTGGTTTCGTGAACCGTAGGATGACCTTGTTTTTTCATGGGGATGGGTGGGGAATCACGTGGACCCGACGGGGCAGAGGCTTCCGCCGGGGCGTGGAGGGTCGCGATAGTGCCACGGACAGAGGTGGGGTCAACGGCTTTTTCAGGGCCACCAGAGTGGCTTCATGGCCTGCCAGGCCATGGCAAAAACTGAAACTGAAAATTGAAATATCCCCCAGACTTGGCGAGCCTGCGGGCACCTCATGCCCAATACCCTGCCCACTCATCTCATTCCCTCCAGCCTCAGCGAGCCGGTTTATCGCGGCTCAGTGCAAAACCTCTACGCAGTGCCGGAGCATCCAGGGTTCATCGTCTGCGAAACGACCGAGGCGGGCTCGGTCTTCGATGTGGGCAGCATTTTCAAAATCGAAGGGAATGACCTGAACCGGGCTATCTTTCGCCATGCGATGTATGCACGACTCAGCCAGCCTGAGACTTGGCAGCGGGTGGAAAAGGCATTGCTGCAAAATGGGGCTCTGGGTGAAACGTGGCGCTCGCAGCTCATGGATGGCACGCTGCCTTCGATGATCGAAACCGGTGCGCAGACTCATCATGTCGGCATGATGGATGCGGTGACGGGTGAAATCGTCGCGAACGGGATGCCTGCGAACCCGAGTTGCTACAATGTGGTGCGTCGCTTCCCCGTGATGAAGCCGCCGCAGCGCAATGTGATGGGTAACTTTGTCTTCGACTACGCGCAGTTTCACCAGAGCAGCACCTATGTGGTGCCACTGGAATACATCGTGCGCTTCGGTGTGACCAGCGGCAGCTCGGTGCTGCGAAAATATGAGGCGTTGAGCGAGAAGGAACGTCGCGCCTTTGAGCTGGAGCTCGGCCTGAGCGGCCCGATGCGCGCATGGCAGATGTTGGATCGCCCGATCTATGATCTCACCAGCAAGTATGAGCCGGAAGATCGTGCCGTGACAAAGCAGGAGGCCCTGCTGATGTCAGGATTGAGCACGCAATCCTTTACCGGCACGATCAGAATGGCACTTCTCGGAGCCTGGGCGGTGCGAGAACTGCTGGAGGAGATCGGCCTGCAACTCTGGGATCTGAAATGGGAGTTCGCCGTGGATGGAGATGATCTTTTCTTTGTGGATACCATCGATGCCGATAGCTTCCGCGCGACGGGCACGGTGCCCGTGGATGGCAGTCAGCTCGTCATTCACTACAACAAGCAGGCGATGCGCGACTACTACCGCGTCATCTGTGCCGAGTGGTATGCGGGCGTGAATGCCGCGAAGCAAGAGGCCGCGAAGTCAGGAGCGCCCTTCAAAGAAGTGCTGAAGGCCGGGCAAGCAGCGGGCAAGTATCCGATGACACCTGAAGTGGACGCAGGTTTCCTCGCCCTTCAGGCGAAGAAGACTGCGCTTATCAAGCAGCACGTCCTCGGCGAATCAGATGCCTCCAGCGTGCGCGAGGGACTCGTCGAGGCCGGACTGGCCGAGGCGGAATTTTACCGTGCGAACGGGAAGCTGGCAGAACTGCTGGCGATCAATGCGCTTTGATTGTTGCAGGCCGAACTTCTGAGTTCGGCCTGCAAACGAATTTGGAAGTTCGTTTTACACCACAGGGTTCGTCAGGCTGCCGATGCCTTCGATCTCGATGGTGACGCTGTCGCCCGATTTCATCCAAAGCGGGGGCTTGCGTGCCATGCCGACGCCCTGAGGTGTGCCGGTGATGATGACGGTGCCGGGGAGGAGGGTGGTGTCGGAGCTGAGGAACTCGATGAGCGTGGGCACGTCGAAGATCATGTCGTTCGTGTTCCAATCCTGCACGGCTTCGCCATTGAGGATGGTCTTGATGCCGAGCGCGTTGGGGTTCGGGATCTCATCCGTCGTGACGAGCACGGGGCCGAGTGGGCAAAAGGTATCAAAGGTCTTGCCACGGCACCACTGGCCGCCGCCGCCGTTCTTCTGCCAGTCACGGGCGCTGACGTCATTGGCACAGGTGTAGCCGAGCACGTAGTCGAGCGCGTCAGCCTTGCTGACATTGCGGGCGGCTTTGCCGATGACGACGGCCAGCTCGCACTCGTAATCGACGCTGTCGCTCTTCAAGACGGAGGGCAGCAGGATGGGATCACCGGGGTTTTGCACGGCGGCTGGGTTTTTGATGAAGAGCACAGGATGCTGAGGGATGGCCATGCCGCTCTCCTCCGCGTGGAATTTGTAGTTCAGACCGATGCAAAGGATGATGCGAGGCTCGACCGGGGCGAGCAGCTTGGCGACATCGGCCTTGCGATCTGTGACGCTGTGAGCGCCGAAGATGTCGCCTTCAATGACCAGCGCGGAGCCGTCGGATTGCTGGGCGGCGTGATGGATGTGGCCGGAGGAGTCGGAGTAACGGATGATTTTCATGCGGGGAGAGTTCTACGGTTGAAGCTTAGCAAATCTGCATAGCGAACGCCAGTGCCGCCGAAAAGATCAAGCGCGCTGCCCACGGTGGCATCGACCCGACCTCCGCTCAGCTCCTGAATGCGATGCAGATCCTCGAGACGATGAATGCCACCTGCGTAGGTCATGGCAACGGGACTGTGCTGGCCGAGAAAGGTGACCAGCCCCTCGTCGATGCCTTCGCACTTGCCCTCGACATCGACGGCATGGATCAAAAACTCATCGCAGTGCGCAGCGAGGTGCTTCAGTGTTTCTGGCGTGACGTGCAGATCAGTCAGCGTCTGCCAGCGATTCATGGCGACGGTCCAGCCGCTGCCTGTGGCCTTGCAACTCAGGTCGATGACGAGGCGCTCCTTGCCCGCTGCGGCGACCATCTTGTTCAGGCGCGTCTCGGAAAAGGTGCCGTCGGTTTCAAAGAGGTAGCTGGTGACGATGACATGGCTGGCCCCTGCGGTGAGATACTCCTCCGCATTGCAGGGGCGGATGCCGCCGCCGAGTTGCAGGCCGCCAGGGAAGGCGCTGAGGGCCGACTTCGCCGCTACTTCATTGTCCGGACCAAGCATGATCACATGGCCTCCATTGAGCTGATCACGAGCATAGAGTTCTCCATACCAAGCGGCATCGCGGTCACTGACGAAGTTCGTTTTCAGCCCGGCACCCGTGTCGCTCAGCGTGGAGCCGACGATTTGTTTTACCTTACCAGAGTGGAGATCGATGCAGGGGCGGAAGCGGGTCATTGTCGCTTGGTGGTTACCCCGTAAGGACTCGAACCTTAAACGAGAGAATCAAAATCTCCTGTGTTACCATTACACCACGGGGTAGCGGTGAGAGGATGAGAATAGGAGGAGTTGCTGGATGTGCAACCGATTTGGCGATCGTCATCAGAACCCCAGATTAAAGCAACTCACAGATCCCGAGCCTGATCCTCAGTGAGTGACCACGGCATGCTGCCGCTCGGCAATCAATTCCCCCTCTGCTATGAGCCAGTCTTCCACATCATGGCCATCGGCGGCCCCATGGTTTTCATAGTTCAGATAGGCACGATCCGCGACTTCCGCAGAAGTGGGAGTCACAATCGTCGGGGCCTGATCCTGCCGTGCATTCAGTCCTTCGGTGGAAAGTGGAGTGGCTGGGCGCTTTTGGGATTTGGATGCAGTTCGTTGTTTCATTGGCGGCTACTTTCCCGATGCAAAGCAACTCCCGCCATGGGGTGTAGGCCCCATGGCGAGCGAGTGCGCTGCCAGCGATGATCCGATACTCTTCACGCTGACTCCCCACCATGACAATCGACGCCTCCTGCTGCCTTGAATATGTGATCCCTGCAGAGGTTCACGCCATCTTCATGCTGCGTCCGCGCAGCGGTTGGGGGCAGTGGATCATGCGTGAGGAATTCCTCATCAAGCCACGCGTGTCCGTCGTGGAGTACACCGACTTTTACGGCAACCTGTGCCAGCGCATCGTCATGCCGAAGGGGACATTTCATTACTCAATGAAATGCCGGGCATGGGTGCCTGCAGAGTTGGACACCCAGCCGCTTGCTTGGACACCCAGCCGCTTGCCCCGTTCCAGACCGTTAAGCAACTGCCAGTCGATGTGCTGCATTACCTGCTGCCGAGCCGCTATTGTCAGTCAGATAAACTTGGCGATCTCGCGACCTCCATCGTGGGCAAGGCGCCGAGCAGCCACCAACACGTCACCGACCTGCGCAACTGGATTCATGACAACATCGCCTATGGTCGTGGAACGAGTAACTCTTCCACCTCAGCCCTTGAGACGACCATAACCCGGCGCGGAGTGTGCCGAGACTTTGCGCATTTGGGCATCGCCCTCTGCCGTGCGATCAATGTCCCCGCGCGCATGGTAGTGGGTTTTGTTCATGGTCTGAACCCGATGGACCTTCACGCGTGGTTCGAAGCCTACATCGGCGGGCGTTGGTTCAGCTTTGATGCAACAGAAGACAAACCCGGCGGCAACCGCATTGTCATCGCCTATGGCCGGGATGCCGCAGACGTGGCGCAGGCTTCCCTTTTCGGCCCCTTCACCTGCACCAGCATGCTGGTCACCACATCCATCACCCCAGACGTCGAGGGAGAATAACCCGTGTCCTACTGCCTCGGCATCAACACCACGGACGGCCTCGTGCTGGCCTCCGACTCACGTTCCAGCGCGGGTGCGGATCGTATGAATCTCTGCCAGAAAATGCATCAATTTATCCTGCCAGGTGAGCGTGTCTTCATCATCCTCACCACTGGCAGCCTCTCGCTCAGTCAATCTGTCATTACACTGCTGAGGCAGGACTTTGAGGCAGGCAAGGGGCTCGCCAAAGCAGAGTCCATGTATGACGCCGCACGCGTCGTCGGCAGCATGGTCCGGCGCATTTCGGATCTGGACCGCGCCGCATTGGAGAAAGACGATATCCGCTTCAATGTGAACCTCATTCTCGGCGGCCAGATCAAAGGTGGTCCGCACGAACTCTTCCTGATCTATCCTCAGGGCAATCCGCTTCGCTCCTCACCGGACTCGCCATATCTTCAGATCGGCGAGAGTAAATATGGCCGCCCGATCCTCGATCGTGGCATCAGTTACGAGAGTACCACCATTTATCAGTCCGCCAAATATGCCCTGCTCTCCCTGGAGGCCACCATGCGCTCCAACGCCACCGTAGGGCCACCTGTCGATCTCCTGATCTACCGTCGCGATGACCTCCGCGTCTCTCTCTACCGCCGCCTCTACAGCCACGATCCCGATCTGATCGACATCCACAACGCCTGGGAAAAAGCCCTGCGCCATGCCGTGCATCAGCTTCCCGACATCCGCTTTGATGGTGGAGATGCAGGCACACCAAAGGCTGGGGCCAAGCCTCCTGCATGGCAGGAGCCTCAAACTATAGCACCGACAGAGCGCGGCTAGGGTGGCAAAGATGCAGCCTCCTCTCACAAGCCAGCTTTACCGCAAATGTCAAAATGGAGGCCTAAAACAACAAGCCCCGTCCTGACAAGCAGGGCGGGGCTGGCTGAAATCTGGAAGCTACGGACTACTCCGTGGCAGTGATGGTGAGGACCTGACGACCTTTGTAGTAGCCGCAGGATGGGCATGCCACATGGCCGGGGACGGAAGTGCCGCACTCAGGGCAAGTCTTGAGGACTGGGGCACGCCAGCGGTTGGCTCCCTGACGGAGACGTTGACGGCACTTGGATTGACGGCGTTTGGGGTTGGCCATGTTCGAGGGGGTGTTCTAGTTCTTTAATTGATCAAGGGCATTCCAAACTCCGCCGTCTGCATCAGGCGTTTCAGTTGCTAAGTGCGATTCAGCAGTATCGAAACGACCTTCGGCAGGACAGTCGCGCAGATCAACGTTGCCGTCTTCACAGCGCGGGAAGTTCGGAAGGGCAAGCAGAATGTCTTCCCTCACAAGGTCTGTCAAGTCCATCGTGCCTTCCTTTTCAATCGGCACTTCGGCCAGATAATCCGCCAAATCCACGCACTGATGGAAGCGCTCCAGACAGCGCCCACATTCCAGACTGAACTCCGCCCTCAGAGATCCCGTCACCACGAGATCATCCCCGTCCCGTGCAATCTGCAGATCATAGGTCACAGGCGACTCGGCCCTTGCGGTATCCGTGGGTGAGAGGTCGAAAAACGACGGTGGCAGTGTGCCGGTGATCTGCTTGCCGTCGGCGGGCAGATGGCGGAGATCGATTTGGAAAGGATTCATGGCTTTGGCGGGATGAGCGACGCCGGGATGGCAGGCTCATCCTGAGGCAGAGCATCCCACTTTCCCGTCTTCCAGTCCAGCATCTCCAGTCCCCGAAGCTGTTTTTTATAATCGTAAGCGCTCGCCTCCCGCGTAGCGTAGCCAGGATAATAGTAGCGACACCCCCGCGAGCGGCTGAACTCGACCTCCAACAGCATGGTGAAGATCCCCAGACTGCGCCAGGCATGCTCCGGCTCAAACATCCCATACACCGCCGAAGTGGCCGCCTGACCGACATCCAGATAACTGAGAGCAATCAGACAATCGCCCTCGAAAACACGACACTCCAGACATTCGCTCGGCACAGTCGCAGGCTCGGAGGAAAGGAATGTGTCGAGATCATCCGGCACATTGTCTTTGAATCGAGCCTTGTGACGCTGAAACATCCCCCGCGCCTCCTCAGTGAGCTGCGCAGGCACAAACTCCCAGCGCAGATCCGCATTCCGCCGGAGAACGCGGCGCTGGCTTTTACTCAAACGGTTCCTTTCCAAGTCCAGCCGCAGCGGTGTGATGAGCTTCACACCCTCCTCATCTATACTGATATTGTAGCGGAAAAACGACTCACCGAAGTGCCTCCACCCCGACTCCCAAAGACGATCCATCATCTCAGCGGGAACCGCTGGGCACAGGAAAGTCTGATTCAAAATGGATTCCATGACAACACGCGACAGGACGGCTCTTGCCCCCATCGAGTCACGTGATGTATAAAGCGGACTTCCTTCCCGTCATTCGCCATTCAACCCGTGCCCCCCGTCCTTCAGGAAATCATCGACTTCTTCGAGCATCTGCCCGAACCCGAAAGGCGTGAAAACTTGATCGACATCGCCGAAACATCCTCCGCTTTCACTAAAAAAGCTGGCCAGACTTACCTCATCGAAGACGTGCGAAAGGATCAAGAGTGTTCAGACACCGTTGGTGTCTTTCTTCAGCTTGATCTCGTAGGACGCGTACATTTTGCCATCGAACTCGGCCCAAAAGTCCAAACCCTCACACGCGCCATGACAGCGATTCTTTGTAGAGGACTGAATGGATGCACCGCTGATGAAATCCTGGCCGTGCCCTCAGATTTCGTCCCGCGCATCATCGGTGCCGACCTAGTGAGGCTGCGCAGCCAGACGGTGTATTATGTGCTCAATCGCATGAAACAAGCCGTCGAAAAAGCCATCATAGCGATGCCATCCACCATCGGCGAACCGCAATAGTTCGAGTTCCTCCGGACGTACTAAAACTCAGCACATTTCCTCACTCATGAAGCGAATCCTTTTTTTTCTCACCGCAATCACCGCCGGCGCCGCCGTCGCCGAACCGCCCGTTCCGGCCAAAATTGAGTTCAACCGCGATGTGCGCCCAATTTTGAGCGACAACTGCTTCTACTGCCATGGCAACGACCCGAAGCACCGCGAGGCTGATCTGCGTCTCGACCTCCGCGACGAGGCCGTGAAGGCCAAGGCCTTCATTCCCGGCAAAGCCAGCGAAAGCGAGCTCGTCTCCCGCATCTTCACCGATGACGAGGACGACCTCATGCCGCCGCCGGATTCGCACAAGAAGCTCACGCAACGGCAGAAGGACATCCTCAAAAAATGGATCGAGCAAGGTGCCGCCTACCAGCAGCACTGGGCCTATGAAAAGCCCATCAAAGCCACCATCCCCGCTGGAGCGAACCCCATCGACCACCTCGTGCTAAAGCGCCTTGCCGAGATCGGTCTCAAACCGTCCCCGAAGGCCGATGACCGCACCTTGTTGCGCCGCCTCTCCTTCGACCTCACCGGCCTGCCGCCGCAGAAATCGGAAATCACCAATCTGAAATCTGAAATCGACAGCCTACTGGCCTCTCCCCACTTCGGCGAGCGCATGGCCATCGCGTGGCTCGATCAGGTCCGTTTCGCCGACACCATCGGCTATCACAGTGACAACCCACACAACGTCTGGCCCTACCGCGACTACGTCATCCAGTCGTTCAACAAAAACAAACCATTCGACCGCTTCACCATTGAGCAGATCGCCGGAGACTTGATGCCGGATGCAAATCAAGAGACCCGCGTCGCCTCCGCCTTCAACCGGCTCATCCTCAGCACCGAGGAAGGTGGTGCCCAGGCGAAGGACTACGAGCAGCGCATGCTCACCGACCGCGTCCGCGCCATCGGCAACGCCTGGATGGGCCAGACCACCGGCTGTGCGCAGTGTCACGATCACAAATTCGATCCCATCACCACACGCGACTTTTACACGCTCGGCGCTTTCTTCGCCGACATCAAAGAGCCGCTCATCGGTCGTCGCGAGGCCGGCATGATAGTCCTAGATGCCGAGGGCGAAAAAAAGCAGGCGGACATCGCCAAGCGCCTCGCCGCCTTGCGGGCCGACTTTGCCAAGCGGCGCCCCGAACTCGCCGCTGCACAGACCGCGTGGGAAACAAAGGCACTCGAAGCCACCACCGCCAACAGCCTGTGGCAGCCTTTGAAACCGCTCACCGCCAGTGCCGCAAAAAAGAACATCACCCTCAAAGCCGACAAAGACGGCATCGTGCGTGGCGTGATCGATAAAAAACGCGAGGAACGAAAGCAAAACGACGGCACTGAGACCTACACAATCACCGCCAAGCTTCCCAAAGGC
>NZ_JBILYB010000047.1:0-41885 GCF_044378005.1 Prosthecobacter sp.
GCGGTCAAGCACCGCCTCGTCGAGAACGCCGCCGACTACCCCTGGTGCTCCGCCTCCTGGTTTGAAACCCACACCAGCCCCGCGCTCGTCCGCGCCATCACCCGCTTCAAGACCGACCAGCTCAAAGTCCCCGACGATTACGACCCCTCCCCCGACTGGTGAACTCGCGCTAGCGTCTTGGAGTGCGGTGGCCGTGACACCGCTTTCGAAAGCCCCCTCGTCTGCGTCTCTCCACCGCCACGACGAAAGCGGCGTGGCGCTTCGCTTCCCACCGCACTCCAAAACGCTTCGCGCCTCACGGAACCCCATTGAGTTGGAGTAAGCGTGACACTGATTTTGAGGTTCCCCAAACTCATGCAGCATTCGCCGACTGTCGGTGAGTGCTTATGAAGCCTCCCTCACCTCAGCCGAACTTTTGTTTCCCCATGCCGGAGCTTCTTTTCACACTCACCGACAGTTGGTGAGTTCCCATAGAGCCTCCTCGGCCTTTAAAAAGGTCTCTTCCCAACCCACAGCAGACTCCACTTCTGCTCGCCGACGATCGGCGAGTGCCAATCAAACCTCCCTCATCCTCGCAGGACTTCTGTTTTCACCCTCCCGAGATTCCCTTCCCTCATCCGGATTCCTTTATCAGCTCTTCTGACTCTCCATGAGGACTCACCGACCCTCGGTGATTGCCTCTTGAAAAGGTTTTCCCGTAAAAGTAATCTTCGTTCGTCCGTCTCCACCTGCCCCTGGGCCGCACGTGGAGACGAGAGCTGCCGGGGGAGACTCCCGCAGCTTCGCCAGAGTCTCGTGGCCCCCTTCCCCATCTAGCCATGGCTGCGAACCCGACTCCCACGAACGACCAGGAGCTCCTGGCCCGCTTCAGCGACCTCATTCCCGGCTGCCTCCAGATGGAGGTGGAGCTCGGCCTGAAGCAAAACACCGCCACCGTGATGCAGGCCGCCCTGGACCATGCCACACAGAGCTTGCTGGAGGCGGGTCAGGCCAAAGCCAACCTCAGCGCGCGCCGAAAGGAGTTCAGGCAGATCGACCGTGAGGGCGAACTCACCCTCGGCCGCTGTCGGCTCCGGCTCGCGGCCTTGTTTGGCCCCCGGTTCAGCACCCAGTGGGAGGCCGCCGGCTTCCCTGGATGCTCCACCCAGGTGCCCGAGGCTCTGGCCTCACGTCTCGCGCTGCTCAGCCGCCTCGATGGCTACTTCACCCACGATCCCACGAAGGAAAGCACCGACATGGGGGCCACCGCCGCCCTCTGCGCCGCCGCCCATGATCAGGTCCGCACCGCGCACCGAGCCGTCACCACCGCCAAGGCCGAAGTCACCCGCACCGCCAAAGCCAAGCGCGCCGCCCTGGCCCGCGTGAGGATGCGGATGCGCAGCCTCATCCGTGAGCTGAACCTCCTCATGCCGCCCGAAGATCCCCGCTGGCAGCTCTTCGGCCTGCACATCCCCGCCACCCCCGCCCAGCCACAGTCCGTGGACGAACTCACCGCCACCTCGCTCGGCGACGGAGAGGTCCACTTCACGTGGCCCCGCGCCCCGCATGCCACCCGCTACCGCCTCCAACTCCGCCTGCCCGGCAGCGATGATTTCGTCTCCGTGAAAACCGTCCGTAACCGCGAAACCACCCTCACCGGCCTCCAGCCCGGCCTCGTAATCGAAGCCCGCCTCATCGCCGCCAACTCGCGTGGTGAGACGAGCCCTAGCCCGGTCGTGCAGGTGGAGGTGGCGTGAGCAGAATAGGCGCGAAGAAGTCGCGCCAGCGTCCTGGAGTGCGGTGGCAAAACCCTGAAAGGGTGCCGACACCGCTTTCGACGGCACCCACGACGAACGAAAACCAGCAGACTCCCAAAAGCGGCGTCACAGCCGCACGCACTCCAAAACGCTCCGCGCCCTCCCAAGACTGGCGGCGTCGCGGTAGCGTCTTGGAGTGCGGTGGCAAAACCCTGAAAGGGTGCCGACACCGCTTTCGACGGCACCCACGACGAACGAGAACCAGCAGACTCCGAAAGCGGCGTCACAGCCACCACAGTCCATGTCCACCACGCGACTCCGGGCAGAGAAGGAACAAACCACTGAACACCAAAAATCCCCTCGCCACGCCATCGCACCGTCGCTAGTCTGCGGACGTGAGTTACCAGGTTTTCGCCCGCAAGTATCGCCCCAAGACATTCGCCGATGTGCTCGGCCAGGAGCACGTCGTCCGCACCCTTCGCAATGCCATCGCGCAGGACCGGCTGGCCCATGCTTATCTTTTCGTCGGTCCCCGTGGCACGGGGAAGACTTCCACGGCCCGCATCTTTGCCAAGGCGCTGAACTGCCCGAACGGACCCAGCATCGACTTCGATCCCGAGGACCCGCTCTGCAAAGAGATCGCCGAAGGCAACTGCCTGGACGTGATGGAAATCGACGGTGCCAGCAACAACGGCGTGGATCAGGTGCGCGACCTCCGCGAGAGCGTGAAGTATGCCCCCTCCCGCTGCCGGTATAAAATTTACTACATCGATGAGGTCCACATGCTCTCCACGGCGGCGTTTAACGCGCTGCTGAAGACCCTGGAAGAGCCGCCGCCGCATGTGAAGTTCATCTTTGCCACCACGGAGGCGAACAAGATCCTACCCACGATCATCAGCCGCTGCCAGCGCTTCGATCTGCGCCGCATCCCGCTAACGATCATCGCCAATCACCTGCTGCACATCGCGAAGGAAGAAGGCGTGGATCTTGATGAGAAGGCGGCCTATGCCATCGGCAAAGGCGCGGATGGCGGCATGCGCGATGCGCAGTCGATGATGGATCAGCTCGTGGCCTTCTGCGGCAATCACATCCGCGAACAAGATGTGCTGGAGATCTTTGGCTTCACCTCCGTGCAGACGGTGGCGCAGCTCGTGCAGAACATCTTGGAAAGCGATACCGTGGGTGCCCTGCAACTCGTTCATGACACCAGCGAGGCGGGCAAAGACCTCGGCAAGCTGCTGAGCGACCTCATTCAACATCTGCGCACGGTGCTCGTGAGTCAGGCCGACCCGGAAGCGGGGGCTGAGGACCTGGAGCCGGACATCGCCCAGATGGTGACGAATCAATGCCAGATGGCCTCGACGGAGCAACTCCTGCGTGTCGTCGATGGACTGGCCGAAGTGGATGCGCGGATGCGCTGGGCCACGAACAAGCGCCTGCATCTGGAGCTTGGAGTGATCCAGGCCGTGCAGCACTTCAATGAAGTCAGCCTAAGCGACGTCATCGAGGCGCTGGACAGCGGCAGCACGGAAGGTCTGCCGAAACCTGCGCCGCGTCCGGTCGTCACCGCCCGCGCCGCTGCGCCTGTGAAGGCTGCACCTTCGGTCGTGGCTGAGCCTGCGCCTGTTTACAATCGCGCCCCGGAACCCAAGGCCGAGCCTGCCCCCTGGGCCGAGGCTGAACCAACTCCCGAACCGCAACCAGCCCCTGCGCCTGTCGCTGCATCCGAGCCCAAACCAGAGCCAGCTCCCGTGGCAGCGCCTGCACCTGCGCCCGTTGCCGCCCCTGTCGCTGTCGCTCAGGCTAAACCAGAGCCTGCTGCCACGCCGGCTCCGGCTGCCGCCCCGTCGAACATCGACAAGGAACAGTTCTGGACCGACTTCACGGCCATCGTGCAGGAGCGCCGGGCGCTCGTGGTGAGCTGGGTGAAGCTCGGCACCGTCCTTTCCATCGCACGCGGCACGATCAAGGTCGGCTTCCCAACCACGGAAGAGCACGCGAAGGACAGCCTGAATCGCGACAACCAGAAGAAGTTCCTCGAAGGCATCGCCGAAGAAATCCTCGGCTCGCCGGTGAAGTTCGACTTCGTCATTGACGCCTCCCTGGCTCCGCCTCTGGCCAGCGAGATCGGCTTTGGCCTCTTCGATGAACCCGCTCCGAAGCCCACGCCTAGTCCCGAGCCCAAGCCGGAGCCCGCGAAGGCTGATAGCAAGCCTGCCGAAGCTGCTGCCGGTGGCGATGATTCGCCCTCTGATCTTCCTGTCGAAGTGCAGGCCGATCCGCTGATCATGGCCGCTGTGGAGAAGTTCCGGCTGAAGCTGGCTGCCCGGGGCTGAGGCCTGCGGTTGGTTTCAGCCGAGTTGAAGCCGGTGCGCTGAGGGTGAGACCGCCCGGCTTCGTTCCGCACTCAGAGTTCAGACCAAGTGCAGGCGGGTGAGATCCTGAGTGTCCACGAGACCGACCGGGCGGCGCTGATCGTCGAGGACGACGAGGTCGTCGATGCGCGCTTTTTCGAGGGTGGAGAGAACTTCGGCGGCGAGTTTGTCGGCCTGGATGCTGATCGGGTTCCGGGTCATGAAGTCAGACACGGGCAGGTCGGAGATGGCGTGGTTCTTTTGAAAGGCGCGGACGAAGTCGCCATGAGTGAACACTCCGGCGAGGGTGCCGTCCGGATTCACCACCACCGTGGCACCGGCGCGAGCCTGAGTCATGGCCTGGAGGGCAGCGCTGATCGTGCTTTCGGGCTGCACGCGGGCGAGTTGATCCCCGGAGCGCATGACATCGGAGACGCGGGTGAGCAGGGCGCGGCCCAGAGAGCCGCCGGGGTGCAGTTTGGCAAAGTCTTCAGGCTGGAAGCCTCGGGCCTCCAGCAGCACCATGGCCAGCGCATCCCCCATCACCAGCATGGCGGTGGTGCTGGAGGTGGGTGCCAGATTCAGGGGGCAAGCCTCCTGGTTCACCTGCACGTCCAACACGCAGTCCGCATGCCGGGCCAGGGTGGAGGTCAGGCCACCAGTGATGGCGATGATGGGCAGGCTGAGGCGCTTCAGATGAGGGAGGAGATCGATCAGTTCAGCGGTCTCCCCGCTGTAGCTCAGCAGGATGGCGATGTCTCCCGGATCAATCACCCCGAGATCCCCGTGCAGGGCGTCTCCCACGTCCAGGCAGACGGTGGTGGCCCCCGTGCTGTTCAGGGTGGCGGCCAGCTTCCGACCGATGTTGCCACTTTTCCCCACGCCGCAGACGATGATCTTCCCGCGTTTCTCGATGACCCCGAGCAGAGTCTCGATGGCGGTGGAGAAAGAATCCCCGATGCGCGTGTTCAATCGCTCCAGTTCTTCGATCTCCAGGCGGATGATGCGGCGGGCTTGGTCAGGGTAATTCATTCGGTCGGGCTCAAGGTAGGCACAAAGCCCCCGTGCGCAAAACTCAAAGAGCAGGCAAATGCGCGGGTCTGGGAAATTGAGGCAGGGCGGCTGCAATTCAGATGCGGCTGCCCCAGGCATCGAGACTTCAGGATCGTCGTGGCAGGCTTGTTGTGAAAAAAGTTTGAGGTGGGGTGTAACGTCGGGGGAAAAACCGGGACAGAAGGGGCAGCGCTCTCTCGTCATGACTCCTCGACTCCTCATTTTTGCCCTGCTGTGCCTGATGGCGGGCGGTTCGGTACAGGCCTTCCCACCGGCTCCTTATTACACGCTCTACGGCACCGTGCGGGATCAGGTGGGGCAGACGCTCACGGTGGAGGGGGCGGTCATTGTTCTGCTCAAAGGCGGCGTCGAGGTGGGGCGCACGCCAGTGAACTCGGTGCTGAGCCTGGACCAGAACTATGAGCTGAGTGTACGCATAGACCAGAACCGCAGCGGCACGACGCTCTACACCACGAACGCGGTGGCGGCGCAGGGGTTGTTCAGCCTGGTGGTGGAGATGAATGGCAGCCGCTTTTATCCCATCGAGGTTTCAGGGAACCTCACGGCGGGCAAAGGCGGCGAGCGCGTGCGGTTGGATCTGAATTTGGGCGAGGATCTGGATGGCGATGGCCTGCCAGATGTGTGGGAGCAGTGGATGCTTTATCAGGCGGGTTACTTCCCGGATGAAAACGGCCACTGGCCGATCAACCTGCTCGACCGGAATGGGGATTTTGATCGCGATGGTCTGAGCAACTGGGACGAGTATGTGGCGGGCACGTTTGCCGGCGATGCCACCAAGCGCTTCGAGCTTCAGATCAAAGAGAAGGCGGCGGCGAGCGTGCGCTTCGAGTTCTACGCCATCACCGGGAAGACCTACACCATCGAGCGCAGCACGGATGTGAAGACCTGGACGCGAGTTCCCTTCGCCATCGGCGCTCCGGCCGCAGGGGCGGAAGCCTACACGGCGGCGGAGCCATCGCCCAGGGCACTTATAAAAGCCTCACCGACACCGTCACACTCACCGTCCTGAACCCCCTGCCTGACAACTTCGGCACCTACGCCGCTTCAACGACCGCACCTACACCGTGCAGACCAGCCTCACGCTAATCACGCCTAGCTGGCTCCCTCTCACCACCTTCACCACCTTCACCACCAGCGACGCAGCCACCGTCCGTACCGTCACAGACACGAGCGCTACTGGGGCGAGGAAGTTTTACCGCGTGGACATCACGCGACCCTAATCGCAATGAGCTTCCATTAGGCGAGGATGTCTTTGATCACCTTCGCGCCTTCCACGCCGCTGAGCTTGGCATCGAGTCCCTGGAACTTGAAGCTGAAGGCGTCGTGCTGGATGCCGAGTTGGTGCAGCATCGTCGCGTGAATGTCGTGAACCGTGGTGATCTTCTCCACGGCGGCATAGCCGAGATCATCGGTCGCTCCGTGAACGATGCCTCCTTGGATGCCTGCGCCAGCCATCCACACAGACATGGCCTTGTTATGATGATCGCGTCCGCTGCCGCCTTGCGACATTGGCGTGCGGCCAAATTCGCCGGCCCAAACAATGAGCGTTTCCTCCAACATGCCGCGCTGTTTCAAATCGACGATCAACGCTTTGCAGGCGCGGTCGATCTCTTTGGCTTTCAGCGCCACCCCTTCCTTCACGCCGCCGTGATGGTCCCAGTCCTTGTGATAGAGCTGAATGAAGCGCGTGCCGCGTTCGGCGAGACGACGCGCGAGCAGGCAGTTCGAGGCAAAGGAGCCATCGCCAGGCTGGCAGCCGTAGAGTTCGAGTGTCTTCGCTCCTTCGGCGCTCACATCCATCAAGTCGGGCACACTGGCCTGCATCTGAAAGGCCATCTCATACTGCGCGATGCGCGTGGCGATTTCAGGATCATCGACGAGTGCATCGTGCTGTTTGTTGATCGCATTGATGGCCGCCACATCGGCTCCCTGTCGATCTCGTGTGACGCCGATGGGGTTCGTCAGATACAACACAGGATCACCCTTGGCACGAAGCTGCACGCCTTGATACTTCGAGGGCAAAAAGCCGCTGCTCCACTGCCGCGCGGCGATGGGCTGGTTCTGTCCACCCTGGCCCAGCGAGGTCAGAACGACGAAGCCGGGCAAGTCTCCGGCTTCGGTTCCAAGACCATACGTGATCCATGACCCCATGCTCGGGCGTCCGGCGATCTGTGAGCCGGTGTTCATGAACATGTGGGCGGGGTCGTGATTGATCGCATCTGTGGTCATGCTGCGGATCAGGCAGATGTCTTCGATCACGCTGCCGATCTCAGGGAAGAGCGAGCAGATCTCGACCTGGTTCTTGCCGAACTTGGTGAAGGTGTGCTGAGGTCCGAAGCAGGTGAGCGGCTTGCCCTGAAGCTGCGCGAGCTGCTGGCCTTTCGTGAAGGACTCCGGCATCGGCTTGCCATGCATCTCGGCGAGCTTTGGCTTGGGATCGAAGGTCTCCAGATGCGATGGGCCGCCGGCCATGGTGAGCCAGATCACACGCTTGGCCTTCTGCTTCAGAGGCAGAGCGCCGAGAATGCCCTGCATCGGTGCGGACGAGGCGGGTTTGAGCAGAGATGCAAGCGCCAGCGCTCCGAGTCCTTGAGAGGTTCTGCCAAGGAAGGCCCGGCGCTGGAGGGAATGAAAAGGGTGCATGATCGAAAGCGAAAGTGGGTGTCTGCCAAGACAACGAAAACGAGCGCGAGTTCCTGTCCGCCGGTCATGCAAAATGATGTTCCGCTGTCCGAGGTTGAGAATCTGCCACAGCCGCGCTAGTGGCAGGTTATATGGAAAGCGCAGCGACCCCGCCTTGGGAGGCAAAGAAGAAGACGGCTCCTCGTGCCGTATTGCGGAAGCTGCTGATCTGGAGTTTGGGGATCGGGCTGCTTGTGCTCGCAGGCTATGGTTTGAAGCCCAAACCGATTCCTGTGGAGACGGCGGAGGTGACTCGTGGTCCGCTGACGGTGCATGTGGTGGAGGAAGGCAAGACGCGCATCCGCAATCGCTACATCGTGGCTGCACCAGTGGCGGGAAACATGCGGCGGGTGACTTTGAAAGCCGGGGATGAAGTGAAGGCGGGCGAGACGCTGCTGACGGTCATCGAGCCAGGACTGGCGCCGCTGCTGGATGCCCGCACGCAGGCGCAGACAGAGGCACGAGTTCAGGGAGCCGAAGCGGCGCGCAGTCGCGCGGATGAATCGCTGCAAATGGCACGCACGGCGGCACAATTTGCCCAGGCGAATTGGGACCGCGTGAAGAAGAATATCGGCGAGGGCAGTATCTCGGTGACGGATCGTGATAATATCGAACTGGAGGCTCAGATGCGTGAGCGCGAGGTGCGGGCGAGCGAGTTCGCACTAAAGATCGCGGACTATGAACTGGCGCAGGCAAAGGCGGCGCTGCTGTCTTTGACCACGGCGGGCAGCGGCGCGGTGGTGGAGATCAAGGCCCCGGTGAGCGGGCGTGTTTTAAAAGTGCAGCAGGAGAGTGCGATGATGGTCACGCCGGGCACACCGATCCTGGAGATCGGTGATCCGGCGGATCTGGAGATCGAAGCGGAGATCCTCTCCCGCGATGCCGTGAGCATGAATCCGGGCGCTGAAGTGCTGGTGGATCAATGGGGCGGCGATGTACCGCTGAAAGCGCGTGTGCGGCGAGTGGAGCCTGCGGCCTTTACGAAAGTGTCAGCGCTCGGCGTGGAGGAGCAGCGCGTGATCGTGCTGAGTGATCTCGATCCCCTGCCCGCTTCAGCCAAGGTGCTCGGAGATCGCTATCGCGTGGAGGTGCGCGTGGCCGTGTGGCACGACAACGATGTTCTGCTGGCACCCAGCGGCAGCCTTTTCCGCGAAGGTGCTGAGTGGAAGTCCTTTGTGATGAAGGAGAACAAAGCCGTGAAAGTGACCGTGCAAATCGGCCACACGGACGGCAAAATGGCCGAGGTGCTGAGCGGCCTGGAAGTCGGAATGCCGCTGCTCATGCATCCACCAGATTCCGTGGTGGATGGCTCCGAGGTCGTGCGCCGCGTGGTGGAGTGATCAGAGGCCCTTCCTCACCATCTCCACGCCAGCGACCATGTTGGCTAGCTTCTGTTTCGCAGCCCAGCGGGCGGTTTGACTCAAACCACAGTCGGGGGCGAAGACGAGACGATTCGCCGGAGCATGATTGAGGCAGGCGCGCACCGCATCGGCGATGTTCTGCGGAGTCTCGATGTAGTAGCTCTTCACATCAATGATGCCCACGGCGACATCTGTTCGCCGGGCGATCTGGCCGATGATCTCAAGTTCGGCATACTCACGGTTCGCCATCTCGACGTGCACTTCATCGCAATGCAGATCGAAGAAGGCGGGGAATAGCGGCGCGTATTTGCGGTAGCCGACGGGGTGGCCTTTGAAATTGCCAAAGCACAGGTGCGTGCAGATGCGGGCCTTGCCGTAACCACTTTCGACGGTGCGGTTGAAGATGTCCACGAAGCGGCGTGTGTCCTCGCGGAAGCCGTAGCAGCTCATGCTCGGCTCATCGACGCATATCTCTTCCGCACCTGCGGCGACGAGATCGGCGATCTCCTTCCGCACGATGGGCAGCAGCGCCTCGGTGATGGCGTAGCGGTCCTTGTATTGTGCATTCGGCGCGAGGCGTCCGCTCAGCGTGTAGGGGCCGGGGACGCTGACTTTCAAACGCTTGCCTGTGTGCCCTGCGAGACGCTTCAGGCGCAGGTATTCCTCCACCGCACCCAAGCCACGAGGTGCACGCAGTTCCCCCACGATCTCGTGTTTGCCGCGCTGATCATGCGCTGGGGGACCAAAGCGACGCGGGCTGGCGGGCTCCAGGGCGATGCCTTCGATGAAGCCGTAGAAGGAGAGATTGAAATCGAAACGCGTCTGTTCCCCATCGGTGATGACATCGAGACCGGCGGCGATCTGATCCTGGATGGCGACCATGGCCGCGTCGTCCTGCATCTCGCTCAGATCTGCGCCGCCGAACTGATCAAGATGTCGTGCGGCAAACTCCAGCCAGCCAGGGAAAGGGTAACTGCCGATGACAGAGGTGCGGAGAGGTTGGGCGTCCATGAAGTCACGCTAACGGCTTTATGGAGCCAGCGTCAAACCCATGCCGCAAAGTGCAATTCTTGCGCGGGGATCGTCTAGCGCAGGCGAGTCAGCGCCGCTTCGGTGATCTCGTCCGGCGTGCCTTCGATGGATACTTGGATCAAATCGGGAGTCTCTTCCAGGATGGCGAACTGGCTATCGAGCAGACTGACTGGCATGTAATGGCCTTCGCGTGTCGACATGCGGCTGAAAATGAGTTCGTGAGTGCCATGCAAATGGACGAAGACCAGCGTGCTGGCGTCATCCCCGGCGCGGAGTTTTTCGCGATACACCGCTTTCAGTGCCGAGCAGGCCAGGACATACACGGGCGTCTTGCTACGCATCTCCTCGATCCGCGCCCGCAGCGTAGCATACCAAGGCCAGCGGTCTTCATCCGTGAGCGGGATACCTTGGTTCATTTTCGTCTTATTCGCCACCGAGTGAAAGTGGTCTGCGTCCTCAAACACTCCGCCAAGACGCTCTGCAATCTGCGTGCCGATCAGCGTTTTCCCACAACCACAGACTCCCATGACGATGATGGTTCGGGGAGGGAGAGAATAGGAAGGCGGCTGGGACATTCGTCTGACGCTACGCACAGCCGCGAGCTCGGCAAGGCGGCCCTGATGAACTCGGTTCATGAAAATGAACAGCCCCGGGAATGCGTGGGCTCATGGGAAGCTTTTCAATCCAAGTAAATCACATGGTCCGCAGATTCGATCCTTTGGAGTCATAGATAAGTTCGCCATCGGGACTCAGACTGATGTACTGACTGGCCCCTGCGAGCAAGTAGGGGCTCATGGCAGGAACTTTGATGATACGTCCGGCAAGCGGCCCTCGGCTGACGGTGACACCATCAGACAAACGTTTTAAGATCTCACTGACATCGGAAGCACCGGAGGTGATGGCGACACCAGCTGCATTGGCTGCCATGGCCAGGGAGCAGATCGTCTGAGCATTCCTTTGATGGGTGACCTCCTCGGTCGCTTGGGTGCTGCTGAAGGCAGGCAGTGCGAGGGTGACCAAGATGCCCAGAATGGAAATCACGATCAGCATCTCGAAGAGGCTGAAGCCCGTTCTGCGGCACTTGTGCATTTGAGTTTTAGTGTTCATGGCTTCAGAGTCGTTATTGATGCTCAATTATGACAATTATTATAATATTCGCAAGAGTATTTCTATAAATTTGATAACAACGCCAGCCAACATGGTTCACTTTTGAGAATGTTGTCCACCTTGACCATCAAATCCACGAATCACCTCGGCCCGCCATTTGCTGCCAAGCGCTTCGGTGTTGCTGCAAGGATCTGCTGTCATACCAAGCCCTGGGTTGCCCCTTCAGAGCCAGCATGATAATCTCGCCAGAATTTCTGAATTGCAGCGCATGTCGGTCCTCTCCCCCACAGTCCAGCGCGCCATCATTGCCGTGGCGCTGGGAGTCATGCCCCTCGGCGAGTTCCTGCTTCGCGCCCAGGAGGCACCTTTACCCTGGGCAGAACGGGAGACCCGGCTGGCGAATGAGTATCTCTCCCTCCTCGTGTCACAGCCGGAGTATGGACGGGTGGTCGATCTCGTCTGGGCGCTTTACGAAAGGCACGAGGCTACGGCCCTGCTGATCGAAAGCGTGACGGCGCAAGTCCAGCAGCAGCGGCATCCCTCCTTGGTGCTTGTTCTGGGGCATCTGCACCGGAAGTCGGGTGATTTAAAGAAGGCCGCGGGGACTTATGAGCAGGTCCTGGGAGCAGTAGCTCAGAAGCCCACAGCTCTGCAAGGGCTGGCCGACGTGGCTCAGGAACTCGGCGACTCGGCGAAGGCGTACCAATGGATGAGCCAGCTCAACGACCTGCTTCCCGACACCGATGCCCGCAAAGTCGATGTCCTGCTCAAGCTCGGCACACTGGCGCTCTCCGCGCAGAAAAATGAAGACGCCGTTCGTTCCTGGGAGCAGGCCGGGAAACTGCGCTCGGGTGACTTCGCCCATGTCCGGCAGGTCGCCGAACTCATCCTCCGTGCATGCTTCCCTGAGCGTGCAGCAGCCTTTTACATCCAGCTCGCCGATCAGAGCGATCCCCAGAAGCGGCTCGATGCCCTCTACGATCTCGCGCGCATCCACGAGCACGCGGACCAGTTTGAGAAAGCCGAGGCCGCGCTGAAAAAAGGCCAGGCATTGCTCGACTTCCGCGACTCGCGCTACACCGACTTCTTCCGCCGCCGCGTGCGCCTGAACGAACGCTTCGGCACGCTAGAGGACCTCCGCCAGCAGCTCACCAAAGCCGCTGACGCCAAGCCTGTGACCGAGCAGGCCTTGCGCGACCTCGCCCGTTTTCAGGAGATCACTGCCGACTCCGACGCGCATGTGGAGACGATGCGCCTGCTCGTCAAAACCGCGCCGCAGGTGGACGACTACCGCTGGGAGCTTGTGCGACTCCTGCTCGATCATGATGGCAATGCCGAGGCCGCAAAACTGCTCGACGAGCGTCTCAAGGGAGATGGCTCAGACCTCCCCGCCATCGTCTTCCTGCGCTGTGAGGCAGATCTTCGCAGTGGTCGGCAAAGTGAGGCCATTGCGCGGCTGCGAAAGCTTCTGGAGATTCAGAAAAACAGCGTCGAAGTGGAAAAGCAGGCGCTCGCCTTTGCCCAGCAGCGCACCTTGGATGAAGTCATCGAGTTCATCCTCAAGCAGCGCGTCGAGCGTGATCCAACGCGCGCTGAATCTGTGTTTGAGCTGGCGGCATTTCATCGTGCTCGCAAAGACATGGCGGCTGCAGACGCCCTGCTGCGCCGCTTCACCCAGTCAGCGCCGAACGACGAAGAACGCCAGCGCCGACTCAACGATGCGGCTTCTTTCATGGCTTCCGGCAGTGATCTCGACAGCGCCATCATCCTGGCCCGCGAGGCCGTGGGCAAAGCCAATGCCGGTCATGACGAATACCTCCGGCTCGCCGATCTCCTCACCGAGCATGGCGATACCGAAGAAGCGCTGACCTGGCTGGAGAAAGCCTGGGATTCGAGCAAGACGGAAGAGCAAGGCATCGACGTGGACGAGCGTCTTTACTCTCTGCTTCTCGGCGAAAAGAAAAAGGAAGCCGCCAAGCAGCGCGGCAGTGGTGGGGATTTCCAACTGCCCGAAGTCTTCACGGGGAAAGGCTTTGCCAGCAGTGCCGGCGTGACGACTGAAAAGCTGCCAGTATCTGAAGAGGTCAGTGCGATGGTTGAGCGCTTGATGGCAGCGAAGAAAGTCGATGCCGCGAATTCCATACTCCATCTCTTCCGCGCCGCATGGTGGGCCGTGAGGGCGGAGATGTTTGAGGAAGCCTACGCCGCCTTCCGCCTTTTGCAGATCGATCCCGCCACGAGCAAACCGCGGGAGCTTTCCATCGAGGCGGAGAAGCTTCTGCTGGAACTCACCCTGACGGATAAAAACTCCGCCTTGGCCATGCGAGTACTGCGTCGTCTCATCGGGCGCGACCATGGAAACAAAATCCGCTACACGCTGCGCCTCAGTGAACTGCTGCTGGAGGACGAGCAGACTGCATCCAGCGCCGTCAATGTCGGTCTCGCCGCAGAGCGCACGGGCTGGCGTCTCGCGGCAGATCCGCCAGCTCCTGGCCGTGCCGCCACGGTCTTGCTGGAGCGTGCGTATCGTGAGGCACCGGACTCGGAGCAACTGCTCAGCGCCCTGACTCAATGCTACACGCTGCAACGCCGGCCCGACGATGCTTTGAAGCTCTGGCAGCAGGCCATCGACCGCGCCACAGGTGGTGCTGCTGTGGCACTCATGCAGCGCTACGCGGAGATGCTGCTCCAGCGTGGCAAGCTTCCCGAGCATGTGCAGATCCAGCTCCGCATCGTCGAGCAGGAGACAGATGTGAAACGCCGCCGCGAGGCTTTTAAACGCTTCCTCGACCGTCTGCTCTGGGCCGGTGAATCAGGTGGCGAACTGCCAGCCGATCTTCTCAAAGACCGCCTCAAATTGTTGAAGGAAGCTCTGCTCACCTTGGTGAAAAAGCACCCCTTCGATGGCTTCTACCACGAGGCGCTTGCCAGCGTCTATGATCGCGAAGGCGATGCTCCGAAGGCCTTTGCGGCGATGAAGCAGGCCTACTACACCGCGCCGGACACACCCTTCTCCCTCGATCAACTTCGCGAGGCAGCGCTGCGCGTCTCGGATCTGAAGTCAGCGATCTATTTCCAAAAGCAGATCGCCGCCAGCGCCGGGCCTGGTGAAGCAGCGGCGGAGTCGCGTCGTCTCGTCGAAATGCTGGAGCAGACCTTCCAAATCGCCGAGGCAGACCGTGTCCGCCGTCGTTTGGAAAGCCGCTTCTCGCAGGATGCAGCGGCGCTGGATGGCCTCGCCGAGCACTATCGTGCCACCGGTCAGGATGAAGCTGAGCGTCGTGTCTATGAGCAGATCGCCCGCGTGCGCTCCTGGGATGCACGATCCCATCTTCGGCTCGCTTTGAAATGCCTGCGTCTGGCGGATGATGCCGCTGCGGAGAAGTATCTGCGCGAGATCCTCACCCGCACGGCAAGCCAGGCTTTCACACCACCAACGAGCGTTCCCCCCGAGCGCCTGCCCTTGCCATTGGCCGATCAAAGGAAGTCCGGGACGCCCGGTCCAGTGACGGAAATCCTCGCCGGACTGGACACGGTGCCCGCGCTGAAGAGCTCCGAGGTCACCGCGCTACGCACCTACCTGAGCCTTCCTCGGCCTGAATTCCTCGACCTTCCGAATGACGTGCCGTTGGTTCGGCTGCGGACCATCGAGGAACTCGCCAGAATGCAGCGAGGCGAAGGTTCGGCGCAGGCCTGGCTGAAGGAAGCCTCTGCTTTCAAATCACCCGTCGAGAAACTCTGGGCTCTCCACTACGCCGGGGAGGGGAAAGCATTCCGTGAGCAGCTCACCTCAGTGATGAAAGGCCGCTCCACACTCGAAGCCAGCTTCTGCCATCTCTGGCTCACCCTGCGTTCTGGCGGCATGAGCGAGGCCATGCGCTGGGCTACACAGACCGGTGCGGACACAGAGATCCTCGATCTTCGACAGCGCATGCTCCTCGGCGTCTCCGCCATCCTCGCGGACATCGACAGCTTCCGCTTTGCCAAAGGCGAACTCGCGCAGCTCGGTACCGTGCACAGCGTCTCCGTGCTCGATGTCATGCGCCGTCTTCAGGATCAGCAGCGCTACATCGAGGCCCTGGAACTCGGGGAGAGCGTCAGCCTTCACAACCCCGCTCTCGGCAGCGCCTTTGTCTTCTCCCTGGCCCGCATCGCCGAGGCGGCGGAGCGGTGGGATCTGGCGCGTGATTATCTCGGTCGTGTCGTGCGCGGCCCGGTGCAGCCGGAGGCGTATCGCGGCACCTATGACCCCTACCTCTTCAGCCTCAGCGCGGCGAATCGTCTCGCCATCAGCGCCGGAGAGCGCGAACAAAATGTGCGCTCCGCCTGGAATCATCTCCAGAGCACACCGAGTTCAGGCATGACCAGCCTGCGGAAGTCCGCCGTGGCGGGTCTCGCCGGGGCCCCGGACAAAGCGGCGGCGGAGATGGAGAACTTCATAACCGGCGATTTCCTCCCAGCACGGAATATGGGCGAGATACGCGGGATGCTCATGCCACAGGGCTCGCCGCGTTATGAAGAACCCATGCATCTGCGCAGCATGTGGGAGGAGACACGGGAGATTCAGGCGCGCTTCACCAATGAAGGCATGGGCCAGATGGTGCGGCAGGTGAATGACAAGCTCGCCGAGCGCTGGGGCGGTGTGGCGCTCAGTTCGCGCTCCGGACTTGAGTTTGGCGAGTGGCGTCTTGGTCATCTCATCCAAAAGATGCGTGAGGTCGATTACCCCACACGGCTGCGTTTGCTGCGTGAGCATCTGGCCAGCGTGGACATGCGCCAGGAGGTGTCTGTGGACACGCTGAGTGAACTCGGCGGCCGTCTGGAAGCTGCGGGCATGTCGCGTGAGGCCATCGAAGTCTATGCCACGCTTCCCGGCCGTGCTCCCGCGAATCCCGAGTATGCGCAGTGGCTCATCCGCGTGGCGGAGGCAGCGCTGGATACGAAGATCGGGCTGAAGTTCACCCTCCAGCTCCTCGAAGCCGACCCGCCCTACAAGCCGCCGCAGCCTGGCGATGAAGTGCTGCGTGAGAAGCACTCCCATTTCCTCGCCCTCGAGTATGACGTGGCCGAGCTGCATCGCCGTGGCTACCTGCCGACCGTGACCACCGTTCGTCAGGGCCGCATCCCTGAAGAAGTGCCCTACCTTCGCGAGCTGGCGCTGCTTTATGAAAAACTCGGCCAGGATACTCTCGCGCTCGCTGCGTGGAATCGGCTGCACGAAGCCTTCGTCGCAAACACGGAGAGCGGCATCATCCCCGATGCCGAGAGCTGCGTGCATCGGGCCCAGCTTTTGGTGAAGCAAAAGAAACCCACCGCTGCTCTCGAAGCATTGCGTCAGGTATCACTCGTGGAGAAGTCTGGCTCGCAGGGCCGGGAAGCACTGAAGCTGCGGGCTCAACTCGTCGCCGAAGCCGGTGGCTGGGAGGAGTTTCGCGAATTGATGACCATCGCCGTCGATCTCAAAGCCATTGATGCCATCACGCATCTCGCCGGACTTTGCCGCACGCATTCACGCAGCACCGAGGGACTGAACTTCCTCACCCAGGCCGAGCGCAGCGTGAAGGACGATGCCGAGCGCTTCCGCCTGCGGTTGGAGTTGCTACGCCTGCTCGCCGCAGATCCCACATGGTCGCCCGAGCGAGGCCGCGCGCAGGTCGCCGCTCTCTTCCGCGTGCGCAATCGCAGCCGCGAGGCCCTCCAGCAGCTCGCCGACTGGATGAGTATTGAAGCTGACGGCAAACATCGCGATGCTTGGCTGCCGATTCTGCGCGCTGAGACACGCGCTGGCACGGATCGTCCGCTTGCCGCACTCGCGCTCAGTGCCTTTGCCACTGGGACACCAGCTTCGTTTGCCGATGATCTCGCTCTCGGCTGGCAGAACGTCATCGACAGCGACCGTGTGTGCATCGAGCTCGCCGCGGAGATGCTATTAAAGAAGGAACGTCCGGGTCTCGCCTGGCAGGCCTGTCTCGTCATGCAGGATCTCCCCTCCATGCGGCTGGAGAGCCGAAAGCAGCCGCTCATGCTGCGCGTGGCCCATGCGCTGAAGGACCGAGTCATCGTGCAGGAGCTCTTCGCTGAGATCGTGCGGATGCCCGTGCCCGGCGGATCACAGACCGTCGTTTGGGCGGAGGTGCTGGAGGAATGCGGCGAGTCCGAGATGGCCCGCGAGCTGTATCAGACCGCGCTCGACCGGATTCAGTCCACGAACTCGATGCAGCCTGATCTCACCGCCGCCTGGGTCCGCTTCCTCCTTCAACGCCGCGAGTTCGAGGCTGCTGAGACCTGCCTGCTGCGCGATGTCTGGACGATGCCCAATGAAGCCGCCGCCGTACTCTTTGATCTCTACGCCGCCTGGGGTCGCCTCGCTGACATCCAGCAGGAGCTGCGCAAATTCCACCTCACCGGCGGTATCGAAAAAGAAGTCATCGTCCGCGCCGCACGCTCACTCGGACTCCCGGCACCGATCACATCGGTGCCGTAGACGAGAGGAGCGCCCGGCGCGGATAGTGAGGACTTCACGCGATGCGCGCCATGATCTTCTCGGTTCGGGTGACGACGCGCTGAGGATCATCGAGCAGGCCGGCGCTGAGCAGGGCGTTGTCGAGGATTTGCTCGCTGAGCAGGGTGGCGAGATCAGCATCGCTGCTGCGGAGGTTGTTCAGCTTCTTCACGAGGCCGTGACGGGGATTGATCTCCAGGATGACCTTCGGTGCGGTGACTTCGTCGGGCTTCATGGCCTTCATCATCTGGCGCATCTGCGGGGTCATCTCACCTTCCGGCGTGATGGCCAGAGCCGGTGCATTGACGAGGCGTTTGCTGGCGCGGACTTCCTCCACGCCTTCGGCCAGAGCTTCGTTCAGCCAGCCGGTGAAGGCGGTGGTTTCCTCTTCGCTGAGGGATTCACCTTCCTGCGCCACATCACCCAGATCGACATCTGGGCTGTTCACGGCCTGGAGCTTCTTGCCTTCAAACTCGGGCAGGCTGGAGATGACGTATTCGTCGATGGGTTCGTAGAGGAAGAGGACCTCGTAACCCTTCGACTTGAAGGCTTCGAGATACGGGCCGCCTTCGATGGCGCTGCGGCTCGGAGCGGTCTGGTAATAGATGGCCGTCTGCTCCTCCTTCATGCGCTTCACATAGTCGCCCAGGCCTACCTGCTCGCCCTTTTCAGTTAGGCTGGATTCATAACGCAGCAGCTTGGCGATGGTGTCGCGGTTCGCGTGATCGGTGGCGACGCCTTCTTTGATGAAGCGGCTGAACTTCGCGTAGAACTCCTGGAACTTCTTCGGGTCGTCCTGCGCTTCTTTGTCGAGGAACTTGAGCAGGCGCTTGCTGACGACTTCGCCGAGTTTGCGGACGAGGGCGCTGTCCTGCATGGACTCGCGGGAGATGTTCAGCGGCAGGTCTTCGCTATCGATCACGCCGCGCACGAAGCGCATCCAGTCTGGCAGGAGCTTCGGCGGATGCGGGTCGATGAGGACCTTTTTGCAGTAGAGGCCGACGCCGGGCTCCATCTGGCCCATGCCAAACATTTCCATGTTTTGTTCGGGCAGGAAAAGCAGCGCGTTGATGACGAGCGGGGCATCGGCCTGGAAGTGGAGGCGGTAGCTCGGCTTGTCGAAAGCCTTGGCGGTGAATTTGTAGAAGGCTTCGTATTCCTCCTCGGTGACGCTGTCTTTGCTCTTCAGCCAGATGGCCTCGACCGTGTTCACTCGCTCGCCATTCAGGGTGATGGGGAAGCCGACGAAGTTCGAGTATTTGCCGAGCACGCTCTTCACGGTCCACTCCTTGGCGAACTCCTTCGCGTCTTCCTTCAGCTTGATGACGATGCGGCAGCCGCGTGCCTGATCGGGGGCTTCATCGATGGTGTAGGTGCCTGCGCCGGTGCTAGTCCAGCAGAGGTGCTCGCCCTCGCCGCGCCAGGAGTGGGTATAGACCTGCACTTCATCCGCCACCATGAAGGCGGAGTAGAAGCCGACGCCAAACTGGCCGATGAGGGAGGCATCGCCGCCCTTGCCCGCGTTCTTCAAAGCAGCCGCGAAAGCCTTCGAGCCGGAGTGGGCGATGGTGCCGAGGTTCTCCACGAGTTCCTCGCGCGTCATGCCGATGCCGGTGTCCGAGATGGTGATGGTGCCGGCGGTTTCGTCGGAGCTGATGGTGATCTCCAGGGGCGCTTCGGACTGGAAGACTTCCTTCTCAGTCAGTTGCGTCAGGCGCATCTTTTCCAGGGAGTCGGCGGCGTTCGACACGAGCTCGCGGATGAAGATCTCGCGGTCAGTGTAGAGGCTGTGGATGACGATGTCCAAGACCTGCTTCACCTCGGCCTGGAACTCATGGGTGGTCGGTGTGCTCATAGTGTGTTTTTTTGGGTGGGGGGAAACGGGCGCGGAGAGTAGATGGATGCGCTCTGGGGTCAAGGGTGAGGGTAGGGCTGAAATCAGACCAGCTAGGCAGCTCGGCCTGCGCGATTGAGGTCGATTGCATGGCCGAACGTGCTCCGCCTGCCCAAAATCTGCTCAACCGGCCATCGTTTGGGCCTTGTTAAGGCGGGCTGGCATCCAGGGCGGCCCGAGAGCGGGGCCTTGGAAAGGATTTCTGTCCTGGTTGGCTTTCCAGCCAGACACTTCCATCCCCGGCCAAGTCAGGGAACCTGAGTGGTTCGCTGAAACGTGCCGCCTAAACAGTTCAGCGTAGAACATTCACCTTCACTTTCCGCACCTTTCCCATCGTGTTCCAGGTGGCGAATCCGAAGGGCAGGCAGTGATCAATGAAACCAGTCCGCAAGCCGACTTTGCGGCCTTTGATGCTCACATTCACCATGGGGCGATCATTGACCCAGGCGCGGATGTCCTCGGGGCGGACCTCGATCCGCACACGATACCACACGCCGTTCTCATAGCGCTGCTCGCCACGCGTGGAGTTTTCGTTCGCGTCTGAAAAGTCGATGCTGGAGATGCCGGTGACCGTGCCGCCCCAGCCACCGAGCACGAAGGTGGCATGAGCGTCATGGCTGGAGACGGGAAAGGTGCACATGGCGAAGATGTCATCTCCCTCCACGCGCGTCGCCTCATAGCTGATGGAGTAGCTCGTGCCCGGGAGGCCGAGCCCGGTCCAGTTCGGAAACTTGCAGCCCGTCATCGGCGCACCGATGGACATCGTGAGTTCTCCTTTCGCCACCGAGATCCTGCCCTCGTCGGGAATGCCTGCCTGCTGCCAGAGCGCGGCGTTTTTATCATCAAGCAAATCCCAACTCACCGGCACCACCGAAGTGGGGCGGCATGAGGCGAGCAGAAGAATGAATAGAGTGAAATGGCAGCGCATCGACACCCCGAGGCTGCCACAGCAACGAACTTCCACGAATATATTCTCGCATGATGGCTGCACATTCGGCAAAAGGTAGCACACACCATGCGCCGAAAGCCCTCTGACCACCGTGCCCTGCTAGCCTCCACGATCCTCCATCTGCGGAGCCGCAAAGCCGTCTCACGCACCGCACTGGCCAGAGCACTCAATGCCTCCGCGTCCACGCTCGGGCTCTATGTCGATCAATTGACCGCCATGGGCTACGTCCAGGAACTCGGCCTGGAGAAGGCGAATGTGGGCCGCCCACAGCGCGTGCTCGGGCTCGTGCCAGATGCTGGCTGGTTCGGCGGACTGGAGTTCAATGCGCACCGCGTGCAGGCCGTGAGCGTGGACTTTTCCGGCAAGCTGCTGGCTGCCGAGAGCCGCACTCTGCCCGATCAGCCTGACATGCCTGCGGTGCTGCGCACGCTGGTGGAGATGCTGGAAAAACTGGCCGCCGGGCGGAGCGAGCCGCTGCTCGGCATCGGCATCGGCGCACCCGGACTCGTGGACCGCAAGAAGGGGATGGCACGCTACTTCTCCTTTGTGAAGCACTGGAAGGATGTACCCATCGTTGATCTTTTCCGCCAACGTTTCCGTGTGCCAGCCACGCTCGAAAACAACCTCCGGGTCATCGCCCTGGCCGAGCGCTGGTTCGGTGATGGACGAGACCTTACCGACTACGTCGTGTTCGGCCCTCGCAGCGGCTTCGGCATGAGCATTATGCACAATGGCGAACTCCTGCGCGGAGCCCACGAAGTCGCTGGCGAGGTAGGGCTCTGGGCTTGGCCGCAGCCAGATGGCACCCAGGCCATGCATGATGTCCTCTCCGCCACATCTGTGTACCGCCGCTTCGCCAAGCTCGCTCCAGATGCTGCGCTGCCCGAGGATCTCCGCGCAGCGCTCGTGCAGGCCGCAACACCAGAGTCGGCTGAGTGGAAAGCCGTCGTGCTCGACTTCGCCCGCGTCGTCCGCAGCGTTCAGCTGCTTGTCGATCCCGAGAAGATCTTCCTCCACGGCCCGCTCACTTCATTGGGCGAGAACTTCTGCCAGGAGATCTCTGCTCTCGTCACCACGCTGCCGCCTCAACTCCCCGACATGAAAATCCAACTCGTGCCCTCCACGCTCGGCGACGACGCCGGTGCCCTCGGTGCCGCCAGTCTCGCGATGGAGGAGTGGGTGCCACCAGTCTGATCACCCGCGTGCAGCCCTCAGCGCCTGAGTAGTCCACACGACCGGGTAAAGCCGTTCGTGATACCACAGCCGGGCAAAGTACAGCCCGATGGGCGCGCATGGAAAGTGTGTGCCATCCTTCGTCGCTGACAAAAGCCAGTCCACAGCCAGCAGAGCGAACTTCCGAGTTCGCTCATCCCCGCCAAGCAATGCCCAAGCCGCCACCGCCGTCTCCTCAATGGTCACGGGTGAATTCACATCTCCGCCAAAACCACCGTCTGCATTTTGCTGACCGAGTAGATAGTCGCGCCCACGCTGAATGAGATCACCACATTGCTCCGCCAGCGCAGGTGTGCCCGAGAGATAGGTAACGACCATCGCCGTGCCATAGACTGGATTTTCCTCGTCCTTCGCGTGTTCATTGCCGAACCAAAGAGGAATCCATGAGCCATCGGCACGCTGCGTATTGCGCAGATAGTTTAAAGCACGTTGTGTCGCCGAAACGATGCGACTTTGCAGCGACTCCGGCAGCCAAAGCCACCACGCCAGCAGCGCATGAGCCGTCAGCTCCGGCGAGCTGCGATCAAACGGCAGCGTGCCCCAGCCGCGACAGAAGGTCGGCATGCCGCCGTCACGATTTTGCAGATCGAGCAGCCAGGTGATACCCGCTGCAATCCTCCCCATCTCCGAATCTCCTGTTCGAAGTGCAATGAGCGCCCCCGCCGTGTCATCCGCATCCGGCACACCACCAGGAAGATCTGTCCATGCCCAGCCGCCGGGCGCGGCATTGGTGAAAGGATGCACGTCCTGATATTGCTGCCCGAGCAGCCACTCGCGAGTCTCGGGCTCCAGTTCACCGAGCGCTTTTACTGAGAGCGTCGTGCCCCAGGTCGCCAGATTCGTGTCGATGGGCCAGCTTCCATCCGCGCGCATGGATCTCGTCAAAAAAGCCACCGCTCCCGGCACGCAGGGGTGATCTTTCTCTCCCGCTGCCGCCAGCGCCATCGTGACGAAGCTCGTCAGTGGCGTCGCCTCCAGATAACCACCGCTGCTCGGCTGGAGCGTCTTCAGCATCGGCGAGATGCGTTTCCACAAAACTCCGCGCAGCCAGCGCAGTGGATTCCACCACGCTGGCGGTGCATTTTTAAAGCGCGTGTAGCCTATGGCAATCAGCGCTGGCAACGCATAACTCACCACCGGCATCCCCACCGTCCCGAACCAATGACGAGGCAACGCCGCCAGCTCAAACGGCAGCGGCAGCACTCGCTTCCAGGCATTCGCCCCGAGCGTCCCGCCGATGCAGCACAACATCAGGATCGGCACTGAGAAGGTCTTGTCCTTCCCATACCGCGCGATCACCGCCCTCGCGATGTCACCCGGCTTCAGCGAGCCGACCTGCTTCACAATCCACGCTTCGGACGCGGGGCAGCGAGTCCCTACCAGGTGCAGCGCGCTCCAACACAGCAGCGTCGTCGAGAGGTTGCTCTTGCTGATCGTCGTATCACCCCAGCCACCGTCTGCATTTTGATTCGCCACCAGCCAGCGCGCGCCAGCTTCGATCAAAGCGGTGTGTTTCTCCGCATCCACCCCATGCAGCGCCACGATGGCTGTCGCCGTGCTCAGCGCACTGCTGGAAAGCTCCCCTACCCAGTGCCCCGCCGCATTCCGCATCGACAAAAGATGAGCACGGGTGTTGGCAAGGGCGGTTTCGATTCGGTCGGTCATGAGAGAGCGTGATGGTTACGAGCCTTGGCCGACGTTCAAGACACCTTCCCATGAGATTCCCGATCCTCGCCGCTCTTCTCTTCCCTGCCCTGCTCTCCGCTGATGACCTCCGCTGGTTCAAGGGCAACACGCACACGCATTCCCTCTGGAGTGATGGCAATGACTTCCCGGACATGATCTCGGCCTGGTATAAAGAGCAGGGGTATGATTTCCTCTGCCTGTCCGATCACAACACGCTCGCGGTCGGCGACAAGTGGGTCACGGAGGCCAGCATCGAGAAGAAGAAAATCGCTCTCGGGCCCAAGGTGCTCGATAAGTACAAGCAGAAGTTCGGCGCGGATTGGGTGGAGACACGGACGAACGCCAAAGGCGAACTCGAGGTGCGGCTGAAGACGCTGGAAGAGTATCGCGGAAAGCTCGAAGAGCCCGGCAAATACCTGCTCGTGCAGGCGGAGGAGGTCAGCGCTGGCTTTGGAAAAGCACCCATCCACATCAATGCGGTGAACCTCACCGAAGCCATCCAGCCGATGAAGGACGTGAAAACCATTCGCGAGACGATGCGGGTGAATCTCCAGATGATCGCCGAGCAGTCGGTGAAGACAGGCCGCCCCATCATCGCGCACATCAATCACCCGAACTTCCGCTGGGCTCTGACTGCCGATGACCTCGCCCATGTCATCGAGGACCGCTTTTTCGAGATCTACAACGGTCACCCCGGCATCTACTACGGCGGCGAGGCGACGCGCGTGGACTCCGAGCACGAGCGCATCTGGGACATCGCGAACACCATCCGCATCGCCGAGCTGAAGGCAGCCCCGCTCTTCGGTGTCGGCACCGATGACAGCCACAACTACCACGGCGGCGCGACCACGCCTGGACGCGGTTGGGTCATGGTCCGTGCGGCCAAACTCGACGCCAATGTCCTCGTCGAAGCCATGCAGCGCGGAGATTTCTACGCCTCCACGGGCGTCTCGCTCGATGACGTGTCTTTTGATAAAACCACCCGCACCCTGCGCCTGAAGATCCAGGGCAAAGCTGGTGTAAAATACCGCACCGAGTTCCGTGGCACGCTGAAAAACTACGACCGCGCCGTGAAGGAGGTCGATGCCCCCGCCGCCGACCCGCAGCCCAAGCGCCTCCAGCACGGGGCCGACATTGGCAAGCTCCTCGCCAGCAGCGACAGCCTGGAGCCCAGCTACACCCTGACCGGCGATGAACTCTACGTCCGCGCCATCGTCATCTCTGACCAGCCGATGGTGAATCCGCCGCAGCCTGATCATGTGCAGAAGGCGTGGACGCAGCCCGTGGGGTGGTGATTCCGGCTTTCAGAGCGGAGATGTAAAACGAACTTCCGAGTTCGTTCCCTGAGCTTGTTGCCAAACTGGAGACCTAGCTTGGAAGTTCGATCTCCTTTTTGAGCCTGCGTCGATGCTCCGCGCCCTGAATTTTAACATTTCCAAATATTTTAATTGCCCTCATTCCTATGAAAATTATAGTTAAAGACTACTTTCCACCCTCATGCGACTTCCAAACAGCCTCCGCCCAACTCATCGAGCAGCCCACGTGCTCGCCCTGTTTGCGGTTTTGACCGGAGCCTGCCTGACCGCCCAGGCCCAGATCTCCCCGACCGTCGATGAAGGCGCGAATGAACCCGGCCAGTTCACACAAAAGGAGGTCTCCAGCAGCTCGACGATCAAGCTGAATTTCCAAAACGTCCCCGTCCAGGCGATCATCCCTCTCTACACCCAGATCACCGGGAAAAAGATTATCCAGGACTCCGCTCTCCAGGGGGAGCCCCTGCGCATCGTGGCACCTGAGCCATTGCCCATCAAAGAGGCCATCGCCTACATCGAGGCCACTCTTTTGCTCAATGGCTACGCCATCATCCCCGTGGATGCGAAGACGGTGAAGCTCATCCACCACAGCGGCGGCAAGAACCCCGCGTCCCACGGCCTCAAGGTGTACACCGCCATCCACGACCTGCCGCAGACGGAGGAGATCTGCCACTTTGTCATGTCGCTGGAGCACATCTCGCCGGACGAGGCTTCGAAGGCCTTTCAGCAGGTGATCAAACTCAACTCCTTCGGCTCCATCACCCCAGCGACGAACTCCGCCGCGCTCATCATCACGGAAAATAGCGTCACCATCCGCAGCATCTACGAAATCGCCAAGGTCATCGACGTGCCGCCAGCGGAGATCGCCAACGAGATGATCCAGCTCGAGCGCAGTGACGCGGAAAGCATCGCTGAGATCATCAGCGAGATCTTCGAAGAGCGCGAAGAAGCGGCGCAAAATGCCGCCGCCACCAGCACGCCTTCTACCCCCGCAGTGCCAGCCGCTCCAAATCTCCCGCGCGCTGCCGCAACTACGGCACAGGCAGCCTTGAACTCGGCCAACACCAACCCCGCCGTCGCCAAGGTCAAAGTCATCCCGCATCGCCGGACCAACAGCCTGCTCGTCATCGCCCGGCCAGTGGACATCACCTACATTCGCGGTCTCGTCGAAAAGCTCGACCAACCGACCGACAGCGTCACCTTCCTGAAGAGAAAACTCAGCTATATCGACGTGGGCGACTTCCTCCCCGTGGCCTACAACGCGCTCGCGAAAGACACCGACATCCAGAACGACTCCGGCTCCGGCGGACTCGGTGGAGGCTCCAGCAGCAGCAGTCGCCGACGCCCCAGCGGCTCGTCCAACAGCCCCTCCACCGACGCCGCGAACCGCAATTCCGACAGCGGCTTTGGCAACAACAACGGCAGCGGAGCCTTCGGCTTCAACACCGGCAGCCAGGGCCAGGGGCAAGGCAACAACCGCGCCAACCGCAGCATGCTCGATGACCCCGACGCCGACTCCGCGCCTGAGTCGGTCATCGTCGGCAAGACACTCCTCATCGCCGATCCACAGTCGAACAGCCTCGTCGTGAATGGATCGCCCGAGCACATCGAAGTCATCGACAAGCTGATCGAGGAAATGGATATCTGCCCGCAGCAGGTCTATGTCAGCACCATCATCGGCCAGCTCAGTCTCGGCGGCGAATTCAACTACGGCTTCGACTTCCTCAACGCGCTCGATGACTTCACACTGCGCCAGAAGGATGTCACCACACCCGGCGGCACCGGCGTAGCAGGAGCACTCGACTTGCCATGGAATGGCGAGGGTCTGAGCACCGCTGCGATGAGCTTTTACGGTCAACTCGGAGCCCTGAGCCGCTACATCAAAGTGCTGGAAGGGAACAAGAACTTCAAAGTGCTCTCCAGCCCCAGCCTGCACATCATGAACAACGGCAAGGCCACCATCTCCAGCGGCCAGCGCATCGCCGTGCCGGTGAACATCCTTTCCAATGCCTCCGGAGTCGGCACTATCGCCGCCACCAGCGCCAGCATCGACTACCGCGATGTCGTTCTTAAGCTGGAGATCGTCCCGCTGATCAACTCCGACAAAGAAGTCACGCTCCGCATCGCTCAGATCAATGATAACATCGTGGGCGAGCAGATCATCTCGGGAAACACCGTGCCCACCATCGGCACGCAGGAGCTGATGACCACCGTCACCGTCAAAAATGGGGCCACCGTCGTGCTCGGCGGACTCGTTACCGAGCGCACCGGCAACAATGAACGCGGAGCTATCTTTCTCCGCCGAGTGCCCGTGCTGAAGCACCTCTTCGGCACCACCCAAAAGACCACCCAGCGGGATGAACTCCTCATCTTCATCCAGCCAAACATCGTCAACAATCGCGACCCCGCGAACAGCCCAAATCAGATCGAGTCCCGCCGCACCCAGATCATGGAGGAGACCATCCGCTTCGGCATGCCGATCGAGGAAATCCCTCGCGCCCTGCCTGCGAGCAAGTGAGAGAGTCGCGGAGCGCCCTGGAGTGAAGCGACTGCGATATCGCTTTCAGGCGGATGAGTTGGGGGTGCTAGATTGGGAACAAGGCGGTGCGCCGGAATCCGAATCTTTCGCATACATTCATCTCCGAAGCTCATCCCCCAATCTACAGGCTGCTAACCCTCTGGGTTGAACAGCGAACTGAGAATCAACGACTGCGGCGCGCAGCCGATGGAGCGCCGCCACCAAAACGACCCGAGGAAGAGGAGACGTGGCTCACGGTACTGCGTGAGCTGGAGGGAGCGGAAAAGCTGGCGACGCCAGGGTTTGAGCGCTCTGCACGGCCACTTGGACGGGGCTGTGATGGGGCACTGTAGCTACGGCTCGGCGATGGCGAAGGGGCGGAACGAACCGACGGACGGGAAAGAGTGCGTGGTGCGGAGATGCTGGGGCTGGTGGGCGGGCTGCTGAAGACGGAGCTGCCACGGAAGGTGGATGGGCGCGTGACCTGGGAAGCGTAGTGATGACTCGAAGACACGGGCTTGTGGTAGGAGTGGCTGCTGCTGTGATGATGGCCGCCGGAGTAATAACCGGGACTGTAGCAGTTGTTTCCATAACTGCGGCCGCCAAAGATAGAGAAACTCGTGGAGACCGGCGAATAGTAGGGGCTGTAGCCGGAATTGTAGCCGTAGCCGACATTGTAATAAGGGTCCGAATCGTAGTAGCTAACGCTGGAATAACTCGCTGCCGGATAACCCACACCTGCGACGGGGTAGCCGTAGGGGTCAACCACACAAGAGGAGAGGGCGAGACCGCAGACGGCGGCACAGGCTAGGAGGCGGAGTGAAGTTTTCATGGTTGCGTGTTGGGACTGCGTGTTGGCCCAAGGTATTCAGATTATTCTCCATCAAATCCTCGGAAGAACTTCAAGGCGGTCGCTGTGGTGACCCGGGCCACCTCCTCCGCACTCTGCCCACGCATGGCCGCCACAGCGCGGGCGGTGTCAGCGACATAGGCGGGCTCGCAGCGCTGACCGCGATGTGGCACGGGCGCGAGGTAGGGGGCATCCGTCTCCAGCATGTAGCTGCCATCCGGGACCTCGCGTGCGGTTTCACCGGCGGGGCCAGGGTTTTTAAAGGTGACGATGCCGGTGAAGGAGATGAGGTGCCCGGCCTCCAGCAACGGCTGCGCCTGCTCTAGCGTGCCGGTATAGCAGTGGAAGACGCCACGCAGCCGCCCGCTGTAGGGCATGACTTGGGCAACGAGATCGTCCCAGCTTTCGCGGTTGTGCAGCACGACGTTTAAACCGAGTTCGCAGGCGAGATCGAGCTGGAGTCTCAAACAATTTGCCTGATGAGCTTTCCAGCCTTCGAGATCAAAACCCTCGGGCGGTGCGTGGAAGTAATCGAGCCCGATTTCGCCGATGGCTGCCACCTTGGGATGCTGCGCGAGTTCGCGGAGTTCGGAGATCCAGTCCGAGCCGGAAACGCTGTCCACATCACAGGGATGGATGCCGACGGCGACGCGCACATCGGGCTCACGTTCGGCGATGGCGAGGCATTTGCGGGCATTCACCAGATCCGTGGCAGGAACGAGCATCCGCGTCACGCCAGCCGCGCGGGCACGGGCGAGGATGTCGGGAAGATCCGAGTCAAATTTGTGGCTGCCAAGATGCGTGTGCGTGTCGAAAAACATCTCTGGGATCAACCATCACAACGCATCGGCAACAACTGCAAAGATGCGCAGCTCACTCGACGGCGAGAAAGCGCACGCAGACACAGCCGCCGACCTTGATCTTCTTGCCTGTGAAGCTGAGTTTGCCGTTGTCCTGATCGACTTTAAACAGAGCAGCGGTGTTGCTGTTCTGGTGGGCGACGATCATCCACTTGCCGGTGGGATCGAGATTGAAATTGCGCGGGATCTCACCCTCGGCAGGCGCGTTTTGGATCAGGGTCAGTCTGCCCGTGGCAGGATCACAGGAGAAGACGGCAATGGTGTCGTGCGTGCGATTGGAGACATAGACGAATTTGCCATTCGGATGGGCGACGGTCTCCGCCGTGCTCAGGCCGGTCTTGCTGCGGTCAGCCTCGGGAAGGGTGGAGACGGTGGCGATCTCGGTGAGCGTGCCCTTTTCCGCGTCGTAGGCAAAGGAGGTGACGGTCATGAGGATCTCATTGTTCACGAAGGCATATTTGCCGCTCGGATGGAAAGCGAAGTGACGGGGGCCGCTGCCAGGAGCCACGGTGGCGTGGCCATGGGAGGTCATCTTGCCGGTGGCAGGGTCGAGTTTGTAGATGAGCACTTTGTCCAAACCGAGATCGCAGGCGAAGCCGAAGCGGTTGTCGGGGCTGGTGTTCAGACTGTGGGCATGAGGACCGGCCTGGCGCTTGAGATTCACGCTGCTGCCCTCGTGCTGAACGAAGGTCTGCGCCTCGCTGAGGCCACCTTTGTCCTGAATGGAATAACTGGCGACGCTACCACCGCCGTAATTGGCGACCATGGCCATCTTGCCTGTCTTATCGACGGAGATGTGGCAGGGACCGGCACCGACAGAGGAGACTTGATTGATGAACGTCAGTTTGCCATCTGGCTGCGAGATGCTGAAGGCACTGACGGCACCGCCCTTCTGGCCGGGCGTGCCCATCTCACCGACGGAGTAGAGGAATTTTTTCGAAGGATGGATGGCGAGGAAACTGGGGCTGCCTGTTTCTGCAGCCAGATCAGGTTCGCTGAGATCTCCGGTGGTGGTGTTGAACTTGGAGATGTGGATGCCTTTGCTGCCGGACTTGGCATTCGTGTAGCAGCCGAAATAAACATGGTAAGTGTCCCCGGCGATGGCGGAGGTGGTCAGAACGGCGGCGAGGAGGGTGGTGATGGCGCGACTCATGGGAAATACGATACTGACAGAGAACGCGAGCTGCGGTCAATACCTCACGCGGGTTCAGTCGAGTGATCCTGCCAGCCCACCGCTGCGCCGCCACTGAAAGGAGCCCCGAGCCGTGGTGTGGCATAAATCTGCGGGAGCAGGCGCTGGCGTGCGGCCTGAATGTCACGGCGGCGCATGAAGATACCCAGCAATCCGAACACGACGGCACCTGATGCTAGGGCAATGGCGAAGGCCTTTGCCAGACGAAAGAAGTCGTGCGTAAAAACTTGGGAGACCTTGGCTTCACGTGCCTGAATGGTGGTGAGGCCGCGCATCACGGCCAGCATTCCCTCACGCAGACGGTTTTCAGGAGTCTTGGATTTATCCGAGGTAATCTGGCGGAGAGACTCGCGCAGACGAAAGATTTCAGCGGTCGGGAGCCGCTCCCAAATTCGCGGAGAGATCGTCAGGGATTCCTTGTCCATAGATCGATCGTAGATGAGCAGAATGGCGTCTCCATCGCCACTCCAAGCACGGCGAAGGGCGATGGATGCCGCCCGGAGATCCTGCCCTTTCGGGAGAAAGGTGATGCCGACGAGCCAGGCATCCGCGCCGAACTCCTCGCGAAACTTTTTGATCTCACGCGCCAGTTGATCGCGCGCTCCAGGACTAAAGGCACGAGTGTCATCGAGGACACCATCTGCGGGCGCCTTCGCGCGTTCCTGAGCCGACAACGGCAGGCCGACGGCCAGCGTTAGGCAGAGAAATGCGAGGAAGCGAAGCATCGGGAAATCTGCCCTGTCTTTGGAGAAGAACAAGCTGGTGAAGAACTCACAACCATGAAAAAACCTGACCTCCCGACAGCGATATCGGGAGGTCAGGTCGAAAGTAGCGAACTACCAGCGGCAATTAGGCGCGCTGATAATACTGCTGATAAACGCTCTCGTTGAGCTTCAGCTTGGCACGAACGGCATCCAGGGCGCTGCTTTCAGCATTGACGTGATACTTCACATAATAACCGCTGGTGACGTGGCGGGGGCTGTATGGGAAGTCACGTTTGCCCATGCGGTCGATCTGTTCGAGCTTGGCGCCGGCCTTCTCGAAGTCTTTGCTGATGTTGGTGACGAGGGTTTCGACGGATTCATCCTTGCCTTTGAGGTCGAGAATGATGAGGGCTTCGTAGTTGTGTTTCATCTTGTAGCAGGTTGTTGGGGGATTTTTTAGAGAGACGAAGATTGGTTGAAGCGGTTCATGGCCGCACTCAGACCAGATTGCAAGGCGCTGATGACGGCATCTGCGGCATTCTCGATGACGATCCGCAGCGTGGCTGCTTCTTCATCACGAAATTTGCCGAGCACATGCCCGACGAGTCGATCCCCATTGGGGCGGCCCGATTCAGCCGCGATGCCTAACTTGAGGCGGGGAAAAGCATCCGTGCCGAGAGTGCTGATGAGGGACTTCATACCATTGTGACCGCCCGCACTGCCAGAAAGGCGAAGACGGAGACGCCCGAGCGACAAATCGACATCATCATAAACGGCGAGGGTTTCAGCAGGGCTGACTTTGTAAAACTGACCCACAGCACGGACGCTGCGCCCGGAGTCGTTCATAAACGTGGTCGGCTTGAGCAGGAAGCCATTGGCAAATTTAGCGACGAGGCCATGCCAGCTCTTTTCCTCCTTGAAGGAAATACCAAGTCTGCGTGCCAGCTCATCCACGACCATGAATCCGATGTTGTGACGGGTGTCTCGGTAATCGAGTCCTGGGTTGCCGAGTCCGACGATAAGCTTGGGAATCAAGCCGCCTGGGTCTCGCGTAGATGGATCATCAGCGGGCACCGCAGGCGGCAGGAATCAGACTTCGGAAAGGGGTTACTTCTTGGCTGGAGCAGCCTTGGCCGCAGGAGCTGCAGCTTTGGCACCGGCAGCGGGGGCGGCGGCTTTGGCACCGGCAGCAGGCTTGGCAGCAGCGGCGGCGGAAGGCTCAGGTTCGGCTTCCACTTTCGGCTCGACGCAGGAGACGATGACGATATCAGCGCCCAGCTTGGTGCGGACACCTTCAGGGAGCTTGAGTTCACCCACGTGAACGGACTCACCGAGATTGAGGTGGGAGACATCAATGGTGATGTGCTCAGGAAGATCTTTCGGCAGGCAGCGAACTTCGAGGCTGTGATGGATAGCCTCAATGAGGCCACCAAATTTCAAGCCTGGGGCTTCACCAACGGTTTCCACTGGCACTTCGGCATGGATTTCTTCGTCCATGGCGATTGCGTGGAAGTCCACATGGGTGATACCACCTTTGAGGTGATCGTGCTGCACTTCCTGCACGAGGGCGAGTTGCTCACCGCTGGAAAGCTTGAGGCTGACGAGGATGTTGTCCGAGGCGCTGTGTTGAAGGATCTTCGTGAAGGTCTTCGTGTCCACCTGTACATTCGCAGGAGGGGTTTTGCGGCCATAGACCACTGCTGGGGTGTTGCCTGATTTACGCAGGCGATTCACTGCAGCGGTGCCGATGACAGTACGAGGTTGGGCGATGAGGTCGAGGATTTTAGCCATGGTCAGAGAGTTCTCCTGAACAGTTTTAGGGGTGGAAAAAGGGGCGTGAGACTACACGCCGATGTTTAGATGTCAAAGAGAGATGTAACAGACTCGTTCCCGTGAATGCGGCGGATGGCCTGAGCGAGCAAGGGAGCAATATCGAGCGTGGTCACTTTTTCCCCATAGGCGAGGGGCACGGAGTTCGTGGCGAAGAGCTCGATGATGGGAGATTTGGCGATGCGACCACGACCTTTTTCACCCAGCACGGCATGAGAAACACCAGCGTAAATGTTTTTGGCACCATGCTTGAGCAGCAACTCGGAAGCGGCGGTGAGCGTGCCTGCGGTCTCGGTGAGGTCGTCCACGAGCAGGACGTTTTTTCCATTCACGTCTCCGATGACGTTCAGAGCTTCGACTTCATCGGCACTGACGCGATTCTTGGCGACGATGGCCATCGGTGCTTTCAATGCCTTGGCATAGGCGTGGGTCATCTTGATGCCACCGACATCAGGGGAGACGACGACAAGGTCCGTGATGTTACGCTCCTTGATGGCCTTCATGAGGACCGGGCCGGCATAGAGATGATCCACGGGGATGTCGAAGAAGCCCTGAATCTGCCCGGCGTGGAGATCCATAGTGAGGACGCGGTTCACACCGGAGGCGACGAGAAGATTCGCCACGAGCTTCGCCGTGATGGGCACGCGTGGGCGGTCTTTGCGATCCTGGCGGGCGTAGCCAAAGAACGGCAGCACGGCGGTGATTCGGTCGGCACTGGCACGGCGGACGGCATCCACCATGATGAGCAGTTCCATCAAATTTTGATTCGTGGGCGGGCAGGTAGGCTGCACGATGAAGATGTCACGACCGCGGATGTTTTCGCGGATCTGCACGAAGGTCTCGCCATCCGGGAAGGTGGTGAGCTGGGTATCGCAAAGGGGGAGGCCGAGATTTTGGCAGATGAGTTTGGCCAGCTCGGGATGCGCGCTGCCGCTGAGAACCTTCAGTGTGTCGTTCATGGGAGGGGCCGAGATTGGCGAGTCGGTCACATAAATCAACCCATGCTCTGCAAGTTGCAGCAAGCTGCCAGCTACGGCATGTCTGGCCCCCCCCCCCCCCCCATGCCTCTCTGCCTTGATTCCACCGACCCTGCGCCCGCTGAAAACGCGGCCCGCATGCCCGTGGTGACAGCAGGGAAATTTTTCCGCCAAGGGGATCAAAAAATCTTCCTGCGCGGCATCAGCTACGGTCCTTTTTGCCCGAATTCAGGCGGCGAGTCCTTCCCGGAGGATGGGCGACTCGTGGCGGATCTCGCTCACATCCAGCATCTCGGATTCGATAAGGTGCGGCTGTATCACCCTCCTTCGGAGCCATTTTTAAAAGAAGCCGCGAGGCTCGGATTGAAGCTGATCGTCGGCATCGCCTGGACGGATCATGTCGATTTCACACGCAGCAGCGCCTTGAAGCGGGAGGTTCTGAAAACGGTCCGTGCCGTGACCACGAGGTTGCGGGATCATCCCTGTGTCATCGCTTTCCTCGTCGGCAACGAGATCGAAAAGACCCTCGTTCGCTGGATGGGACCTCGCCGAGTGCAGTGCTTTCTGGAGCGACTCATCCACGCTGGGCGCACCTGCGCCCCGAACCAGCTTTTCAGCTACGCTACCTACCCGAGCACGGAGTATCTGATCCCTCGCAACGCCGACTTCCTCACGGTGAATGTGTATCTGGAGCAACGGGCGAATTTCGCTGCGTATCTCCAGCGGCTGCATCATCTGGCGGGAAACAAGCCGTTGCTCATCTCCGAGTTCGGCCTGGATTCCGCCACGCATGGCGAAGCTGCGCAGGCTGAGGTCTTCGCCTGGTTTGAGGAGGAGTGCCGCCGCGCAGCCGTGGCTGGCACGGTGTGGTTCAGCTACACGGATGAATGGTTCCGTGGTGGTGAAGCGGTGACGCGGTGGAAGTTTGGGATCGTGGATGGACACAGAGCTGAAAAGCAAAGTGCTAAGTGCTCAGTGCGCAGTTCTCAGTCCACTGAGCACTGCGCACTGAGCACTACTCACTCCCCCAAGATCTCCGTCATCGTCTGCACTTACAACGGCACCACCACTTTGCGCTCGTGCCTGGAGTCACTGCAAGGATTGCGTTACGCCAACTTCGAGGTGCTTTTGATCGACGATGGGTCCACCGAGGACATCGCCAGCATTGCAGCGGCTTTTCCGGCAGTTCGATACCTGCGGCAGGAGCACGCAGGACTGAGCGCAGCGCGCAATCTTGGCATGAAGCAGGCAGGTGGAGATATCCTCGCCTACACGGATGATGATTGCCTCGTCGATGAAGACTGGCTTGCGTACATCGCAGCCGGTTTCGATGATCCTCAATGGGTCGCCTGCGGTGGCCCGAACATCCCACCTGCGCCGCGCAATCAGGCGGAGGCCATCGTCGCTGCAGCACCTGGGGCTCCAGCACATGTGATGCTCAATGACGCCGAGGCAGAGCATCTCCCCGGCTGCAATCTCGCTATTCGCAAAGCCGCGCTGGAAGCCATCGGCGGCTTCCGCGAGGCCTACCGCACGGCGGGCGATGATGTGGATGTCTGCTGGCGGCTGCGCGAGGCGGGTGGGCGGCTGCGCTTCATGCCGGGAGCCATGGTCTGGCATCATCGTCGCCGCAGTTTCAGCGCCTATCTCCGGCAGCAGCGCGGTTACGGTCATGCCGAGGCTCTCCTCATGAAGGACCACCCGCAGCGTTTCGGTCCCATCGGCGGAGCACGCTGGCGCGGTGCCATTTATGGCGATGCCACCCCGGCACAGGATCTCGCTGAAGGCAGCATTTTCCACGGGCCGTTGGGACTCGGGCTGTTCCAAGGCATTTATCAACAGTCAAAACGTTGCCCTCTCGACTGGCTGAGCGGCGTGCTTTGGATCGCGCTCGCAGGCATCGCGCTTTTGCTCGGTTGGGGATGGTTGGCTCTCGCCTTTTTGATTCTTTCCATCATCGCCGCGCTCTGCCTTCGCAGCGCCCTGCCCTGCCCGCCACATGAGCTTTCCGTGTTTGGTCAGATTCAGCTTCTCGTGCTCTGCTGGCTGCATCCCATCGTCCGTGAAGGTGCGCGACTTCGCGGCATGATCTCACTTGGAGCTCGTCCGAGCTGGCAACCGACGTTGCGCGAGGTCTTCGAGCCAGCGAAACCGCGCCGCATCAGTCTGCCGCTGGGTGAATGGGCATTCTGGAGCGAAAGCGGTGCTGGCCGCGAAACCTTCCTCACACACTTGGCGGAAGTCCTTAAAGCCGCCGGCCACGAATCTGAAACCGACACCGGCTGGCGAAGACATGATTTGGAGACGCCCGTGCTGTCCCACCTGAGGTGCTCGGTGCTGACCGTCACGGAATACCACGCGGGGGGACGCACCCTGACTCGTGTCCGCTGTCGGATTCGGATGCGCGGATGGGAACTGGGCCTGCTCATGCTCCTCTTTGCGCTCCAAGGATTCGATATCTGGCAGGGCGAATGGGAGGAATCATTGATCCTTCTGGTCATCCTCTTCCTCACCGCCCGGCTGCGTTTCACGATGAAACGTTTCATCCTCCAAGCCGCCGGACAGAGCGGGATGAAACCCGCCTGAAACACAGACGTCTGCGGAGTTGCGTTTTTGCCTGTCGCTCGCCACGATGGCGGCCTTCTTTTCCAACCCACCTACACCCCTTATTTTATGAGTCAGAAAGTCGCCTTTGTCGGAGTCGGTCGCATGGGAGCCAACATGGCCCGCCGCTTGAAGGACTGCGGTTACACCGTCAGTGCTGTGTTTGATGTGAACCGCTCTGCCGCAGACAGTCTCGCCGCTGAACTCGGCTGCGCCGCACCCACCACGCTGGCCGAAGTCACCGCCGCTGCCGATGTGATCTTCACCGTGGTCACCAATGACGCCGCCATGCGCAGCATCTTCTTCAATGCAGGCGACAACCTCTTCACCGGCTCGGCAGGCAAGATCTTCATCAACTGCGCCACGCTCTCGCCAGCCATCCATCGCGAGCTTTACGAGGCCGCGAAAAAGGTCGGTGCGAGCAGCCTGGAAGCCTGCATGGCCTCCAGCATCAGCCACGCGCGTGAGGGTAAACTTTACCTCATGCTCGCTGGTGACGAAGCTGTGTATGAACAAGTGCGCGCGATGATCGAGCAGATGAGCGTGAATCGTCGTTTCGTTGGTGGTCCAGGCCGTGCGGCGGAGGTGAAAGCGCTGGTGAACATGGTCATGAACATCAACACCGCCGGCCTCGCCGAAGGTCTTGGACTCGCCGATGCCCTCGGGCACGACTTGAACATGATCCGCGAGGTCTTCTCCCAGACCGGAGCCAACAGCCGCGTGCTGGAAACCGATGGCGGCGACATGTGCGCCCGCGAGCATGACTGCTGGTTCTCCGCCGATCACGCCGCGAAGGACAGCGGCATCGCGCAGACCGTCGCCCGCCAGTTGGGCCTGACTTTGCCGCTGAATGATGCCACCACCGCGCAGTATGAAAAGATGGTGAAGCTCGGCTTCGGTGAACTCGACAAGTCCGGCATCGCCGAGCTGACCTTCAAGGGGCGGCACGCGTAACTGCTCTGGCATGAACGCCGACCTCTATCAAACCATCCTCGCCACCGGAGCCTGGGTCGATCTCTCGACTCGGGCCAAGTGGCGTCTCTCCGGCGCGGACCGTGTGCGTTACCTGAATGGTCAGGTGACGAACGACGTCCGCACCGCCCGTGCCGACTCCGCGCTCCACGCCTGCATCACCAATGTCAAAGGCCGCATCGAAGGCGATATCTACCTTCACACTGAGGGAGAAAGCCTCATCTTCGATGCTTCAGCCGACCTGCGCGAAACGCTCGGGATGCGCCTGGAGCGCTACATCATCGCTGATGATGCCGTCCTTGAAGACATCAGCGAGGAGTGGCAGCTCTGGCACTGGATCGGCGTAAAGGAGGGCTTTGAGCAAGAAGGAGCCCGTGTCATTAAAAGCTCCCGCTTTGGCATTCCTGGTTACGACCTCTGGCTCCCCGCCTCATCAGCTTTACCCTCCTCCGTCCTACCTCCGCTATCCACCAGAGACGCCGAGACCTTCCGCATCCTCCAGCGCATCCCGGCGTGGCCGAATGAACTGAACGCGGACACCTTCCCCCAGGAGGCCGGGTTGGAGAAAACCGCCATGAGTTACAGCAAAGGCTGCTACATCGGCCAGGAGATCCTCTCCCGCATCAAAACGACTGGCAAGATGCCTCGCGAACTCATCGCCTGGGAAACCGAAGACGACGCCGAGGTGACCGCCGGAAGTCACCTCCATCTCGGCGAGCGTGACATCGGCGTGATCACCAGCGTCGCACGCCAACCTGTCACAGGCCGCTGTGTCGGTCTCGCCTACATCCGCCAGGGATCAGCAGGAGCGGATTCCGTGTTGCTAGTCGGAGGTGAAATGTCTAGTATCGTCCCTCAACTCAAAATATCTGCCCATCTGAATCAATGAGCCTGCTGCGTTCCATTTTCTTCTTTGTCTGTGCCACCTCGTTGCTGAGTCTTACTTCCTGCGGATTGGGCGGGAGGGCTGATGCTGTGAACCCAACCGTGTCGGATTTGGATCGCCTCGATGTCCAGTGGGGCCTGGAACCACGCAAATCCAAAGGCGGACCACGCCGCGTTTATCAATACGTCGATACCGGAACTACGACATCTGCCGCTGCGCCAGCGCCTGCCGCCCAGGCACCAGCTCGGGAAAGCGTGAATGCCCTGCCTCCCTCAGTGGCTCCAGAACCCAGCGCCGCACCTGCGCCGAGCGTCCCCGCCACTCTTCGCTGAACCGAAGATCTGAATCCCACTCCGAACATCCGCTTTCTCCCGTTGTGAAACTGTCACTCTCCCGTTTCTCCATCCTGACGCTCGTATGGATGTCTGGCAGCCTCGGTGCCCAGGAACTCTCCCCCACCGTTCCGCCGCCTGCCACACCAGCAGCAGCACCTGCCCTGCCTGCCATCGAGCGAATCGCCGACGAAGCCCAGCGCAAGCTTTTTGAAGCCGCTGATCGTGCCGCTGGTCCAGGCAATGCCACGTCCAACCAGCCCCTGAACTTCCCCGGCGCTCCCCAGGTCAGCACCACGGGCAAGAAGACCACCTTCTCCGGCCCAAAGCTGGATGACCCCGCCGCCTGGACAAAAGACTCCTCGCACAAGCTCGCCGTCATGGAGATCAAGTTCGGTGGCACTCGTGAAACCGTCATGTTTGAGCTCTATCCACAGGACGCTCCCCAAACTGTCTCCAACTTTCTCGACAACGTCGAAACTGATGCCTACAAGGGCCTCGCCTTCCATCGTGCTGTCGAGGGATTCATCGTCCAGACCGGTGATCCTCTCACCTCCGATGAAGGTGCCCGAGATCGCTGGGGCACAGGTGGTGAAGGCAAAACCGTCCCGGCTGAGATCAAACGCCCCCACCGCAAAGGTGCCATCGCCATGGGCCGCAAGAGCGACAAGGTGAACCCATCCAAGCGCTCGAACGGTTACCAGTTCTACTTCGCTCTCGGTCACTACGGCTCGCTCGATGGCAAATACACCGTCTTCGGTCAGGTCGTCTCCGGTCTCGAAGTGCTGGAGCGCATTTCAAGGATGCCCGTGGACAGCAACGACTGCCCCATCGCCCGCATCGAGATCGACAGCATCAAGATCACCGACCACAAAGGCCCTCTCTATGTGTCGGAAACCTCCGGCGGCGATGACGACCAGCCTCGGTACACCAAACCTGCCTCCGCGCAGGGACCTGTGGGCCGCTTGCTCCGCCGCGTCTGGTGATCTCCTCAGCGCGCCGCGATGATCCATTCCACCGCCGTCATTCATCCCTCGGCCCAGATCGACCCCAGCGTCGAGATCGGCCCCTACGTCATCATTGACGGTCCGGCCAAAATCGGCGCAGGCTGCCGCATCGAGGCCCACGCGCAGATCGTCGGTCATGTCGAGATCGGCGAAGGCACCGTCATCGGACGCGCCGCCATCATCGGCGGCGAGCCGCAGGATCTCGGCTTCAAACCTGAGATCGAAAGCAGTGTCATCCTCGGCGCGAGCAACGTCATCCGCGAACACGTCACGATCCACCGTGGCAGCAAGCCCGGCAGCGCCACTCGCATGGGCGATGGCAATTTCCTCATGGCCGGGGCCCACCTCGCCCATGACGTACAGCTCGGGAACAAAAACATCCTCGCCAACGCCTGCCTGCTCGCCGGTCACATCCAGGTCGGAAACAACACCTTCATCGGCGGCGGTGCTGTCTTTCATCAGTTCATCCGCATCGGCGACTCCTGCGTCATTCAGGGCAATGGCGGCTTCGGCAAAGACATCCCCCACTTCTGCTCCGCCGTGCGCATCAATCGGCTCAGCGGCCTGAACGTCATCGGCCTCCGCCGGCAAGGCTTCAGCGCCGAACAGCGCGCTGCCATCAAGGAACTCTTCAAGCTCCTCTTCTGCTCCGGCAAAAACCTCTCCCAGGCCATCGCCATCGCTCGTGAACGCGAGTGGCAGGAGCCCGCCTCCCGCCTCCTCGACTTCGTCAGCGCGCCATCGAAACGCGGCATCTGCCCCAGGCGCAGCGAGGCCAGTGGCGACGAGTGATCTGGATCTGCGCATTCCATGCGAGTCAAAGGCCCGGTCCAGGAGCGACCGGGCTTTTGCATTGAGACGAGGAATGATTCCCGCAGGCCCCTTACGGCACGCAGACCATGACCGTCTATAAGCCGCTCACCCAGCTCGCCAAACGCGCCGCCGACCTCGCCTTCAAGCTCGCCAAACGCCAGCCCCTCATCGCCAAATAGGAGACCGACAACGGCAAAGTCGCCGTGCCAAGTGTGCTGCTGGACATCGCCGCCGTAACCAAAGACAACATCCGCGACACCGTCGTGAAGGATGGCTTCCGCAAAGAGGCAGAAGTATTCGGGAAGTGAGCCAGTCTAACTGAAGTCAGAGGTAGCACACCTTGACGGTGGCGGGCTGTCCACGGGGCGGCGCAGCCATGCCCTGCACTTGTTTTCACTTTACCGTAAATAATTCTGTAACGCCGCACCCCATTTCCGGTATAACCATCTGGACAGCGCACCCGTTGCCCCAAACAATGGGTGCTCCTGCCATCGTCAGAGAAAACGTCAAACTGAAGCCACCATGCCAGAGCCGTTACGATGGAATTCTGTAAATCCACAGACAGGCGAGCCCCTTACCTGGGACTCACCCCAAGCCGTATGGAACGGAAACTGGCCTGAACCCGCCAAACCTAAAGCGCCGAGGAAGCGCCATAAACCCAACATACAAACTCCAACGAACCTCCCCACCATGAGCGATTCATTCCAATACATCGTCCGCCCCACCTCCGTGGGCGACGCCACCACCACCCAGGCCGTCTATCGCGGCACCAAGACCAAGGACGACCTCGTCGCCGAGATCATCCTCCGCCTCGGCACCTCCACCCCGTCCATTGATGCCACCCTCTGCTGCTTCAGCGAGATCGTCATCGACTGGGCGACCCAGGGCTGGAAGATCGCCCCCTGTCATGACCTCATCGGTTACCGCCTCACCACCGGCGGCAGCACTCCCACAGGCGCACCCGAGGACTGGGACTTCGACAGCATGAACATCGACCTCAATTGCCATTGGGGACAGGCCGGAGAAGTCCGCAGCCGTGCCCTCTTCACCGCTGAGAAAGTCGGTGAACAGAGCCGCAGCGCCCCTGTATTCGTCGAGGTCTATGACAGTGAGACGAAGGAGGCGAACCACTACGAGCCAATGAAGGGCCTCTTCATGCGCTTCAGCAACAGCCGCTTCGAGTTCAATCCCGCCGCCGCATGTAAAGTCCGCTTCCGTAAAGCCGACGGCACCTTTGTGGATGCGGCGGGTTATCCTTACATCAAAGGCAAGACTGTCGTCTGCCTGCCGCGGGCGTGTCCGAAAGTTTGTGTTTCGGGTCTTTGGTTATGTTTTGGTCTGGGGTTGTTTTTTTGATTGAGCGCATGCGCTCAATCAAAAAAATCGCGACCCGAACTGGATCGCAAATTGGTTGGCT